>CABYVA010000013.1 GCA_902522325.1 uncultured Pelagibacteraceae bacterium
CTCTAGATAAATAATTTTTTAAAGCATATTTATGATCTAAAGAACATGTGTGTACCCAAACTCTTTTTATATTAAATGAAAAAGATTTTTTAATTAATTCGCTCAAAAGAAATCCTCCTAGTTTTTTTCCAAAATATTCTTCTAAAATTCCTAAATATGCAATTTCTATCTCATTCTTTTTTTGATCTAAAATCAATTCACTAAAACCAACTAAATCCTTGTTATATTTTAATACATAAGTCGAAACATAAGTTTTTGAAATATAATTTATCCAATTTTGATCATTCCATACTAATCTATCAAACCAATTATATTTTTTCCCAACTTGTTTATAAAAAAATTTATTTAATTGAAAATCTTTTGGATTAACTAAATCTAAAGAATAATTATTAGATGGCACTTTTACTTCATTTAATTCGCTTAAAGAATTTATTTCTAAATAATTTCTAAAAATTTCTTCAGTCATTTAACATTTTGCCAACGTTTTCACCTCCAAGTAAATGAAAGTGTAAATGAGGGACTTCTTGCCCTCCATGATCACTTAAATTTGATATAGTCCTATATCCTTTACCAATATCAACTGAAATTCCCAATTTTTTAGCTACTTTTGATATTCCTTTGAAATAACCAACAATTTCTTTATCAGTCGCTTTAGCATTAAAGTCGTCTAAATTTATATAATTTCCTTTAGGTATCACTAACGCATGAATTTTCCTTTGTGGATTCACATCATAGAAAGATAGAACATACTCATCTTCATAAATTTTTTCACAAGGAACTTCACCTCTCAAAATTTTGGCAAATATGTTGTTTTTATCATAGGTCATTTTCTATTTTTCTTTTCCTCTAGGCCTGATTGACCTTTTCTTCTTTCTAGTTCTTTTAGTATATCTTCAAAGTTAACATTAGCTGACTCTAAAGTTACAAGTAAGTGATAAATTAAGTCAGCTCCTTCATGAATAATATTATTTTTATCTTTAGTTGCATTTTTAAACTCAAAAAATTCTTCTTCTAATTTTTCAGTACATTTATCCAATCCTTTATTCAAAAGTGAATAAGTATAGGATTTATCAGACTTGCTCGCTTTTCTTTTTTTAATAGCTTCTACTAAATCTTTTATTGTACTATTCATAAACTCTATTTATAAATTTTATTTATTATATTTAATAGTTCTTTATTAACTAAATTAGAACCTATCTTAGATAAATGTGATCCATCCACATAAAATATATCATTTTTGCTGTGTCCAAAGCATTTTTTTTTACTACAAAAAACATTATGTGGATAAATAGAATACAAATTTTTGTGGCTAATTGAACCTAAAAATTTAGATATATGGTTTGAATCTTTTTTAAATTGTAAATAATCGACTGAAATATAATTTTCATAATTACTTAAATAGTTTTGCAAATGTTCATTGGAAGTTTTAAAAATTTTATAAATTTCTTCAGAGACATTTTGTTCTAGATGAGGAATTGGATAAATAAATATAATTTTGTGTCCTAATTCTAAAAAATTATTAATTTCATTTAAAAATGTTTTCTTTTCTAGGTTTGAAAGTTTTTTTTTATAATTTAAGTGGATAATTATTGTACCATTTGTAGTTTCTAAAATTTTATTTTTTCTTAACTCATAAATTTTATTATTACATATATTGGTCGTAGAAATAGTTTGATCTCTTTTTATAAAATCACAACCCGCATTTGTCATGGGAATAAAATTTAAATTTTTATTTAATAAATTTATTTTCAATTCTTCTTGAATAGATGCCATGATCGAGTCACCAACCAAATATACATTTTGATTTTGAGAATTTACATTGAACTCGCAAAAATATTTTTTTCTCTGAAAACACGGTTTGAAGTATTGTTTTGTTGTAAACCATGTTTTTTCATAAAGATCTTTTGTTATATTTGGAAAATTTTTTGTTTGATAAGGAATTAAAAAATAACTTAATAAAAAAAAACTTGCTGTCGTTGTAGAAAAAAAAATTAAAATCTTATTAAACGAAAAATATTTTTTTCTAAATACACTTTCAACGTACTTAAAACTTAAATAAGCAAAAATTATAGAAACTAAAAATAATAAAAATTTAATCAAAATATTATGTTCGTTTAATCCAATTATTTTACTAAAAGAAAAAATTGGATGATGCCAAAGATATAATGAGTAAGATATTAAACCTAAGTTTTTTAAAATTTTATTTGATAAAATAATATTAATATAATTTTTAGAATGTGAGCTGAATAAAATTAATGCAGTTCCAAATACAGGCAAAATCGTCTTATATCCTGGATGTTCACTAACATTATCAAAAAAAATAAATGAATATAAAATTAAGAAAAATCCTAAAAAAGATAAAAAATTTTTAATATTATTATTAAAATTATAAGTTTTTTTACCCTCATTTATGGCAAGCAATCCACCAACAATAAATTCCCAACCACGACTAGGGAGCATATAAAAGTTAAAAGATCCATGATTTTTATTAATTGATAGAGAAAATAAAATTGAGATTAATAAAAGTATTATCAAACTAATATTAATTTTATTTTTTCCATATTTAAAAAGTAAAATTAAAAAAGCTGGATAAAAAATATAAAATTGTTCTTCAAGAGATAAAGACCAAGTATGTAATAATGGAATTGTTGTTAGTATACTTTGTCCGTATGACTCTCCTGTGTAATGAAAAAAAAGATTAGAAAAGAAAAAAATTGAAGAAAATGCAGATTTTAAAAAATAGATAAATTGATTTGGAAGTAAAATAAAATATGCAAATATAGTAGATAAAATTATTACAATTAATAAAGCTGGTACTAATCTTCTAATTCTTCTCTCATAAAAATTTTTAAACGTAAAAGTCTTTTCATAAAGATATTCATTATTAATAATTCTTGTAATAAGAAATCCAGATACTACTAAAAAAATATCTACTCCTAAAAAACCACCAGAAAATATATTTTTATTATTGATTAAAATTTCAGCATGATAAAATATTACACCTAGAACGGCCAGTCCCCTTAAACCATCTACTTCTTCTCTATATTTTTTTATCATTAAATATTTTATAATCGAACAGGTATTTTTTTTGAATTTAAATACTGTTTTGCTTCCTTAACTGAATATTTCCCATAATGAAATATAGATGCAGCTAGAACTGCATTTGCCTTACCTTTAACAATTCCATCTACTAAGTGATCTAAATTTCCAACTCCTCCAGACGCTATAATTGGTATATTAACTTTAGAAGATATCTTAGACATTAAATCAATATCGTATCCAACTTGAGTTCCATCTCTATCCATAGAAGTAACTAATAATTCTCCAGCACCGCTCTCTTCCATTTTTTTAGCAAATTCTAATGTATCTATTCCAGTATTGTTTCTTCCTCCATGAGTAAATACTTCCCATTTGTTTCCATTTTTTTTTGCATCAATCGCAACTACAATGCATTGAGATCCAAATTTTTTAGAACTTTCAACTACAATTTCTGAATTCTGAACAGCTGCCGTGTTAATTGAAACTTTATCTGCCCCACAATTTAAAAGTTTATTTATATCATTAACGCTCCTAATACCTCCGCCAACAGTCAAAGGTACAAAACATTTTTTAGAAGTTTTTTCTACAACATCATAAATGGTATCTCTATTTTCGTTAGAAGCAGTTATATCTAAAAAACATATTTCATCAGCACCACCATCGCTATAAATTTTAGCTTGTTCAACTGGGTCACCAGCATCTTTTAAATCTACAAAGTTAATGCCTTTTACTACACGTCCATTTTTTACATCTAAGCAAGGTATAATTCTATTTTTAAGCATCTTCTTTTACTAAATCTTTTAAATCGATATCACCATCATATATAGCTTTCCCAACTATTATACCTTCAATATTTTTTAAATCCTTTGCTTTTTTGATATCATTAATTGATGAAACACCTCCCGATATAATTACAGGACAATTTGATATCTCTGCAACTTTTGCTGTTTCTTCAAAATTCGGACTATCTTTTGTTCCGTCCTTATTAATATCGGTATAAATCAATCTACTAACACCATAATCATTTACTTCTTTTAAAAAATCTAAAGTTAATTGATTAGAATTTTCTTTCCACCCTGATACTGATAAATATCCATCTTTAGCATCTAAACCTAGGGCAATTTTATTTGGGAATTTTTCACATGCTTCTTTTAAAAAATTTTTATCTTTGATAGCAGCGCTTCCTAAAATTACTTTTTCAGCACCGGCATCGATATATTTTTGAATACTATCAAAATTTCTAATACCACCACCTATCTCAACTTTTAAATCAAATTTAACAATTATATCCTTAATAATATCTTGATTAGTTGTTTCACCAGTCAGAGCCCCATCCAAATCAACAATGTGTAAATTTTTAAAACCATGTTCTTTATATTTTCCTGCTTGATCAATTGGAGAAGTTTCATACTCAGTCTTATTATCAAAGTCGCCTTTGACTAATCTCACACACTTTTTATCTTTAATATCTATGGCCGGAAATATTTTCACAATCTAATTAAAAAAGTTTTTTTCCACTCCCTTTTTCGCATTTTCCTCTCAAAGTATGCTCTATTGCTAACTTTGAATGGTTTTTTTCAACTGGCTTATCTATGTCATAACTAAATTCGATTAACAAATTCCCATTCCTTCTGTCAGCTAAATAGTAAGTATAGCTATATTTTCCGGAATTATTATATTCTGGTAAAACTACCTCTACCCAAGAAATATGATTTTGAGTAAATTTACTCCAATAATTTTTTTTTTTAGTATCCAATGACCAGCTTTTATCTAGTGATGAATTGTCAGGAAAGAATACCTTGCAATCTAAATTTATTACCTCAGCAAATGTATTTGAAAAGTTGAGTAGAAATAAACAGATTATTGCAAAGAATTTTTTCATACTATAAATTTATAAAATTTTTAATAATTTGTAATCCTAATTTATCACTTTTTTCAGGGTGAAATTGCGTTCCAAAGATATTTTCTTTTTCAACAGAGCAAACAATATTTGAAGAATAATCAGTTGTTGCTGATATCACATTTTTATCCCCTGGAATAAATTCATAACTATGAACAAAATACATATGAGAATTATTTTTTATATCCTTAAAAATTTTACTTTCTTTAACAATGTTAATTTGATTCCAACCAATGTGAGGAAGTTTAAATTTTCCATTTTGGTTATCAATTTTAGAAACCTTTCCTGAAATCCAACCTAAACCTTTTGTTTCTGTTTCTTCATAGCCAATATCTGCAAACATTTGTAAACCTACACAAATTCCAAGAAGAGGTTTTTTATTAGTTACTGCAAATTCATTAAGTGTTTCTGTAAGACCATCAATTTTGTTTAAAGCATCTACACAGCTTTTAAATGATCCCTGTCCTGGCAAAACTACTTTATCACTTGATTTAATTTTTTTTAAATCAGAAGTGACTTCAACTCTTACCTTGTTTTGAGCAACTTCTTTAAATGAATTAATAACAGAACTTATGTTGCCAGATTTATAGTCAACAATTGCGATATTCATTAATTTTTTATAATGAACCTTTTGTAGAAGGTATTACTTTTTTATTTTTTGGATCTAGTTCCAAGGCTGTCCTTAATGATCTAGCCAGCCCCTTAAAACAGGACTCAACTTTGTGGTGACTATTGTCTCCATATAAATTCTCAATGTGCAAAGTTATTCCAGCAGCTTGCGAAAAAGCTTGAAACCACTCTTTAAACAATTCTGTATCCATCTGGCCAAGTTTCTCTACTTTAAGATCTACTTTCCAAATTAAATATGGTCTATTTGATACGTCCACTGCGACTCTAGTCAATGTCTCATCCATAGGTATCATAGCGTGAGCATAACGCTTTATACCAATAAATTTGTTTGCAGCCTTTTTTAAACATTCACCAATCGCAATACCAGTATCTTCAGTCGTATGATGAAGATCTATATGTGTGTCACCTTTAGCCTTTACATTAATATCCATGGAAGAATGTTTTGAAAGCTGTTCTAACATATGGTCTAAGAAGCCAATTCCTGTCTTAATCTTATATTTCCCTTTTCCATCAATATTGATTTCAACATCAATTTTAGTTTCTTTAGTTTTGCGGCTAATTTTAGCTTTTCGTTTCATAAATTAAGATAGGTATATATAGATTATTTGATTATATCAATATTAGTAATCCTACACTTGAACTATTAAATTTAATATCCATCTAATAGGCATGACTACAATAGTATTAGTAAGAAAAAATAACGATGTGGTGGTAGCTAGCGATGGGCAAGTTAGTATGGGAAATACTATAATTAAAAGCACTGCAACAAAAGTTAGAAAAATTGAAAAAAGAAATGTTATTGCCGGATTTGCAGGTTCAACTGCGGACGCCTTAACATTGTTTGAAAGATTAGAAGCAAAATTAGAAAAGCACGCTGGAAATTTAACAAGAGCAGCTGTTGAGTTAGCTAAAGATTGGAGAACAGATAAATATTTAAGAAGATTAGAAGCATTGATGGCAATAGGTGATAAAGAAAAAAGTTTTATTATATCTGGCACTGGTGATGTTTTAGAGCCAGAAGGTAATGTAATTGGTATTGGTTCTGGAGGAAATTATGCATTAGCAGCAGCTAAAGTGCTGATAGATACAAACTTAAATGCTGAAGAAGTTGCAAAAAAATCAATACAAGTTGCATCAGACATATGTGTTTTCACAAATAATAATATTAAAATAGAAAAAATTTAATGGAAAAATCTAATATCAAAACATTTGTACCAAAAGACAAAAATAAAGAAGAAAAAAATTCTTTTGTTAGTTCATTATCACCAAGAGAAATAGTTTCTGAGTTAGATAGATATGTTGTAGGTCAAAATAAAGCAAAAAGAGCAGTGGCTATAGCTTTACGAAATAGATGGAGGAGACAAGCATTAAAAGATGAAATGAAAGATGAGGTTTTGCCTAAAAATATTTTAATGATTGGTCCAACAGGAGTAGGAAAGACTGAAATTTCAAGAAGACTTTCTAAACTTGCGGAAGCTCCTTTTACTAAAGTGGAAGCAACAAGATTTACAGAAGTTGGCTACGTAGGAAGAGACGTTGAGCAAATTGTTAGAGATTTATTAGAAATTGCAATCTCAATGGAAAAAGTTAAAAGAAGAAAAGAGGTCTATACACAAGCACAGAAGCAAGCTGAAGAAAAAGTTCTTGATGCTTTAGTTGGAAATAAAGCAAGCATTGCAACAAGAGAAAGTTTTAGAAAAAGACTTAGAAGTGGTGATTTAGATGACAATGAAATTGAAATAGCAGTTAGCGAAAACAACACGATGCCATCTTTCGAAATACCAGGAATGCCCGGAGCAAATGTTGGAATGATCAACATTGGTGAAATGCTGGGTAAATCTATGGGAAATCAATCAAAAAAGAAAAAGATGACCGTAAAAGAATCTCATGAAATTCTTATAAATGAGGAGTCGGATAAATTAATTGAACAAGATAAAATTATAAAATCTGCAAAAAATTCTACTGAAAATAATGGAATAGTTTTTTTAGATGAAATAGATAAAATCTCTGCAAGAACAGACAGAGTTGGTGGCGATGTTTCAAGAGAAGGTGTACAAAGAGATTTATTACCATTGATTGAAGGAACAACTGTAAGCACCAAATACGGCCCAATAAAAACTGATCATATATTGTTTATAGCATCTGGCGCATTTCAATTAGCTAAACCTTCAGATCTTTTGCCAGAACTACAAGGAAGACTACCGATAAGAGTTGAACTCGATGCTTTAACTAGTGATGATTTTAAAAGAATTTTAAAAGAACCAGATAATAGTTTAATAAAACAATACAAAGCTCTTTTAAAAACAGAAAATGTAGATTTAGAGTTTTCTGAGGATGGTATAGATACTATAGCTAATCTTGCAACTGAAGTTAATTCTACGATAGAGAATATAGGTGCACGAAGGCTGCATACTATTATAGAAAAAGTTTTAGATGAAATTAGTTTCACAGCTACTGATAAATCTGGAGAAAAAATTATAGTAGATTCTAAATATGTAGTAAAAAATCTTGGTGAATTAGTTAAAGATACTGATTTATCTAAGTTTATTTTGTAATTTTATATTCGAAATTTTGAGTATTCTCATTTACCTGAACTTCAACAGCTCCATTATTTAAATGAAATTTTCTTGCCATTTCAGTAAGTGGGGATAATGTTACCAGACGATTTAAATGATTTGATTTTTTTATTTTTTTAAATACTTCCTTAACAATCAGCTTACCACCACCTTTCTTTTTTGACCAAACAGTATAAGCAATTGCAATTTGCCCAACTTTTTGGTCTCTTCTAACGCTTTGCAAAAAGGCATCTTTACTTAACAGATCTAATTCTTTTACAGTTTTTGGAATTTTGTTAGTGAAAGCAAAACACATTACAGCGTGTATTTCATCTTTATATTTAACTCCATATATTTTTCTGCCATAACTAGTTCTGAAATCATTATTTAACTCAGGTCTTACAGGGTCTTCGTCGGTATTGCACATATTTAATTCAATAATTTCTGCACCTTTTATCCAGTCAAAAATATTTTTGACATTTTTATTTATTTCTATTTTGCTTCTTCTAATTCTAGCTTTTATTCTTGGCTTAAAAGCCTTTTTTTTAAATTTTATCATGTATTACTATTTTTTTTTTAAAAAAATATTAAAACTTCCTTCGTTTGGATTGCCTATAGAATCATAATCAATTTCTTTAATTTTTCTCATTAAATTAGTATTATTTTTTATATAATCAGGAATAGAATATTTCAATATTCCAAGTTTTTCAGATTGATAAGGATCATCTTTATTTTTTGAGCGAGACCCTTTTCCTGTAATAATATTAATTTTACTAACTCCTTCTAAATAACATTGCTCAATAAAATCTTTAATAGCTTTATTTGCATCCTCTAAAGAAAAGCCATGCAAATCAATGACTTTAAATAAATTTTTATTTTTTTTTATTGATATCGATAAATCTTTATTTTGAATTTTTTCATTACTATTTATAAAATCTTCCCAATCCTTTCTATCTTTTTTTGAAAGTTTTTTATTCAATTAATTCTGTGTATCTATTAATAACCAATTAGGACTTGCTGATCTTGAGTCTTTTGAAAACTTCCAAGTATCATAAACTTTTTTAACTTTTTCAGGATCACCCGATATGATTTTTTTATCTTTATCTTTTATACATGTGATTAATTCACTAACAAAATCAACCGTAACCTCCAAATTATTTTCTATTTTTTTATGTTCTTTTATAATTGCTGATATAACTCCTATGAAAGTTATTTCAGCAAAATGACCTTTGGACTCTCTTTCAACAAGTGCATCTTTAAATTGATCATAAATTTTTTTACTTAAAAGTGATTTACTACGAGTAAGCTTATTATCGCTATCACTAAAATCAGTAATTATTGTTTCATATGCTATTTTAGCACCCTTTAAAAAATCTTTTTGTGCCACTTCATCAAAATTTTGATTTTGGTTTTTTTGCTTAGCTACATTTTTTGTAAACTCTTTCTGAAATTCAGTAGCTAATTTTCCTTCGAATCCTGTTTTTTTTCCAAGAATTCCTCTTAATCTTAAAAATATAAATCCAGCAATCATTGCTAATAGAATTATATCTATATATTCAAAACTATTATTCATAATTAAATAATATTTAGTATATTGCTTAATTTCAACTGACAATTTACATTAAGGACAAATGAACACATTATTATTATTAATAATTGGTATTCCGATAATTGAAATTTATCTATTTATAAAAATTGGATCTCAAATTGGAGCTTTTAACACAATATCGTTGATATTTATCACTGCAATTGTTGGGGTATTTTATGCAAGATATGAAGGTCTAAACACTTTAAGATCTGGGATGTCCCAACTAGTAAAAAATGAAATACCAATTTATGAAATAATCTCCGGTGCTGCTTTGGCTTTTGCCGCCTTGCTTTTAATCATCCCTGGTTTTGCTACTGACATATTAGGATTATTAATTATTTTTCCACCTACAAGAAAAATTTTTTTAAAAAAAATTCCAAATAAGAGTCCAAAAAATAATAACCAAAAACAAGATTTTATTAATGGTGAATTTGAAGATATAGATGAAGATAATGACAGAAAAATTTGAAATTTTATCAGAATTTATCAAAGATATGTCTAGTGAAACTCCAGACGTTGAAAGTTATTTATTTGTAAAAGATCAAATATCAAAATATCAGTTAAACATAGACATTAATTCAAAACCCTTAAAAAATAAAATGATAGAGGTTAATACTATTTTAAGATTTACTGACAAAGAATTAAATGAAAAAAAATCCAATTTTGAAATTATTTATGCAACAATTGTAAAAGTTAACGATGAAATAAAATCTAAAAAAGATTTAGAAAAAATTATATTGTGCGATGTTCAAAATAAGATTTTTCCTAATTTGGAAAAATCATTTCTAAATTTATTAAACGATTCTGGTTATTCTGGAGTTAAACTAGAAAAAAAAATAGATTTTGAAAAGTTATATAATGAAAAATTTAGTTAAAAAAATTTTTTTTAAGTGTTTTTTTTAAATAGCTTTTATGTAATTGAATTTGTTCTGCAGTAGGTTTAACTACTTTTTTATAATATAAATTCTTGTCTGTTAAATTTATATTTGACTTTTCATTATTAAAACTATTAAAATCTAAAGTTGGTTCTTTTTGGTCAATTAAATTTACATAAACTTTAGCTAATAGTTCGCAATCTATAATTGCAGTATGTTTAACTCTTCTTGTATTATCAATTCTATATCTCTTACAAAGAGCATCTAGACTAATTGATGACCCGGGAAATTTATTTCTAGCTAATTCAAGTGTATCTATTACATTTTCTTTATTAATTTTTTTTTTTCCTAACAAACTAAGTTCGTTATTTATATGTCCCAAATCAAATTCTGCATTATGTATAATTAATTTTTTATTCTCAATAAACTTCAAAAATTCATCAGCTACTTCCTTAAATTTTTTTTTGCTTGATAAAAACTCATCACTGTAACCATGAACTTCTAAAGCTTTTTCAGAAACTTTTCTTTCAGGATTTAAATAGCAATGAAATTTTTTTGAAGTAGGAATTAAATTATTAAGTTCTATACATCCTATTTCAACTATTCTATGGCCATCTTTTACTGAAAGTCCTGTGGTTTCTGTGTCTAATACAATTTCAATCATTTTTAATTTTTTTTATAATTTTCATTATATCTTTTTTTATAGATTTTCTAGTGAAGTTATTTTTTATAATAAATTTTGCTTTTCTTTTTTTAACTTCTAAAGGAAGTTGAATTTTTTTTAGTTTTTTGTAAATTTTTTTATTAAAGTTTTTTCTTTTTTTTAATCTTTTATAAATTTCTTTTTTATTAGCTTTAACGTAAATCAATATATCTTTTTTTTTGTTAATTTTTGACTCTAACAAAAGGGGTATGTCTAAAACTATAAATTTTTTATTTTTATTTTTTTTTAAAAATAAATTCATAGAAGATCTAACTTCTGGATGTATTATTTTGATAATTTTTTTAAGATTTTTTTTATTATCAATAATAGAACGAGAAATTTGATTTTTTTTTATAGGAAAAGAAGTAATATAGTTAGGTAATGTTTTTTTTAATTTTTTAAAACATTTTTTATTTTTCTTATATATTTTCGCAACTTCAAGGTCTGCATTAAAAACTGGATAACCAAACTTTTTTGCAACATAACTTTTTCCTGAGCCGATATCTCCTAAAATACCTATTCTAATCATTTAATTTAATATTTTAATCACTTTATCATTAACTTCAGGTAAGACATCATGCCAAATCTTAAATGATAACTGAGCTTGATAAATGAACATCATTTTTCCATTTAAAATTCTATTCCCTAATTTTTCTGCTTTTTCAAGAAATTTAGTTTTATCTGGATTGTAAATTACATCATAAAATAGTTTATTAGAATTTAGTTTTGAAAGATCTAATTTTATCTCATCTTCTTCTTTTAAGCCTAAACTTGTCGTATTTATAATAATATCAAAATCAGTGATCCTTCCCCATTCTATTATCTCTAAATCTTTATGTATTTTCTTTAAATTTTCAGCCTTTTCTTTCGTTCTATTACTCAAAAAAATTTTTGAAACTCCAGAATTTTTTAAAGCTAGAATAATAGATGAAGTTACTCCGCCTGCTCCTAAAATAAATATTTTTTTATTTTTTAAATCCTCACTAAAATATTTTAAACTAAGGTCAAATCCTCCTATATCTGTATTATCTCCAATTACCTCGTCAGCCTCCTTAAAAATTGTATTAACAGATTGAGTCATAATAGCCTTGGGAGTTAATTGGTCTAAAAAAGGTAAAACAAGATTTTTAAAAGGCACAGTTACATTTAAGCCATGAATTTTTTCATCTTTAACATCTTTTATTATATTTTTAATTTCATCTTTATTTATTTTTTTTTTATCATAAATTGCTTGTATGTTGTTTTCTTTTAACCAATAATTATGTAACTTTGGTGATAAAGAATGATCTATTGGATCTCCAATTACAAAATATTTTTTCATATACTTCCTTCAATATTGTTTAAATATTCTTTTATTTTTTTTATTGGCAATCCCATTATTGTGTCTACATCTCCATCTATCTTGGAAAATAATTTCTTTCCTTCTCCTTCTATTTGATAAACATTATAAGCGTACAACATTTCATCCTTAATTTTAGATAAATATTCTTTTAATTCTATGTCTGACATTTTTTTCATAGTTAAGGCTGCCTTGTCTGTATAATTCCAAATCATGAAACCACTCTTTGATATACAAACTGAACTTATTAAATAATGCCTTTTTCCATTTAGTTTCTTAAGTATTTCCATAGCTTCATGTCTATTTGATGGTTTGGATATAATTTCTCCCTCCAAATCAATTATGCTATCAGCTCCTATTACTATTTTTCCATCTTTTTTATTACTTATTTTGTTTGCTTTTAGCTCAGCTAAATTTTTAGATATTAAAAGTGGAGTTAAACCTTCTTTTAATAAACTTTCTTTAATACTCTCTTCATCTATGTTCGCTGGATCAACTTCACAATAAAATCCATTTTTTTCTAATATTTTTTTCCTTACTTGACTTTTGGAAGCAAGAATTATTTTACTAGTCATTATCTTTAAATATATTATAAATTTTTATAACTGAAGCGGCTATTTCTTCTACTGATTTTCTCGTTACGTCTATCATTGGCCACCCATATTTTTTAAACATTTTTTTTGATTCTTCTACTTCTTTTGTAATTTTTTCGAAGTTAGTATAATTCGTACTTTCTGTTTCTTTTAGAATGTTTATCCTATTTTTCCTAATATCTGACAATCTGTTCGGCTCGCTTACCAGTCCCACAACACATAAGGATTTTGGATTTTTTTTTAATGTTTCTGGTATTGAATTTTCATCTATTAATGGAATATTAGAAGTTCTTATTCCTCTATTTGCCAAATAGATTGATGTTGGTGTTTTGCTTGTTCTGCTTACACCCAATAAAATTACCTCCGATTTATCTATTTCATTTGTTAAATTTCCATCATCATGATTCATTGTAAATTGAATTGCTTCAATTCGATCATAATATTCATCATCTAAAATGTGTTGACCGCTCGGAATATGTGAGGCTTTCTGATTTAAAATTTTAGAAAAATTATTAATTAAATCTCCTAAAACACTAAAACATGGAATATTGTTTTTTTTTGTTAATTTTAATAAAAAATTTGCGAGATTTTTATCAACAATTGTATATAGCACTATTGAGTTTTTTTCTTTTTTTGAAATTTCCAATATTTTTAAAATTTGATTTTCTGTTCTTGTAAAAGAATATTGATGAACTTTGTAATTGAAATTTTTAAATTGGGCTTTTAAAGCTAAAAAAATTCTATCTAAAGTTTCCCCTGTAGAGTCTGAAATTAAATATATTTGATATGTATTACTCATGAATAAAATGTATATATTTATGTATTATTAAGGTTTTTTTTAAAATTTATAATATTTTTGTTTTTTGCTTGAAAAACTTCATTTTTATAAACATAAATACACATGCGAACTAATAATATACAGTTAATTTATTAAAATTAAATAGCGCTACAAATTAGCTAATATACAGTACTTTTAATAGAAATTAATTGTTAATAAAAATTGAATAACTTGTTTATAAAAAATAATACTCTTTATTCACATAACATATAACTAATACTAAACTTATATAATTAACTATTAATATGACACCTATTAAAAATACAATAATTAATAAAAATACAACTATTTCTCCTATATGGTTTATGAGACAAGCCGGTAGATACTTGCCTGAGTTTAGAAATATTAGAGAAAAAAATAAAAATTTTATTAAACTTTGTTTAGATAGTGATTTAGCTTCAGAAATAACTTTACAACCTCTTAATAGATTTAATCTAGATGCAGCAATAATTTTTTCAGACATTTTAATGGTGCCTTACGGTTTAAATCAAAAAGTAGAGTTTAAAAAAAATTTTGGCCCTACTTTAGGAAATTTAAATATGAATAATTTATCAAAAATAAGTGAAAATGATTTTAAAAAAAAATTAAATCCTATTTATAAATTAATTCAAAAAACAAAATTAAATAATATTACAAAAAATAAAGATATAATTGGTTTTATCGGCGCACCATGGACTCTAGCTCTTTATATGATTAACAAAATATCACCAAAAAAAAATGAAATTAATAATGTTTTAAATGATTTAAATAAAGTTAAGGATCTCATACAAATATTAAATAAATATTTAAAAATTCATATATTAAATCAAGTAGAGAATGGAGCTTCTATAATACAAATTTTTGACAGTTGGGCAGGACTATTAGATGATAAACATTTAAATGATTTTGTTTATTCACCAACATCTGAATTAGTTACATTTACCAAATCATTAAATATACCCGTAATATGTTTTCCAAGAGGTATTAAAAATTATAAAAATTATTGTGAAGAAGTAAATCCAGATGTAATAAATATTGATTATGAAATTGATCCTCATAAAATAAAAAAAGATATAAACATTTGTGTGCAAGGTGGTCTTGATCCAAAAATATTACTTACGAACAAAGAAAATATTAAAAAAGAAGCAAAAAAATATTTAGATATATTTGTAGATCAACCATATATATTTAATTTAGGGCATGGTATCTTACCAGAAACAAACCCTGATATGGTAGAATATCTAGTAAATTTTGTTAAAAATTATTAAAAATGGAAAATAATCATCCTAAAGTAAATTTTGGAAAAACAGGAGTTTTAATTATAAACTTAGGAACACCAGACTCTACAAGCTGGTTAGATATAAGAAAATATTTAAAAGAATTTTTATCGGATAGGAGAGTTATAGAGGTAAATCCAATTTTATGGAAAATAATATTAAACTTTTTTATATTAACTTTTAGACCTTCAAAAACTGCTAAAGCTTATAATAAAATTTGGCTAAAGAAAGAGAATATGTCTCCTCTAAGATTTTACACTATAAGTCAGTCTAAAAAACTTTCTGAAGAAATTAAAAACGATAAAATATTAGTTGATTATGCGATGAGATATGGAAATCCGAGTATTAAAAGTGTTATAAAAAAACTCCACAATCAAGGGTGTGAAAATTTAATTATATTACCATTATACCCACAATATGCATCTGCAACTACAGCATCAGTATGTGATGAAGTTTATAAAACTTTAAGCAAAATGAGGTGGCAACCAAGCTTACAAATTATTCCACATTATGAGTCAGAACCTATGTATATAGATGCATTGATAAACAGTATTAATAAAAAAATATCAGAAATTAATTGGAAACCAGATTTAATAATAGCCTCTTATCATGGAATACCAAAAAAGTATTTTGAAAAGGGGGATCCATATCAATGTTATTGTCAAAAAACTTCAAGATTAATAACTGAAAAATTTAATAAAATACCTTTAATTACAACCTTTCAATCAAGATTTGGACCTCAACAGTGGTTGCAGCCTTATACAGATAAAACTTTTGAAAAATTACCATCTGAAGGAAAAAAAAACATTCTTGTAATCTGCCCTGGGTTTTCTTCAGATTGTGTGGAAACTTTAGAGGAAATTTCAATTCAGGGTAAAGAAACTTTTATTGAAGCTGGAGGTGAAAACTTTGATTTAATACCTTGTTTAAATGATAATGATGATCACATCAATTTGTTTAAAAATTTAGTTTCAAAATATATTATAAAATGAATTTTTATCTTACCATTAAAGCCCTTCACTTAATTGCCGTTATTTCTTGGATGGCAGGATTGTTATATCTTCCAAGAATTTACGTTTATCATGTAGAAAACAGCCAAAACAAAGACGTAATAAATATTTTCCAAGTAATGGAAAAAAGATTGTATTTCTACATAATGAGGCCAGCCATGATCCTCACATGGATATTTGGTATTATTTTAATTTATTTAAGTGGAATAGAAATTTTTTCTCAATTATGGCTGCAGTCGAAACTAGTTTTGGTAATCTTGTTGTCAATTTATCATGAGTATCTTGGCAAATGTCTTTATTCGCTCAAAAATGGTACTAATACGAGGTCAGCTAAATATTTTAGAGTTATAAATGAAATACCAACAATAATCTTAATTTTAGTGATATTTATTGTCATTTTTAAACCAATCTAGTATTGAAAAATTTAAAAGAGTATATATATTATTATTATCTTACTAAACAAAATCCCTAACATATGAATATCCAAGAACTTAAAAAGAAAACACCAGAGCAATTGATAACTCAAGCCGAAGAGCTTGGCATAGAAAATGCAAGTACATTAAGAAAACAAGAAATATTGTTTGCAATATTAAAAAAACTTGCTGAAAAAGGCGAGGAAATTACTGGTGGGGGAGTTTTACAATTATTACAGGACGGTTTTGGTTTTTTAAGGGCGATGGAGTCAAATTATCTTCCAGGTCCTGATGATATTTATATTAGTCCCAGTCAAATTAGAAAATTCGGTTTAAGAACAGGAGACACAGTAGAAGGACCAGTAAGGGCTCCTAAAGAGGGAGAGAGATATTTTGCTTTGCTTCAGGTAGGAAAAATCAATTTTGAAGATCCAGAAAAAGCAAGACATAAAATTGCATTCGATAACTTAACCCCATTATACCCTAATAAGCAATTAGTTATGGAAGTTGAAAGTACAAAAGTTGAAAAGAAACCTGATTTAACTCCAAGATTAATTGATTTAGTAAGTCCAATTGGAAAAGGACAAAGATCTTTGATTATATCTCCGCCAAAAGCAGGAAAGACAATGATATTACAAAGTATCGCTAATTCAATATCAGCGAATCATCCTGAATGTTACTTAATGGTTTTGTTGATTGATGAAAGACCAGAAGAAGTAACAGACATGCAAAGAACAGTTAAGGGTGAAGTAATAAGCTCAACTTTTGATGAACCTGCTCAAAGGCACGTAGCTGTTGCTGAAATGGTAATTGAAAAGGCTAAAAGATTAACAGAACATAAAAAAGACGTAGTAATTTTATTAGACTCCATTACTAGACTAGGGAGAGCTTATAATGCAGTTATTCCAAGTTCGGGAAAAGTTTTAACAGGTGGTGTAGATGCAAACGCATTACAAAGACCTAAAAGATTTTTTGGAGCCGCGAGAAATATTGAAGAAGGTGGATCTTTAACCATTATTTCTACAGCTTTAATAGATACCGGAAGTAGAATGGATGAAGTAATTTTCGAAGAATTTAAAGGTACTGGAAATAGTGAGACTATATTAGATAGAAAGATTTCTGAAAAAAGAATTTTCCCTGCTATTGATATAACAAAATCAGGAACTAGACGTGAAGAATTAATCTTTGAAAAAAATGATTTACAAAAAATGAACGTTTTAAGAAGAATTATTGCTCCTATGGGTACAATGGATGCTATTGAATTTATTAATTCTAAATTAAAAAATACAAAAAATAATGCTGAATTTTTTAATTCTATGAATAAACCTGCCTAATTAAAGATAGCCCAATTCATTCATTTCATTTTTAAGGGTAAGAGGTTATCAATATAATCATAAGATTATTAACTTAACAAAATTGATAAAACTTGAGTATAATATAAAAAATATAATGACAATATTTGCTTTATCTAGTGGAAACGGCATATCTGGGATTGCTGTAATCAGAATTTCAGGAAATGAAGCATCATCTGTAATAAAATTGCTAACAAATAAAAAATTGCCAGTGCCTAGAGTAGCCACCCTTACAAAAATAAACAATATCAACACTTCTGAGCTAATTGATGAAGGCATAATTATATGGTTTCCTGGCCCAAAGAGCTACACAGGCGAAGACATGGCAGAAATTCATGTCCATGGAAGCAAAGCTGTAATTCAAGCGCTTATAAAAAGTATTTCGGAAATAAAAAATTGCAAATTAGCTGAACCAGGTGAATTCACCAAAAAAGCTTTTCAAAATGGAAAAGTGAATTTACTAAAAGCAGAAAGTATTGGTGATTTAATTTACTCTGAAACTGAAATTCAAAGAAAACAAGCAATAAAAATAATTGAAGGAAAATCAGAACAAATTTTTAACGATTTAAGAGAAGAACTAGTAAAAATATTATCTTATGTGGAATCTAAAATAGATTTTCCAGAAGAAGACTTGCCCAAAAAAATTCTACAAGAAGTAAAAGATACTTCTGAAAAAACTTTAAATAAAATTAAGAAAATATTAGATGATCAAAAGGTTGGAGAAAGAATAAGGGAAGGTTTTAAAATAGCGATTGTCGGACCAGCAAATGTAGGTAAATCAAGTTTATTAAATTATCTATCAAACAGAGAAGTAGCGATTGTATCTGAAAGCGCAGGAACTACTAGAGATGTAATAGAAACTCATTTAAATATAGATGGATACCCAGTAGTTATGTCAGATACTGCAGGTATAAGAGATGCAAAAAACGAAATTGAAAAAAAAGGTATTAGATTAGCTCTAAAAAGAGCGGAAGAAGCAGATTTAAGATTAGTAGTTATTGAGCCTAAAAACCTTGATTTTACAGGGTTTTTAAAGGATTTATTTGACGAGAATTCAATTTTAGTAATAAACAAAAGTGATTTAAAAAGGTTTGAATTAAGCGAACAGTTAAAAAAATTAGATCATGTAAAAATATCAATTAAAAATAATGAAAACATAAATCAACTAATTTCAAAAATTAAAAATAAATTAAAAAATAAATTTATTACAAGTGATGATGTTTTAATCACAAGGGAACGACACCGGCAACATCTTGAAAGTTGCATGCAGTATCTTTTAGAATTCAATAAAAAATGCGATGAAGAAAGTTTTGATTTAGCAGCTGAAGATTTACGTCTTGCCACAAGGCACTTAGGCATGATCATAGGTAAAGTAGATGTAGAAGAGATTCTTGGGTCAATTTTTGATCATTTTTGTATTGGGAAATAACTGTTGATAAATAAGGCTAATTTAAGCATCTTGAAGAGAAATCTTGATAAATTGAGTATCCTCTGTAAATTATAATTATGAATAATGATTTGTCATACGATGTTGTTGTTATTGGCGGAGGTCACGCAGGCTGCGAAGCTGCTGCGGCAGCTGCACGTCTAGGAGTTAATACAGCGTTGTTCACTCATAAAATTGAAACGATAGGAGAAATGTCATGTAACCCTGCAATTGGAGGATTGGGTAAAGGCCATTTAGTAAGAGAAATAGATGCTTTGGATGGAGTAATGGGAGATGTAGCAGATAAGTCAGGTATTCAATTTAGACTATTAAATAGAAGTAGAGGACCTGCTGTAAGAGGCCCCAGAACTCAAAGTGATAGATCACTATATAGAAAATATATGCAAGAAAAACTCCTAAACTACTGTAATTTAAGTGTTTTTTCGGATCCTGTAGTTGAGTTTATTTTTACTAAAAATAGAATAAATGGTTTTATAACTAACTCTGGAAAGAAAATCCAAACAAAGACCCTAATACTCACGACCGGAACATTTTTGAATGGTTTAATACATGTTGGAACAAAAAAAACTCCTGCAGGTAGATATAATGAAAAGCCTACGACAGGTTTAAGTGATCAGTTAAAAAAATATGACTTCAAGATGGGTAGATTAAAAACTGGGACGCCTCCAAGATTAGACTCTAGATCAATTAATTTTGAAAACCTAGAGGAACAACACGCAGATAAGAATCCATACTTTTTTTCATTTTTAACTACTAAGAATATTAACAAACAGGTTTCATGTAGAATGACATACACCAATGAAGCCGTTCATAAGATTATATCAAAAAATTTAAGAAGTAGTGCAATGTACTCTGGAAGCATAAAGGGTGTTGGACCAAGATATTGCCCCTCAATTGAAGATAAGATAGTTAAGTTTGCTGAAAAGCAGCGCCATCAAATATTTCTAGAACCTGAGGGCTTAAATGACAATACCATTTATCCAAACGGAATTTCGACATCCCTGCCAGCTGATATTCAGCTCGAAATATGCCGTAAAATCAATGGTTTAGAGAATGTTGAAATTTTAAGGCCCGGTTATGCTATTGAGTATGATTATGTTGATCCACGCGAGCTTTTTTTAACTCTTGAAACAAAAAAAATCAAAAGCTTGTATCTTGCTGGCCAAATTAATGGAACTACAGGTTATGAAGAGGCTGCTGCTCAAGGTCTTATAGCAGGAATCAATGCTGCTCTATTAGTTAAAGGGTTAGAACCATTCATATTAGATCGTTCAGAAGCCTATATTGGAGTTATGATTGATGATTTGGTAACTAAGGGGGTTGCAGAACCATATAGAATGTTTACTTCTAGAGCAGAATATAGATTAACTTTAAGATCTGACAATGCTGATAAAAGATTAACTCCCAAAGGATTAAAAATCGGTTTAATTGGCAAGAAAAGGTTAAATGTCTTTAATCAGAAATTGAAACATTTAGATGAAATATCATTGAAAATGGATAATTTAAATATTTCTCCATCAAAGATTTCAAAATTTGGAATAAATATAGCAAAAGATGGAATTTTACGTTCAGCATCTGAAATTTTAAGTCAAAAAGGAGTTGATATGTCCAAGATAAGGAATATCTGGCCAGAAATACCAAATATTTCAGAGGAAATAGATAATCAGCTAGAAATCGAAGCCCATTATAGGGGTTATTTGAGTAAACAAAATGCTGATATTTTAGCTTTTAAAAGAGATGAAAACCTGAAAATTCCGAAAAATGTAAATTATGATGAGCTAAGTGGTCTATCAAATGAAGTTAAGTCAAAATTTAAGCAAATAAAACCAACAACTATGGGTCAGGCTCTAAGAATCGATGGTATAACCCCAGCCGCAGTTTATATTTTGTTGTCACATGTTAAAAGAAAGTCTATTAAGCATATAGCTTAATGGAATTAGATCAAATATTAATCAAATTAAACGTTTCACGTGAAACATTGTCTATCCTTAATAAGTATAAAGAGCTTGTAATCTCAGAAAACAACAAAATTAACCTAATTAGCGCCAAATCGGCCAACGAATTCGCGGAAAGACATATCATAGATTGCGCGCAAGCTATTGATTTTATTGACAAAAATAACAAAATATGTACAGATTTAGGGACTGGTGCAGGATTGCCTGGTATTGTTTTGGCAATTTTACTAAGAGAAAGAAATATTGATATCAAAATGAATCTTTATGAAAAAAGCTATCGAAAAAGTATTTTTCTAAAATCGGTTTCGAGAGAACTAAAATTAGAAACAGAAATATTTCAAAGAGATGTTTTTAGTGAAAAAAATTTAGTCACAGGAACTATTCTAGCAAGAGCCTTTAAGCCATTGCCCGTAATTTTAGAACTAATAGAAAAAAATTTTAAAAAATATACAAATTTGATTATCTTTATGGGGAAAAATGGAAAACAAGTACTGAAGAGTACTATTAAGGAATGGAAATTTGAGTATAAGGAAAAAGAAAGCTTAACTAACAAAGGTTCGTTTTTATTAAATATTAAAAATATAAGTAAATGAAAAAAACTGAGATCATATCAATAATAAATCAAAAAGGCGGGGTAGGGAAAACAACAACTACAATAAACTTAGCAGCAGGTTTGGCATTACAAAATAAAAAAATTTTAGTTGTTGATTTAGACCCTCAAGGAAATGCAACTACAGGGCTGGGATTATCAAATTCTGAAAGCTCAGAAGAAACTATCTATGCTGTTCTCAATGGTACAAAAAAATTTTTCGATGTAATAAAAAAAACTAAATTTAAAAATTTAGATTTAATATCCTCAAACGTTGATCTTTCTGGACTCGAGGTTGAAACAGCAGGTGATAGCAAAAGAGCCTTCATTTTAAAAGAGCAAATAAGCGCATATTTTAAGGATTCTAACGACTTTTATGAGTATATTCTTATAGATTGTCCTCCATCACTTAGCCTACTAACAGTTATGGCTTTAGTGGCCTCCAACTCACTAGTTGTTCCTCTTCAAACAGAGTTTTTTGCACTTGAAGGTCTAACTCAACTCATGAAAACCATTGATCGTGTTAAAGTAAATCTTAATCAAAATCTTAAAATCAAAGGTATACTTCTTACAATGTATGATAAGAGAAATAAATTATCTTCACAAGTTGAAAGAGAAGCAAGAGATTATTTTAAAGAGCAAGTGTATTCGACAGTAATACCAAGAAATGTAAGACTATCAGAGGCGCCATCGCATGGTGTACCAGTTCTGTTGTATGATAAATCATGTCCTGGAAGCAAGTCCTATTTTAGCTTTACAGATGAATTTTTAAATAAAGAAAAAACATTTGAAAGTGCAGCTTAAATGGATGCTATAAAAATTAAAAAAGGTCTTGGTAGAGGATTGTCTTCGTTAATAGGAGACTCTAAAGTAGAGAAAAATATAAATAAACTTTCAATTAGTGAATTAACAAGAAATAGATATCAGCCCAGAAAAGTTTTTGATCAAGAAAATTTGGAGGAACTCACTAATTCAATTAGAGAAAGAGGAGTTATTCAACCAATTATAGTCAGAAAATCTAAAGATAAAAATTTTAAATATGAAATAATTGCTGGGGAACGTAGATGGTTGGCTGCACAAAATGCCGGATTACATGAAGTTCCAGTAGTTATTACTGAAGCAGATGATCTTAGATCTCTTGAATTTGCGATTGTTGAAAATGTTCAAAGACATGATTTAAATCCAATTGAAGAAGCTGAGGGTTATCAACGTTTAATAGATGATTTTTCTTATGATCAGGAAAAGGTAGGGAAATTTATTGGTAAAAGTAGGAGTCATGTTTCTAATTGTTTAAGATTATTATCTCTACCCAAAGAAGTTATTGAGTTGATTCAGTTAAATAAAATTTCTCAAGGTCACGCAAAAGTATTAGTTGGATTAGAAAATGCAAGTTTTGTTGCAAAAAAAATTGTAGAAAAAAAATTATCAGTAAGACAATCTGAAAATTTAGTCAGAATCTTCAAAACCAAAAAAATCATCAAGAAAAGTGAAAAAGATCCAAATCTAAGACAATTGGAATCATCTCTTGCCGAACAGATAGGCTTGAATATATCAATTAAAAATAAAAAAAATAATACTGGTACAATTTCTTTTGTGTATAAGGATCTTGATCAATTAAATAATATTATTAGTATTATTAAATCTAATTATTAATTTTTTTGGATTTATTTATTAAAAAATCAGATAGTATGTTTAATGAGTTTACTGAATTTTTTTTAATTAAAAGTTCTAAGTCTGTGCAATTATAGATTAGATTTTCTATGCTTTGTAGCGACCAATTCTTAATTTGAATTTTCACATTTTCTTTATCCTTCCAAAAAATTGGTGGTTTAAAAGATGAAATTACGTCATCAATATTTGTATTATTTTTAATTTTTTTTTTTAATTCAAATAATCTTTTTGATTTAATTAAAAGTGTTCTAATTATTAAGAAACAGTCATCAATTGAGTAGTTATTTTCGTTTAAAATATTTATTGTTTTTTTATGATTTTTTATGAGACAACTATCTATTAATTCAGATACATTATAATTTTCAGCAAGATTAGTTAACTTTAATATTTCATCAAATTTAATATTTTTTTTAGTCTTGGAAAAATTTTCAATCTTATTTAATTCGTTATTTAAATTTTGTCTATCTCCTCTGCACCTATCTATAAGTAAATTAATATTTTGTTGAGATATAGCTATATTTTTTTCTTTAAAAAAATTATTAACAATTTTTCCTAGAGTTATATGATTATCGGCATAAAAAGGAATACAAACATTTTTTTTATCCTTTTCGAACATATTTCTTAATTTTGATTTTTTTTCTAAAATATTTGCATTTAGGACAATTACTATATCGTTAATTTTTTTTTCAACAATATGATCTATTAATTCTTTGATTTTATCTGTTGTCCTTGAAATAATTATTAGTTTTTTGTCATCAAAAAAAGATTTTGTAGTAATACTGTTAAAAAAATTTTCTTTATTCTCTAAAACTTCTTTTTCATCATATCTATATATATTTTTATCAAATTTTTGTTCAAATTTTTTTTTGATTACTTCATTTTTAAAGCCTTGATTTTCACCATATAGTAAAAAGAAATTAGCTTTCTCTAAATTAATTTTGTTTAATTCAAATGATTTTATAATCATTTATATAGTTGATAAGTAAAGAGTTATATTTTCTAATATTTTTTCAATTAAATTATTTTGTATATTTCTCTCGTATTTTTTAAGATCAAATTTATTTGATTTATTATTATATCCAAAAGTTTCAGAAAAAATGTTATTTCTTTTTGAACCATTATGATCGATTTCTAAATTTAAGCGAATCGTCATAGCAAAAGTTTTTGGATCACCTTTTGCGTCCTTAGATGTAATTTCAACAGTTTTTTTTGAATTTATTTTTATAATAATTTCTTTTTTGGAATCAAGATTTGAAAATAGTTTAAGTGAATTTTTTATTTTTGAACTTATTTCGTTATTTTCATCAATTTCGATTGAAGTGATGTTGAAATTGTGGGTTTTTGCAGAATAAATTGATTTATATCCTCCACAACTTGTTAATGTAATAGCCAACACGACTTGCAGTAAAATTAATATTTTTTTCATTTAGTAATTAAATTTATCAATTTATTTTTAACAAAAATACTTCTAATTATTTTTTTATTTTCTAAAAATTTATTAATTTTTATATCTTTTTTAATATTTTTTATTAAAATTTCCTCAGTTATTCCTTTTTTACAATTAATAATTGATCTTTTTTTTCCGTTTATTTGAATAACGATGTTAGTTTCTTCACTTACTAAGAGCTTTTTATCTACTAATGGCCATTTTATATTTTGGTCGATTTTTAAATCTTCAAAGCATTCCGATACAAAATGTGGAATTATTGGATATAAGATTGATAGAATTTTTTTGTAATTTTGAAATAATAAATCACTACTTATTGGAGAGTTAATTTTTTGATTTAAAAAATTATAAGTTTCATACATGCTAGCAATAATAACGTTGTAATTAAATCTCTCTAAATTATTATTTACCCTGTCAATTAATTGATTAGTAAATTTTGAAATATCTTCAGTTTTTTCAGAATTCTTTTCTTTTTTTTCTATTTTATATTTAATTTTTTCATGCAAAGTCCATAATTTTTGAATAAATTTATAACAAGCCATCATACCTTGATCAGACCACTGAACATCCTTTTCTGGGGGACTATCAGATAGCATAAATAATCTAACAGCATCAGCGCCATAATTTTCAATAATTTGTTCTGGGTCAATTGTATTTTTTTTAGATTTTGACATTGATTCAGAAGGACCAACAATTACTTTTTTAGATGGATTTTTTTTAATAAAGAATTTTTTTCCATCTTTTGTTTCAACTTCATCTGGGCTTAACCATTTATGATTATCATCTTTATAAGTTTCGTGACAAACCATTCCTTGTGTAAACAATCCTCTAAATGGTTCTTTAAAATTAAAATTTTTATTTTTATAATTTAAGGCCATTGTAAAAAATCTTGAGTAAAGAAGGTGTAATATTGCGTGTTCAACACCTCCTATATATTGATCGACTGGCATCCAATATTTTAATTCTTCATAATCAAAGGCATACTTTTCGTCATTTGGAGAACAAAATCTTATAAAATACCAGGATGAATCTACAAAAGTATCTAAAGTATCTGTTTCTCTAACTAATTCTTTTCCATCTATTTTAATTTTTTTCCATTCTTTAGCATTATCAAGTGGGTTACCTTTAAAATTTAAATCAATATTTTCAGGCAATTTTACTGGTAAGTCTTTTTTTGGAATAGGAAAAACCTTTCCATTTTGATCGTAAGCAATTGGAATTGGACATCCCCAATATCTTTGCCTAGATACACCCCAATCTTTTAATCTAAAATTTATTTTTTTTTTCCCTAATCTTTTTTTTTCAAGAATTTCTATAGTTTTAAGAATTGATTCATCTGGGACTTTTAAACCATTTAAAAAGTCAGAATTAATAATTATTCCAGGTCCAGTGTAAGCTTCTTTTGATACACTAAATTTATCGTTTTCATCAGCTGGCTTTACTACAGTTTTAACTTGCAATTTATATTTATTTGCAAAGTCCAAATCTCTTTGATCATGTGCCGGACACCCAAAAACTGCTCCAAATCCATAATCCATAAGTACAAAATTTGCAAAGTACACTGGGACTTTTTCATTTTCATTTAATGGGTTAATTGCTGACAAATTCGTTTTAAATCCAATTTTTTCACCAAGTGCAATAGATTCTTCAGTTGTACCAGTTTTTGAACACTCATCTCTAAATTTAATAAATTTAGGATCATTTGAAAAGTATTTTGAAATAGGATGATCAACAGAAACTGCTAGAAAAGAAAATCCAAACAAAGTATCAGGTCTCGTTGTAAAACATTTAATAGAGTGAATTGGTAAATTACCTTGTATTTTAAAGTCAATTTCACAACCGAAAGATTTTCCAATCCAATTTTTTTGCATTGTTTTGACTTTGTCTGGCCAATTTTTTAATTGATCCAGTCCATCAAGAAGTTCTTCAGAAAATTTTGAAATATTAAAAAACCATTGATTTAATTTTTTTCTTTCAACGGTAACACCAGATCTCCATCCCTTACCGTCAATAACTTGTTCGTTCGCTAAAACTGTCTGTTCAACAGGGTCCCAATTTACATAGTTTTCTTTTCTGTAAACTAAACCTTTTTCATATAATTCGAGAAAAAAAATTTGCTGGTGTTTATAATATTCCTCAGAACATGTAGATATCTCTCTATCCCAGTCCAAAGATAAACCAATTTTTTTTAATTGGATTTTCATTGTTGAAATATTGGTTTCAGTCCATTTTTTTGGATGCAATTTATTTTCTCTAGCTGCATTTTCTGCAGGCAATCCGAAAGAATCCCATCCCATAGGATGTAAAACATTATAACCTTGAAGTGATTTTACGCGCGCCAAAACATCACCAATTGTATAATTTCTTACATGTCCCATGTGAATTTTACCAGAAGGATATGGAAACATTTCCAGGCAGTAGAATTTCTTTTTAGTTTTATCTATTTTTGTTTTATAAGTTTTATTTTTGTCCCAATAAGTCTGCCATTTTTCTTCTACTATTTTAAAATTATATCTGTTCATGACTTATATACAATTTTTGATAAATTTTATTTATCGTCTAAGAATTTCCACTTACCAGGATTTTTTTTTCGTTCCTCTTCACCTTTTTTTTTGAAAAAATCTTTTTTGTATTTTGTTGCTCTTTTTAATATTGCAAGTTTAATTTCACCTTCAAGATTAGATTTAACTTTTTTAATTGTACATGAGCTAGAATTGGATGAAGAGCATTTTCTTTCATGAATACTAACATCTATTCCATCAGCTCTTATTTCATTTGATAAAAATCTAATTGTAATTTTTAATTCTCTATTTAATTCCTTGTCTTTTTCGGAATTTGAATTGAACCAATCAGTTATTAGAATTCCTCCTGAATAACTAGCATTTGCAAAAGTTACAAAGTCCAAGATATCTATTGAAGCTCTCCAAAGTTCATTTGAAGAAGCAAAGTCAAATGAACCTGATCCTTGACCAGTTAATTTTTTAAAAGATGCACCTCTTCCCTCTTCAAGATTTTTTTTAACTCGCTCACCACCAGTTACTGGATTATCTTTTATATCTGAGCGCTTATATATACCGCAGCTTGCAAGATTGATTGCAACAAAAAATAGGATAATTAATATTGCGGTTTTTTTCATTTTTTTTAATTATTCTTTAAAAGGCATGATAAATTAAAAATATCAATAAAATAAGGGTTAATATAGTTGTATATTTATCACAGTATAAAAAAAAAGCTTACAAATAGTAAAAAAATTACATGAAAAAAGCCATTAATTGATATTTTACCACCATTCATATGAATAAAAACAAAAGGAGTATTATGAATAATTTGAAAAAACTTGGCTTAACAGCATTAGCGGGTTCGCTAGTTGCAGTTAATGCAAATGCTGGAGAAATGACAGTATCAGGTGCTTTCAATGCTACGTATGTAACTGCTGACGGTAACACTGGAACAGAAGCTACAGACCATGGTATTGGACTTGGTAATGACAAAGACTTCGGTGTAAGTGGATCAGGAGAGTTAGACAATGGTTGGACTTTTGCTGGTAACACTGCTTTAAAAGAAGCTGGTGGATTTGATATTTCATCTTCTAACTTATCACTAACTATGGGATCATTAGGAACTATTTCTACTGGTTCAGGAACTGGTGGAGCTAGTACTAAGTATGATGAACAAACTCCAAAAGCTTATGAGGAAATTGATGACTTTGGTGGAACAACTTTGTCTGCAAACTTAGTTGGTTCATGGTTAGACAACAACTCATTAATCTATAACTCACCTTCAATCGATCTAGGTGGAATGACTGTTTCTGCTGACGTAGAATATACGCCAGAAGCATCAGGAACTTCTCCTAACGATGGTGGAAGCCAACATTCAAGCGAGTACAATAGCGGAATGTCATTAGGTATTTCTGCTAGTGGTGGTGGTTTATCACTTGGTGTTTACGGTGCTGAAAGAGACAATGACGGATCAGCTGCTAGAGATAAAGATGCATTCGAAGGTGTTTGGTATGCAAACTATTCAATGGGACCAATAGCTATTGGTTACTCTGCATCTTACCATGACAGCGGTCAGTTTGTAGCTGCAGAAGCTGTAACAGCTGCTAAAGTAGTTAACACTGCAGGTGGTATATTTGAAACTGAAATGTATTCAATTGCGTTTAACGTAAATGATAACTTATCAGTATCATATGGTAAAGCTACAGATACATACGATGCACAATCAAATGTTAAAGGTGGAACAGAGATAGCTGACGTAGAAGTAGATACTAAATCTATCCAAGCGTCTTACACTATGGGTTCTATGTCAATTAATGCACAAAGAACTGAAACTGATAACGTAGGATATAGCACAGTAGGCGGAAGCTTAACTAAGACTGAAATAGCTCTTGGTTTAGCATTCTAATACAAAGCTAATTAAAAGTATTTAAAACGGCCCAATTAATTTTGGGCCGTTTTTTTTTATCCAGGAAATTGAGGCAAAACCCCTAGCCTTAGTTAAATTTAATTTTGGAAAGTTTAAGTAGTTTATCCCACCTAAAGCTATGACATTCCTTTTAGAGGCATTTGCTATCAAATTAAATTTTATTGTTTCTAAAAAAAAATTAGATTTATTTGTTTTAAATATAGGTGATATGAAAATTTCATTGCATCCTTGATTTTCTTTATTTTTTAACTCAACTATATTGTGAGCAGATCCCAGAATTTCAAAGTTTTTTTTAACTAGTAAATTCTTATAGTTACGTAGTTTGTTAAAAGCGGGTATATATACGCCATCTAATTTTAATTTTAAGGCTAATTTAAGATTATTTGATATATAAAATTTTCTTCTTTGGTATCTACAAATTTCCTTAATTTCTTTTATTATTTTATAATCATGCGTGGTTTGATAATTTCTATAAATTATCGAAATATTTTTATTTAAATTTTCAAATTCTTTTCTGTTAAATTCATCTATAAAATAGTAAATTTTGTCTAATTTATGCATGACGTAGTTAACAGATTAATATCTATTCAAAAAGAAATACAGTTAAAAAAAAGTCACGCTCAAATTGTAGCTGTATCAAAAACTTTTCCAATGAATAAAATTTTACCATTAATTAATCATGGACATAAACATTTTGGGGAAAATAAAGTGCAAGAATCAATTGAAAAATGGACTTCTATAAAAAACGATTTTACAGATATAAAGTTGCACTTAGTGGGCAAACTTCAAACAAATAAGGTTAAGTATGTTATTCCTTTATTCGATTATATACATTCATTAGATAACAGAAAATTAGCAGAAAAAATTTCTAACGAACAAGATAAAAAAAAAGTTAAACCAAAAATTTTTATACAAATTAACATTGGTAATGAGTCTCAAAAAAGTGGTATTGAAATTGAAAATTTAGAAAATTTTTATAATTTGTGTGTTAAAGAATTAAACTTAAACATTATTGGTTTAATGTGTCTTCCTCCAAACGAAGAAAATCCTGCTTTATATTTTTCTAAAATGCAAGACCTCTCAAATATGATTCAAATTAAAGATTTAAGCATGGGAATGTCAAATGATTATGTTGAGGCAATAAAATTTAAATCTACTTTTTTAAGAATTGGATCAAAAATTTTTGGTT
>CABYVA010000014.1 GCA_902522325.1 uncultured Pelagibacteraceae bacterium
TTTCCTTTTTCTGGCATTGGCATCAATTCTTTTTCACCAAGAATTCTTTGAACTCTGATTGTTGGCTTTGCACCTTCTCCCAACCAATATTTAATTCTTTCGATATTCAATCCAATTCTTTCTTTTTTATCTTTCGGCAATAAAGGATTAAAAAATCCTAATTTTTCTATAAATCTTCCATCTCTTGCAAAACGACTTTCTGCAACCACAATTTTATAAACAGGTCTTTTCTTTGTTCCTCCCATAGATAATCTTAATTTTAACATATGTTCTCCTTTTTATTTAAGTTGATTTAAAAGTTCTGGTGGTATCCCCTTATCAGTCATACCTTTTAAGTTTCCTTTTGACATCTTCTTCATCATTTCAGACATCATTTTAAATTGTTTTAACAATTTATTGATAGTGGCCACATCTGTTCCTGAGCCATTAGCAATTCTTTTTCTTCTGGATCCATCAATTACTTTTGGATTATCTCTCTCTTTTTTTGTCATAGATAAAATTATTGCTTCATTTTTTGTTATTATTTTTTCATCTATTCCAGCTTGATCCATTTGTGATTTCATTTTTGAGACACCTGGCATAAAAGACATTACTCCTTCAATGCCACCCATTTTTTTCATCTGCCTTAGTTGAGTTAAATAATCTTGCATAGAAAAAAGTCCTTTTTTTAAATTTTCTTCTGTTTTTTTTAATTTTTCTTCACTTAAATCTTGAGATGCTTTTTCAACAAGAGATACAATGTCTCCCATTCCAAGAATTCTATTTGCTATTCTATCTGGATGGAAAACTTCTAAATTTTCAATTTTTTCTCCAATACCAAGAAATTTAATAGGAACATCTGAAACATACTTCATACTTACTGCGGCTCCACCTCTAGCATCTCCATCAGCTCTTGTTAATACAATGCCAGTAAGGTTAACTGTATTTTTAAATTCTTTTGCCACCTCGGCAGCAACTTGGCCTGTTAAAGAGTCTGCAACGAGAAATGTTTCAGTCGGTTTAATTATACTTTCTATTTGCTTAATCTCGCTCATCATTTGAAGATCAATTTGTGTTCTTCCTGCAGTATCAAATAAAATTATCTCTGCTCCATTAAGATTTGCCACACTAATTGCTCTTCTACAAATGTCTGCCGGCAATTGTCCTTCAATTATTGGCAATGTTAAAATATTACTTTGTTCACCTAGAGATTTAAGCTGTTCTTGTGCGGCTGGTCTATAAACGTCTAAACTAACCATCATAATTTTTTTTTTTTTATTTTTTTCTAAAAACTTTGCTAATTTTGCAGTTGTAGTTGTTTTTCCCGAACCCTGAAGTCCTACCAGCATCATAGGAACAGGCGGAACAGCATTTAAATTTATATCTTCATTTTTTTCGCCAAGTAATTTTACTAATTCGTCATAAACTATTTTAACAACCATTTGACCTGGTGAAGTAGATCTAATTATTTCTTGTCCTAAAGCTTTTGGTTTAATATTCTCAATAAATTGCTTAACAACATCTAATGTTACATCTGCTTCCAATAAAGCTTGTCTTATACCTCTAAGCCCTTCATCAACTTGTTTTTCATTAAGTGATGGCGCTTTTTTTAAAGAAGAAAAAACTTCTTCAAATTTATTTGTCAAATTTTCAAACATATTTTAATCCAGCAGTTATCGCACCAGTGGGCGAACCCTCGCAGACTGGTGTCGATCTCTTTGTTCCCAAAGACACCGCAAATTACTTATTTTGCGGAAACTGCGATAAACTATAATAGAGCTTCAAAAAGTCAATAAATAAGTTAAGTATCATAATATGGAATTCAAAGCTTTTAAAATGGACGGTTTGGGAAATGATTTTGTAATTATTGATCAAAGATATGATCAATTTGAATTAACCAATGATCAAATAAAAAAAATATGCGATAGAAATTTTATTGGCTGTGATCAACTTATATTTATAAAAAAAAATGAAAAAAATGATGCTGATATAAAATTTTATAATTCAGATGGAGGAACATCGGGTGCCTGTGGAAATGGAACTAGATGTGTGGCTTATTTATTATCAAAAGAACTGAATAAAGATAAAATTATATTAGGAACTCAATCTGGAAATTTAGAATCAAAAATTTTGAAAGAAAAATTAGTAGAAACAAGAATTGGCTTAGCAAAAACTAAATGGGATCAAATTCCTTTATCAGAAGCGTTAAACACCATTAATTTGAATTACAAAATTATTGATAAAAACAATAAAGAACATTTTGGAGGTACTGCAGTAAATGTTGGAAATCCGCATATTATTTTTTTTATTAATAATATAGAAGATTTTAATTTAGAAAAAATTGGACCAAAAATTGAAAACGATAAATTGTTTCCTGAAAAATGTAATGTAACTTTGGCAAAAATAATTAATGAAAACCAAATTAAGGTAAGGGTATGGGAAAGAGGTGCTGGACTAACAAAAGCCTGTGGTACAGCAGCATGTGCAACAGCCTATGCCGCAAAACTTAATGGTAAAATAAAAAATAAAACTGAAATAGAATTTGAACTAGGAAAGCTATCAATTTTTATAGATGAAAGTGAAAATATTTCAATGAGCGGACCAGTTTCAAATATAAATCAAATTAATATAAAAATTTAATGGGAATTTTTGAAAAATTTAAATTAGGTTTTAAAAAAAGTGCCTCTACTTTTACATCTGGCCTTAAAGAAATAATTATAAAAAAAGAAATAGACGATAAGACACTAAAAGAAATTGAAGATTTTTTAATTCAATCTGATGTTGGTGTTGCAGCATCTGAAGAAATTAAAAGTATAATTGCTGAAAAAAAAATTAATCCAAACAAAAATAAAATTGATGAAATTAACACAATTCTTAAAAATTATATTATTGATTTAATGTCTCCCTTAGAAAGAGAGAATTTTTTTGAGAGCAAAAGTAATTTAAATGCTATTCTTGTTTCGGGAGTTAACGGAGTTGGAAAAACTACAACAATAGGAAAAATAGGAAAAATATTAAAATCTAATGGTAATAAAGTTATTTTTTCAGCATCAGATACGTTTAGAGCTGCAGCAATTGAACAATTGGAAAATTGGGCAAAAAAAATAGATGTAGAAATAATCAAATCCTCGCAAGGCTCTGATTCTGCATCGGTTGCTTATAAAGCAGTTGATGAGGCTATAAAAAAACAATTTACTCATGTCTTAATAGATACTGCAGGAAGATTACAAAATAAAAAAAATTTAATGGAAGAATACAAAAAAATTGCAAATGTTACAAAAAAAATTGATCCACATGCTCCTCATGAAGTATTATTAGTTTTAGATGCAACATCTGGACAAAATGTAATTAATCAAGTTGAAGAATTTAATAAGATAATACCAATTACAGGATTGATTATGACCAAACTAGATGGAACTGCAAAGGGTGGAATTTTAATTGCAATTGCAAAAAAATATAAATTACCAATAATTGCTTTAGGTTTAGGTGAAAAAGAAGATGATTTGCAAATATTTAAAGCTGAACAATTTGCAAAAGCCTTTATCGAAACTAATTAATTAAGTTCTTAGATATCAATGGCTTATAATAATAACATTTATAAGTATCGTTCATTGTTGCAAATCCACAATCTCTCGCGATGGAAGAAACTAAAAAATTTAATTCATTTTCTTTTGAATATTGATGTAGTTTTTTTTTTAATATATCGAATGTAAAATTTTGATTAATATTTTTATTAGCACTAACCATAATTAAAGTATTATTATCTTTCATTAAATAATATGCAAAATCCTCAGGGAAAACAGGAAAATCATAATTTGATAAATAAAATTTTACGTAATTTGGGAACCAATCATATGTTATTAAAGGTTTGCTTTTTTTGGTGATTTTATCAAAAATATATAAGTCTTGGGGATAATCGGTTATATAATTGAATTCTTCACCTTTAGCTAAAATTGCCTTTTCTCTGGTTTTAAAAAAAAGCACAAATTCTTTATTATGTGAATCCATTTTTCCAATATGGAAAATTTGATCTACCTCTATAGAATTAGTTTCAGAGTAAGAACTATTCAAAAATATAAATAAAATGATGTTAGTTAATAAAAGATATTTTTTTATCACAAAAAAAAAATATTAGTAAAATTTGGAAAATATTTGTTTGGATTGTGACTTAATTTAAACTTTTAATAAATTTATCTAATGAATCTATCAAGCTATCACTATAATCCATCATATGATCGTCATAATCTACAAAAAAACTGTATTTTGGACCTTTTGCTAAATCAAATATTTTTTTACCCATAAAAAAAGGTACTATTTTATCTTCTTTCCCGTGCATTATTAAAAAGGATGAGTCTATACTCTGTATTTTTTCATCAGTCTTATATTTATCTTTTAAAAGTAATTTTATAGGCAAATAAGGATAGTAAATTTTTGCTAATTTTTGCATCGAGGTGAATGGTGACTCTAAAATAATCCCTGAAAAATCAAATTCTTTTGCTAAATCCACTGCTATAGCAGTTCCAAGTGACTCACCATATAAAATTATTTCGTCATCTTGGATATTATTCAAGTTAAGCCAATATTTTACAGCTCTTGCATCTTTATATAATCCTTTTTCAGTTGGTTCACCTTCGTTTCCACTAAAACCTCTGTAAGCGAATATTAAATAGTTTATATCGAGTTTTGAAAATTCATTTAGTTTATAAATTCTATTATCAATTTTTCCTGCATTGCCATGAAAAAATAGCAATGTTTTAAATTTTGAATTTTTTTTAAAATGCCACGCAACTAATCTCTGATCTGATGGGATATAGACTTTCTCAATATTATGATTTAGCGATGCATCATCTAAATAATTATTTTCGCCAGGATGATAAAGTAATTTTCTTTGATAAAAAAACAAAAAAATTACAATTAGAAAATATACAAGTAATAATATAAAAAAAAAGTTAAGAAAAGTACTGCTAGATTTCATTAATTAAAAAACGATTATTTTTTATCGAAAAAAGCCTCATACAACATCATAGCAATTGCCAAACCCATCAATATGTAAACAGGCAAAACATCCCAAAAAGTAATCATCATTGATCTTGTTAGTGTTGTTGCTAGGCCGACTAAAAAAAATATTGCAAAAGACAACCCAACTATTGTTGTTATTTTATTCATTAAAATCCTTACTTTTTTCTTCCAGCCATCTAGCGACTCCTAAAAATCTAAGGTCATCATATTTGTCACCAATTAACTGAACTCCTAAAGGTAGATTATTTTCACCTTGAAGTAAAGGAAGAGAAATACATGGCGTTCCCATGAAAGACCAAAACTTATTAAATTCAGCTGTACCTGTGCTTTTTAAACCTTTTGGTGCAACACCTGGACTAGATGGCGAAAGTACTCCATGATAATCCTCAAAAACTTCTTTATAAGACTCATAACTCCTTTTAGTAAAATCAATTGCTTCAGCATAATCCTTTGCAGAATATTTATTTCCATTGGCTATGGCCTTTTGCATATAATTTGAAAGTTTCTTTTTATTTTTTTTATAATATTCGCTAAAATTATTGGCTAAATCAGTTTCATGAATTATCTGGTGATATTTATTTATATCTTTAAAATAAGATGGTGTATCAAAGATTTCTATATTTTTTTTAAATGATTTAATAAAATATTCAAACGACTCTCTAGATTTTTTGTCAACTAATTTCCATGCATCTGTTTTGTAAAAAATAAATTTTGGTTCAAACAAAGGTTTTTTTCTGCAAGCATTTAACATTTCTTCTGCAGAGTAGTATACGGTTGCCTGATCATAAGAATCTTTTTTTATTAAAACTTTTGCTAACAAAGCAACATCCTCAACATTTTTGCCAAAAACTCCTATATGATCTAGAGTGTAAGAGGTTCTTAAAACTCCATTTCTAGATATTAGTCCATAAGATGGTTTATAACCAACAACACCACAATAAGATGCAGGCCTAATTACAGATCCTCCTGTTTGAGATCCAATTGATAGTGGAGCCATGTGAGATGCAATTACAGCGGCAGATCCACTTGAAGAGCCACCGGGAGTTCTATTGTAATCATGAGGATTTCTTGTTGCTGGAGGGCTTAAAAAAGCTAACTCTGAGGTTGCTGTTTTTCCCATTATTATAGCACCTTCTGATTTTAAAAGATCAACTATTTCAGCATTTTGAGATTGTGTTTTTCCTTTTCTAAGAACAGTCCCACATTCTGTTGGCATGTCATAAGTACCAATTATATCTTTTAAAGCAACCGGTATTCCATGAAGTATTCCTGTGACTTTTCCTGATCTTCTATAATTATCAGCCTCTTGAGCTTTTTCTAATAAAAGTTTTTTATCAAAATGAACCCAAGCTTTAATGTCTTTTTCAAATTTATTTATTTGGTCAATATAAGATTTACAAATTTCAACGGATGTTAATTTTCCGTCTTTAATTTTATTTACAATTTCATGAACTGAAAGTGAGAATAAATCACTCATTGATGTCCTAATCTGCAAATAAAGTTTCTGGCAGCCATAACGCTATACCAGGGAATATATACATTAAAACCATTGCTAATATAACTATTCCAAGAAATGGCATAATACCTTTGAAAATTTCTAATAACTCTACATTTTTACTCTGAACACCTTTTAGATAATATGCGGACATAGCCATTGGTGGAGTTAAAAAAGAAGTTTGTAAGTTTAAAGCAATAAGCATAGCAAAAAAATATGGGTTAACACCAAAAAATTCAACAAGAGGTAAAAAAATTGGAACAAATATTATTAAAATCTCAGTCCACTCAAGGGGCCATCCCAGTAAAAAAATAATTATTTGTGTGATTACTAAAAATTGCCAAGGCTGTAAATCCATAGACTTAAAAAAATGTTCAAATACTTCATGACCTCCAAGATAAGAAAACACTGAAGCAAATGTCCAAGAACCAACAAAGAGCCACATGATCATTGCACTAGTTTTGGCTGTTAAAAAAACTGACTCTTTAAAATTTTTCCACTTTAAAGATTTATAAAAATATGAAAGCACTAAAGAACCAAAAGCTCCTACTGCTGCTGCCTCTGCAGGTGTAGCAAGTCCCGCTAAAATTGTTCCAAGTACTAAAATTATTAAAGAAAAAAGTGGCACAAAGGAAACTAATACTTCCTTAAAAATAACTGACCTAGGTGGAATTTCCTCTGCTGGAGGTTTTGGCGCTAACGACGGGTTAAGATATGCTCTTATAATTACATAAATTATATATAGACCTGCTAACATTAAACCAGGAAATATTGCAGCTGCAAATAATCTTAAGGGTGATAGCTGAGCGATAACAGCATAAACTATTAGCATAATGCTTGGTGGAATTAAAATTCCTAAACACCCTCCAGAACAAATTACTCCTGAAGCAAATTTTTTATCATATCCAGCTTTTACCATTGCTGGCCAAGCTAGAAGTCCCATCAATGTAACAACTGCTCCAATTATTCCTGTTGCTGTTGAAAAGAGTGCACACGTAACAAGAGCTGCTACTGCCATAGATGCAGGTAAGCCGTGCAAAGCCAACCTTATTGCAAAAAATAATCTTGAAACAATCCCTGCTCTTTCAACTAAATATCCCATAAATAAAAATAAGGGGACTGCGGTCAAAACATTATTATCCATTATGGTGTATGTATTCGAAACAAGTAGTGAAAAAATCCTATTATCTAAAAGATGTTCCATCCTTGTTGGATCGAAATAGGCGTAATAACCAAAACCAACTCCCATCGCAAGCAAAGTAAATGCAATTGGAAAACCTAATAAGACTGCAAATAGAAATAAGCACATCATGAATATTGCTATTTCTGGATTTGTTAAACTAAATAACATCTGCTTTATCGTCCTTTTGCGAAGTTCTCATTAATACTTTTTCAGTCTCTTCAGCATCTGCTGATAATCTTTGTGGCCAGTGACCTGTTCTTATACAAATGATCGCCCTGAACACTTCACTAGTACCCTGAATAGTTAATAAAGCTCCTGATAAAGGTATCATTGATTTTGCCATATAAATTTGAATTTGTGCTGGACTATTCCAACTTGTTTCTTTAATTTTCCAAGCAAGAGCAGCATACTCATATCCATAAAAAGCTAAAGCAATTACTCCAGGGAAAAAAAACAGGAAATATAAAATTAAATCTACCCAGCCTTGAACTCTTGTTGGAAAAAGTCTGTATAGTACATCTCCTCTAACATGTGCCTCTGTAGATAAACAATACGCACCTGCCATCATGAAAATTGCACCATACATTTGTAAACTAAAGTCAAAATTCCATAATGTTGGATTGTTAAATGCATACGCCATTATCACCTCATAGCAAGTTCCTCCCATTAAAATTACGATGCACCAAGAAAAAGCTTTTCCCATTGAGGTGCTTAATGTGTCAGCAAACTTTATGTAAGAACGCATCATGTTAGTTTATGTTAAATTGTTACCTTAAAGCAAACAAAAAAAAAGGGGACCAAATGGTCCCCTTTTTTTAAATTTTAGTGCTATTTAGATTTTTACTTTTCCAATAGGTCCAAACTCATTTTCATAAGCAAGTTTGTAATTAGGCTGATTCATCAGCAAGTACTTCATTACTCTCTTAGCATATGCTTTTTGCGAGTCTACTATCTTTTTAAAGAAAGCGTCTTTCGCTACAAAGTCACCGATCACTTTATCCCAACCTTTTAATTGTTGAGCTAAAATCTCGTCTGAAGTTTGGTAAACATTAACTTTATGCTCATTCATTAACTTAGCTAAATCAGCTGAGTATCTTACTAAAGCTTTAAAGTAGTTATCACTATTTGCAGCGTAAGCAGCATTTTTCAAAATTGCTTGATTAGCTGGAGATAGATTGTTTAATGTTTTATTGTTAACTGGTATTTCAAACATCTCTTGAGATTGGTGGAAGCTTCCTAAGTGATAATGCTTAGAAACATCTTGCATACCAAACTGTGAGTCTGAAGTTGGGTTATTAAATTCTGCAGCTTCAATCAAACCAGTTTTCATAGCTGGTTGAATTTCACCACCTGGTAATTGTCTAACTACCATTCCCATTGCAGTAAGAACGTTAGTTGCAAGACCAACTGTTCTGTACTTCATACCTTTAACATCAGATACTTTAGTTACGTTTTTCTTAAACCAACCAAATGGTTGTGCTGGCATTGGCATATGAAAGAAACCTGTGTAATCAAAACCAACTTTTTTAATTGTTTCTTCATACAATGCTCTTCCTCCGCCGTACTCCATCCATCCCATAACTTCTTGAGATGACATACCGTACGAAGGACCTGTTCCAAATAACGATGCCGCCGCATTCTTACCATACCAGTAAGCTGTTACCCAGTGACCCATGTCTACTGCGCCAGAACTAACTGCTTGACCAATCTCCTTAGTCTTAACAATTGCTCCAACTGGTTGTAGATCAATCTTTAAAGATCCACCTGACATATCGCTAACCATCTTGCAGTAATCACCTGCCATTTCAAAAAAGATGTTAGCTCCACTTGGCCATGCAGCTTGCATTTTTAATGTTTGTGCTGCACCTAAGTTTACATAAGGCATTGCAACTGCTGCTGCACCTGCTACTGCTGCCGTTTTAAAGAACTTACGTCTTGAAGGCGTTTTTCCCTTCAATGATTTTTTTTCTTTAATCATTATTATTACTCCTCTCAGTTAATTAACTTGAGATAATTAAAGCACATAAGCTTTTCAGAGTCCTGTGCTAATTAGTCTTAATATAAATTATTTACAACTATCAGTAGCATTTTGATTATTTTTATGAATTTTTTGAGTATTAATTTAGATCAAAAATTTTACCTGGATTCATAATATTATTTGGATCCATTGTTCTTTTAATTGATTTCATTACAGGAATATTATCGGGATGCTCCTCTAAAAGATATTCTTTTTTGTGGAGTCCTACACCATGTTCTCCTGTGATTGTTCCATTCAATTCTAATCCTTTTTTAATTAACAAATCATTAAATTCTCTTATTTTTTTATACATCTCTTTTTTTGCTGGATCATAAGGTAAAACTACGTGAAAATTTCCGTCCCCTAAATGACCTACCATTGGAGCTCTAAGTCCAAATTTTTTTGCTTCTTCTTCAGCAAAATTTACACACTCTGTTATATTTGAGATAGGAACACATATGTCTGTTGAATAAACTCTTCCATTTTTAATCAAAGCTTTCACAGAATAGTATACATCCCATCTTGCTTTCCAAAGTTTATTTCTCTCTTCTAAATCTTTAGCCCATTTAAAAGAACTCCCATTATTGTCTTTTGATATTTCCTCAACAATTTTAATATTTTCTTTATTGGATGACTCGGATCCATGAAATTCAAAAAATAATGTTGGGACTGCTTCAATATCTTTTAATTTAGAATAATTAATACTAATTTCCATTTGATCTTTATTAAGCATCTCAATCCTAGCTATTGGAACTCCGTATTGAATCACTTGTTGTGCGGTTTGAACTGCATTTTCTAAAGTTGAAAAATGACATACTGCAGCCATTATGCTCTCTGGTATAGGAGATAGTCTTAAATGAACTTCAGTAATTATACCTAATGTACCCTCCGAACCAACAAATAAGTTTGTTAAATTATAACCTGCAGAAGTTTTTTTAGTTCTACTGCCTGTATTAATAATATCACCATTGGGCAAAACTACTGTAAGACCTGTAATTACAGTTTTCATTGTTCCATATTTTACAGCCATTGTCCCTGAAGCTGAAGTTGAAGCCATACCACCTATTGCAGCATTCGCACCAGGATCAATTGGGAAAAAAACTCCATCCTCTCTTAAATACTCATTTAATTGTTCCTTTGTGACACAAGCCTGAACTCTGCAGTCAAAATCTTGAGCATTTACACTTAATACTTTATTCATTTTTTCAAGTGAAACTGTTATTCCATTTTCATTTCCAACAACATTTCCTTCCAAAGAAGTACCAGTCCCAAATGGCACTACTGGAATCTTATGCTCATTACATAATTTTAAAATTTTCGAAACCTCTTCATTAGTTTCTGGAAAAACTACTGCTTTAGATAAGACTGGATCATAAGTATCTTCGCCTCTTGCATAATTAGCTCTTGTTGACTCAGACGTAGAAAATCTACTATTAAAAATTTTTTTTAATTCACTCTGTATTTGTTCGTTCATTTTTTCAATAGAATTATATTAAAATTATTGAATAAAATACACTTCAATTATCGTACTATTTTTTTAATATTTTCGATTGCTTGCGAAATATTATCCTGTGATGCAGCAAAACTGAACCTCACATAATCTAATGCTTTTTTACCAAAAGATGTTCCTGGTACAATTGCCACTCCTGCTTCATGCAAACATTTTTTTGCAAATTCTTCACCATTCATTCCAGTTCCTTTAACATTTGGAAAAGCATAAAACGCTCCTCCCGGTAAACTGCAATCAATACCTTTAATGCTATTTAAACCATCGCAAATTAATTTTCTTCTTTTTGTAAATTTTTCCATCATAAAATTAATTGAGTCGTCCGGACCATCAAGGGCGGCTATACCACCAAATTGAATAGCAGCATTTACGCATGAATGATTATTCACACAAAACTTGATAACTTGCTCAACAAGTTTTTCAGGCCACACAGCCCAACCCAGACGCCAACCAGTCATTGAATAAGCCTTACTCCATCCGTCTAAAACAATTAATCTGTCGTATAAATGTTGATAATCAAAAAAAGATGGCATTTTTTTTCCATCAAAAATTTGTCTACAATAAATTTCATCACTTAAAATTGCAACTTTTGGAAATTTCTTTAAGCCCTCTGCCAATTCATCTATTTTATTTTTTTCAGTGAATGCACCTGTAGGATTATTTGGATTATTTAATATTATTAATCGAGTATTTTCATTAATTAATGATAATATTTTTTTTGGATTTATAGAAAAATCTTTATTCTCAAGCATATCTATTGGAACTGCTTTTGCTCCTGTATAATTTATCATCGACTCATAAATCGGAAAGCCTGGGTCTGGATATATTATTTCTGCACCAGGTTCTCCAAACAATGTTATTGCATAATACATCGTCGGTTTTCCACCGGGCATAATAATTACTCTTTCAGGGTCAATTTCTGCATCATAAAGTTTTTTAATTTTTCTTGTTACAGCTTGTCTGCACTCAATTATTCCATTTGGTAAAACATATCCGTGATGGCCATCATCTAAAGCTTTTTTTGCAGCCTCCACGACATGTTTTGGTGATTTAAAGTCTGGCTGTCCTACACTTAGATGAATTATTTTCTTTCCATCAGCTTCTAATTTTTTTGCCTCAGCTAAAATTTTAAATGCTGTTTCCGTTCCTAATCTTTCAAGATTCTTTGCTAATTTCATTTTATTTTCTATATATTATTTTTGATATATCGACTTCTTTAAGAGTCTTACAACCCATCAATACCATATTTCTTCTAATTTCATCTTGCATGTTTTGAAGTAGTTTCTCGACTCCCTTTTGACCACCAGCTGCTAAAGAAAATAAAAACATTTTACCAAAGCTACATGCTTTAGCTCCAGCTGCTAAAGCTTTTAATACATGAGTTCCTCTTCTAACTCCTCCATCTAAAATGATTTCTAATTTATCGCCAACTGCATCAGAAATTGCTTTTACTTGATCAAAGGGTGACCTTGATCCATCTAATTGCCTTCCCCCATGATTTGAAATCATTATAGCTGTGCAACCAATATCAATAGCTCTTCTTGCATCCTCTATGGACATAACACCTTTTAATGCAAAAGGACCATTCCATTTTTTTACACAATACTCCGCATCTTTCCAACTCATAGCTGGATCATATTGCTCATTAATATATTCCATTACCGACTTTGCAATATTTGTTCCTTTATCTGTTTTTTTAGCAACATTAGACAATTCAAATTTTTTATGAGTTAAATAATTAAATACCCATTCAGGTCTCATAATAAAACTCATTAAACTTTTAAGAGTTAATTTTGGTGGTGTTGTAAATCCTGATCTATGGTCCCTTTCTCTATTTCCTGCTACGAGAGTGTCCACAGTCAAACACATTGCGTCAAATCCAGATCTCCTTGATCTTTCTATTAAATCATCTGAAATTGATCGGTCTTTGTGGACATATAGCTGAAATAATTTTGGACCACTTGAAATATTAGATACTTCTTCAATGGTATTGTTTCCCATAGATGACATACTGTAAAAAGTTCCAAATTTGTCTGCAGCTCTTGCTGAAGCGATATCTCCTTCATGGTGATAAAGTCTCTGCATCGCGGCAGGGGAAAGAAAAATTGGCATATCAATTTTTCTCCCAAATAAAGTAGTTGATAAATCTGGTTTACCAACACTAGCAAGAATATTAGGGACTAAATCACAATCATTAAATGAATCAGTATTTCTTCTTAGTGTAGATTCATCATCTGCACCACCATCAATGTAATGAAAAATTGGAGAAGGTAATTTTTTTTTAGCAAGTTTTCTAAAATCCTCAAAATTATGACAATTTTTTAAACTCACTATCTTCTAAATCTTAAATTATCTCTATTCAGATCACTAATTTTGGTACATCCCATTAATTTCATATCTCTTACTAATTCAGATTTGTACTTTTCTATAGCTCTCTCAACACCTGCTTGTCCACCTGCTGCTAGAGCATAAAGATATAATCTTCCGCCAGAGCAAGCTTTAGCGCCTAATGATAATGCCTTAAGCATATGAGTCCCTCTATGAATTCCCCCTTCGCAAATTACATCAAGTTTATCACCAACTGCATCAACAATCTCAGCAAGTTGATCAAAGGGTGATCTTGATCCATCTAATTGCCTTCCTCCATGATTTGAAACCATTATGCCTGTACATCCAATATCTACTGCTCTCTTCGCATCCTCAACACTCATCACTCCTTTAAGTGCAAAATGTCCGCCCCATTGAGCACAAAGTTTTTCAGCATCTTTCCAATTCATAGATTGATCTAACATTGTAGAAAAATAATTTCCGATTGAAGTATTAGTGTCAGTGCCTTCTTTCACATAATCTTGGAGGTGAGGTAATTCAAACTTACCTTTAGTTAAATAATTTATTCCCCACATTGGCTTTATTGCAAAACTAAATAAACTAGATAAAGTTAGTTTAGGAGGCGATGTAAAACCAGTCCTTAAATCTCTTTCACGATTTCCTCCTGTTATTGTATCTACTGTTAAAGCCATAACGTCAAATTTTGCTGCTTTTGCTCTTTCCAAACAGGAATCATTTAAACCTCTATCTTTATGAAAATAAAACTGAAACATCTTTGGAGTGTCAATCATGGAAGATATTTCTTCTACACTAACTGTTGCTAAAGCTGAAACACCAAACATAGTGTTGAATTTTTGTGCTGCTTTTCCAACTGCCCTCTCGCCATCATAATGAAAAAGTCTTTGGAGTGCTGTGGGTGCAAGATAAAAAGGCAAATCTAATTTTTTACCAAATATTGTGGTTGATAAATCAACATCTTCAACTCCTCTTAAAACATTGGGAACTAAATCAACGTCATCAAAAGCGCTTGTATTTCTAGCGTAAGTTATTTCATCATCTGCTGCACCGTCAATGTAATGAAATATAGGTGATGGTAATTTTTTTTTAGCAAGTTTTCTAAAATCACTAAAATTGTGACAATCCTTCAAGTTCATAATTTTAGTTTAAAATTTTTGTAGAAAATTAAACATATAACTATTTGCCCCAGGGTTTTTATCACCTAGGCTAGCATTAGATATATGATTATAAGAAAACCCAAGTTCAGAATTTTTAAACAAATCTAAAGAAAATTGAAGTTCACTTTTAAATTCAACAACATGACCTAAATCTTTTCCATCTCCCTGATTGTAAAGTCCTGGAGTAAAACTTGGAGTAAAATTAATATTTCCAATTTTATATTGTGCTTGAACACCAGTGTATATATATCCTGCATTATCTGCTGTAATCATTGCACCAGTTATTGGAGAAATTGTTCCTAAAAAACTATCTCTAAAAAGATTTTCATTTTGATGTTGAAATCCAAAAATTGCAGATTTCTTACCATCATCACTAAAATCAAACATGCCTGAGTAAAAATTTAGTTCATGTTCGTCCTTTAAAATTTTTTTTTCTTCCCCATTAACAGGTAAAAAAAATAGAAAAGCAATTAGTACTAAAATTTCTGTTTTTTTAATTAATTTCATAATAATAAAAATAATATTTAATTAGTGCTTTTTTATCAATATTTTTTAACAAATAATCTATTAAAGAGTATCGCACCTCCTATTATAAATAACAAGATTGGCATTATCCATAGAATAAAGGTTTTTTTGTTAAATTCTGGCTCGTAGGTTATCCATTGCCCATATTTATCTTTTAAAAAATCATAAATTTCTTTTTCAGTTAAACCTTCTTCTAATTTTTTTTTAATTACCAATCTCATACTTATGGAGAAATCAGATTGAGAATCATAAATTGACTGACCCTGACAAATTAAGCAACGAATATTTTTTGAAATTTTATTTACTAAATTATCTTTGCTTTCATTTGAGTTTCCTTTTGTAAAATTAGTAATTAAAATAATAATGATTATAAATAATTTTAATATTTTCATTTTAAGATTGAATTTAGTTCTTTAAAAGACTTATCGTCTAAATATCCAATAAATTTTTTAATAATTTTTTTATCTTTGTTAACTATAATTGTTTCTGGCACGCCATAAGCACCTAGCTCGATTGATATAATTCCATTTGTATCAACAAAAATGACAGAATAAGGATTGCCAAATTTTTTAACAAAATTTTTTGCATTTTTAAGATTGTCTCTATAATTTATTCCGATTAACTTTACTGAAGGATTTTTACTTAATTCCATTAATTTTGGATGTTCTTTTCTACATGGTCCACACCATGAAGCCCAGATATTCAAAATATAATAATCGCTATTAACTAATATTTTCTCTGAAGATATTTCGTCATCAGAAAATAAACTTCTCGATTTAAATTCTTTTATAATTTTATTAGTAGTTTCTGGGATATATACATTAGAATTATTTAACCCCTTAAATAAAACTACAAGACAAAAGCAAATAAATAATATTAGTGAAATTAACAAAATTTTATTTTTCATATAATCTTTTAGTAAAACTTAAAAATCCTCCTAAAGCCAATATTAAAGTTGAGATCCAAATCCAAATCATAAAAGACTTTAGTTGATATCTCACATTAAAATATTCATTATTTTTGACTGAATTCATAACTAAAAATTTATCATAAAATAAAGTAGTTTTTATATCTGCCTCGCTAGTAACTATAGATGGTTGATTATAAATTCTTAGTTCTGGCATTAATTTTATTGACTGATTTTTATCATCATATATCTCAAAATTACCAATAATTGATTTATAATTTTTGCCATTATTTTCTTCTAATGAGTGGAATTTAATAGCACCTCCTTGAAAACTAAATGTTTCTCCTTCTTTTAGATTTATTATTATTTCACTTGAAAAAATACTATTAAGCAAAATACTTAAAACTAAAAAACTAAATCCAAAATGAGAAACTTTTTGAGAAAAATTTTTTTTATTTTTTGATAAAAGATCTTTTGCAGTTATTAAAAAAAGATAAAAAGTAAAAGGAATCAAAATACTAATCATCAAACTTTCAAAACCGAACTGTTTAAATAGTAAAAATGATACTATAAAAGATAATATAAATAATAAAATTATATCAATTTTTATTTTATTATATTCAGATTTAATCCATCTTAAATAAGGTACAAATGTCATGAATATTAAAAAAGGAACTAAAAAAGGTAAAATTAATTTATTATAAAAAGGAGGTCCGACAGAAATTTTTTCGTTCGTTAAAACTTCTAAAAAAATAGGATATAAAGTACCAATTAATACTACTGACAAAAAATACATCATAAACCAGTTATTTATTAAAATTGATGTCTCTTTACTTAAAAAGTTAATCTTTACAGTTTCATGGTTTCCATTTTTATGAAACACGAAAAAAACTATTAAAGCGAGAAATATTAAAAAAAATAAGAAAAATAAAATAAATAATCCTCTTTCAGGATCGTTTGCAAAAGTATGAACTGAATTAAGTATTCCTGATCTAACTAAAAATGTGCCTGATACACTCAACACAAATGTAGATATGGACAGTGTTATTGTCCATGAAGTAAGTATTGTTTTTTTCTCTAAAACCAAAATACAATGAAGTAATGCTGTTAAGCTTAACCATGGCATTAAAGAAACATTTTCGACTGGATCCCAAAACCAAAAGCCTCCCCAACCTAATTCGTAATAAGCCCAAATTGAACCAAGTAAGATTCCAATAGTTAAGAAAAACCATGAAATCAAAATCCAAATTTTAATATGATTAGCCCAACTTTTAGAAATATATCCTTGCACTACTGCAGCAAGAGATGATGAAAAAACCACAGAAGATCCAACAAAACCTAAATATAAAATGGGTGGGTGAATGGCAAGCGCTGGATCTTGTAATATTGGATTAAGGCCCAAACCTTCTTTAGGAGTAGGAAATAAATAGTTAAAAGGATTTGATGTTTTAAGAACAAATATAAAAAAACCTATTATGATAATTTGTTGAAAAAGTAATGTAAGAATTCTATATTTTTTAGGTTGCGATTTTGACTTAACAAGAAATAAAAAAATAAAAAAAGTTAATACTAATAACCAAAGTAATAAACTACCTTCATGGTTTCCCCAGGTTCCTGATATTTTATAAAATAGTGGTTTTGTTGTATGCGAGTTATTATAAACAGTTTCGTTTCCAAAATCTGAATTAATAAATGAAAAAACTAATCCAATAAAACTTACTAAAACAAAAAAAAATTGAAAAAAAGATAATGAAATAATTTTCCTATTAATCGTTTCATTGTTTTGAGGATAATTTTTTAGTGATATTGGAATAATTATTATTGAGGAAATTAATCCTAAAATTAAAGAGTAATATCCAATTTGATTTGCTAACAATTTATTTATCTCCTAATGCCTCTTTTACCTCTGGGGGCATATAGTTCTCATCATGTTTTGCTAAAATTTTAGTGGCACTTAAAAAATTTCTATCTCTTAAATACCCTTCAGCTACAACTCCTTTACCCTCGGAAAATAAATTTGGAATAGATCCTGAATAACTTACATTAATTTCATTTTTTAAATCGGTGATAATAAAATTAATTTCATTTGAATTTATTATAATTGACTGATTTTTTACCATTCCACCTATTCTAATTTTTTCTTCTTTTATCTCTGCTAAATTTCTAATTTCTGTTGGAGAAAGAAAATATACTACATTTTCTTCAAGTGATTTTAAAATTAAGTAAATTGATAAAACTAAAGTTGTTATTACCAAAAATAAAAAAAGTACCCTTAATTTAACTTTTTTGCCATACATGAGCTAAAGAAGTTAAATTTTAGAACCTAAAATATCTTCTAATATTTTTCTGTTAGTCTGTTGCGACTCTACAGTTCTTAATTTTTCTGAGTCTAATGAACCAAATTTATCAGTAAATTTTCTTTTTTCTTTTAATAATTGTAATTTAGTTATTAGGAACAAAGATGCAAAATTTATCAATGTAAAAGCAAATGCAGACCAAACATAAAGTCCGTATCCATTCATTGAAAATATTTCGTTTATCATAGTCTATCTAATCCTTTATTTTTAATCTTTATCAGTTCCGTATTATATTTCATTAAAAAAATTAGTATTGAAAATAGTGTAAATGCCGCAGTCATAATAGCTAAAGGAATCAACATTGATGAATGAATAGAGGTTTTTGATAGAATTTTTATCGAAGAACTTTGATGTAAAGTCGACCACCAATCTACAGAAAATTTAATTATAGGAATATTAATAAATCCTAAGATAGCAATAATTGAGGAAATTTTTATTGCTTTGTCCTGATTTTGAAAAATTTTCCAGGACAACAAATACATTAAATAAAATAAGGCTAAAATTAACATCGATGTAATTCGCGCATCCCAAGCCCACCATGTTCCCCACGTTGGCTTACCCCAAATAGAACCTGTGACCAAGGCAATTATGCTAAAAATAAAACCGATAGGTGCTAAACTTTTAGCAATTAGTGAAAAATTTTTATTTTTAAAAATAAATATTCCTAATGAAAAAAAAGCTATAACTGAAAATATACCAAGTGATAACCATGCTGAAGGTACATGAACATACATTATTCTTACTGAATGACTTTGTTTATAATCCTCCGGAGACAAAAAAAGCGCCTCCATTAAACCAATTGATAAAACAATTATAAATAAAAACAAAACATATTTCGGTGCCTTAGACGTTATTTTAAATATTTTGTTAGGTTCAAATAATTTTAACATTTCAATACTATATAAGATTAATAAAAGAACTTAATTATTTTTTTGAGTTTTTCTGACCAAGAATGCTGAGGGAGATAATGTAAAGGGATTTAAGATATGCATCCTTGATCAGAATATAATTAATAAAGTAATAAACTTATATGTCCGAGATTTGAGATAATTGTGTTGAAAAAATGACTAATGTTTACTTAGTTAGATGGTTTGAAATAGCCAGATCCTTTTTTACCTGAAAAAATTTCATTTATTAAAGGATGCTTAATAGGTTCTTCAGAGTCATCATTTAATAAATTTTGTTCAGATACATAGGCTTCGTATGTTATTTCATCGTTTTCAGCTAGCAAATGATAAAATGGTTGATCTTTTCTTGGACGAACATTTTTAGGTATCGAAAGATACCATTCCTCCGAATTATTGAATTCAAAATCTACATCGTAAATAACGCCTCTAAAATCAAAGTGTTTATGCTTGACTATATCACCTATTGAAAACTTAGCTTTTTGTATTCCCATTTATTTAAATATGAATATTTAAAAAAAAAAATCAATAAAAAAATATAAAAGTTTTATTAATCTGTTAATATATTTGTGGTGAATAGATCTTTTGTCAAATTTGTCACAGACTTTGGGCCTTTGTTGGTATTCTTTTTATTTTACTACAATAGTGATAAAAATTTAAAAATTGCTATTCCTCCCTTAATAATTGCAACAATTGTATCTTTAGGAATTGTTTGGATTATTGAAAAAAAAATTCCAATGGTACCTCTTCTTAGTGGGATATTAATTTCATTTTTTGGGGGATTAACTATCTACTTTGATAATGCTATCTTCATTTATATTAAACCTACAATTATCAATATATTATTTGGTCTAGCTTTACTTTTTGGAAAATATTACACAAATGAGCCTGTTTTAAAAAAAATTTTAGGTAAATCTCTTCTTTTATCAAACGAAGGCTGGGAAATATTAAATAAAAGATGGGTATTTTTTTTCTTTGCACTTGCTATTCTAAATGAACTAATATGGAGAACTCAATCAGAAGAGTTTTGGGTTAATTTTAAAGTCTGGGGAATGTTGCCAATAACAATTATTTTTACTGCTTTTCAAATACCAGTGATGAATAAATACAAAATAAATGAATAGAAATTTAAAATTAGTAGTTAACAATTCGTTTAAAAATATTGAGGAAAAATATTTTTTTGAAAAAAACGAATTAAAAATTATTTTAAACTTATATGCACAAATGGTATCGAAAGGTTCTTGGAAAGATTATGGATTAACAATATCAAATCGACAAGTTGGATTTAACGTTTTTAAAAATGCAACCGAAAATGCTACGTACAAAATATGCAAAAATTTTAGGCCAGCCAACAATAATCTAAAATATTTAATAACTGATTCAAATGGAAAAATCCTTAAAAATTCAAGTGACCTAGATGTTATGTTAAGAAATATAAATTGGAAAAAACTAGCTGTATAATTATCTTCTTTGGCCAAATAATCTTAACAACATTATGAAAAGATTTATAAAGTCTAAGTAAAGAGTTAATGCTCCCATTACAGCTTTTTTACCCATTAACTCGCCTGTATCACTTGCTGCATACATATTTTTTATTTTTTGTGTATCATAGGCAGTAAGCCCAACAAAAATTAAAACTCCAAGTATAGAAATTACAAAATACATCATTGAAGATTTTAGGAATATGTTAACTAAAGATGCAATAATTATTCCAATTAAACCCATCATTAGAAATGAACCAAATTTTGTTAGGTCCCTTTTAGTTGTATACCCATAAATACTCATTGCGCCAAAAGTTGCTGAAGTTATGAAAAAAACTCTAGCAACACTTGCTCCGGTATAAACTAATAATATCCAAGACAATGATAATCCCATTAGTGCTGCAAAGATCCAAAATACAGTTTGTGCTTTTGCTGTACTCATTTTATGTATTCCAAAACTCATATAGAAAACTACCCCAAGTGGAGCAAGCATCACTATCCATTTTAGTCCTGAAAAAAATAAAGCATTACCCATACTAGTAAAACCGGCTATTGCACCACTAGAGTCCGTTACAACTGACATCTTAAAAGAGATAAGCGCAATAATTCCTGTTAGCAATACACCAGTTGCCATATAATTATAAACTTTAAGCATGTAGGCTCTTAAGCCTTCATCCATTACCACTGTAGACTGTTGTGCTGCTTTTGCTTTGTTTAAAATATTCTCTTTATTAAATTCCATACAACGTAATATAATAGTCTTTTACTATTATTTCAAGATGTCATAAAAAGCTTTAAAAAATATTTAAAACTCCATGAATTACAAAAAATTAGGAACCACAGATATTGATGTCAGTACTATTTGCTTAGGAACCATGACTTGGGGAGAGCAAAATTCACAAGAAGAAGGATTTCAACAAATGGATTATGCTTTAGATCAAGGTGTAAATTTTTGGGATACTGCAGAAATTTATTCAATTCCACCTAAAGAGAAAACATTTGGCCATACTGAAATAATTATTGGAAATTGGTTTAAGAAAACAAAAAAAAGAGAAAAAGTAATACTTGCGACAAAAGTTGCAGGACCCATGAGACCATACGTTAGAGGTGGAGGAAATCAATTCGATAAAAAAAATATCACTGAAGCATTGAATGGAAGTTTAAAAAGACTTCAGACTGATTATATTGATTTATATCAACTTCATTGGCCTGAAAGAAATACTAATACATTTGGTAGATTAGGTTATGAGCACAAAGAAAACGAAAATTGGAATAAATTCGAAGATGTTTTAGAAAATCTTAAAGAATTTATTGATCAAGGAAAAATAAGATACGTTGGTTTATCAAATGAAACTGCATGGGGTGCTAAAAAATATTTAGAAGTTTCAAAAGATCATAACCTACCAAGAATGATGTCTATTCAGAATCCTTACAGCTTATTAAATAGAACTTATGAAATTGGTCTTGCAGAAGTTTCTATAAGGGAACAAATTGGCTTGCTAGCATATTCCCCTTTAGCCAGTGGGTATTTGTCAGGAAAATATAGAAACAATCAAATGCCAAAAAATTCTAGAATAGCTTTAGATCCTAATTTTTGGACAAGATATAAAAAGCCTAATATGGGTGTAGCTGTAGACGCTTATTATGAAATAGCAAAAAAACATAATCTTGACTTCGCTCAAATGTCATTAAAATTTTGTGAAATTCAACCATTTATGAATAGTGTCATTATCGGCGCAACTACCATGCAGCAGTTGAAAACTGACATAGAAAGTGTAAATGTAAAACTAACAGATGAAATTATTAAAAAAATTAATGAAGTTCAAAAAATTTATCCTAACCCATGTCCATAATTAAAAAAATTTTATTTATAACGTTTATAACATTTTTTATTAATCAAGCTAACGCTGAAGAAATTAAAAAAATGGGTAAACATAAAGATTGGGAAACTTACATTATAAAAAATAATGGAAATAAAGTTTGTTTTGCGCAATCAAAACCAGTTTTACAATCTCCAAAAACAAATCAGAGAGAAGCAAGACTGTTTATAACTTTCAGACCTAGCGAAAATATCGCTGACGAAATAAGCATTACAGCTGGTTATGAATTTAATACTAAAAACTCTATTACAGCTACCTCTGGTAAATATAAGTATAAATTTGATATTGCACAACAAGGATTTGCATGGATAGCTGATAACAAAGTGGAAAAAAAAATGATTAAAACTATGAAAAGAGGATCTAGAATTATGGTTACGGGATATAATCAAAAGGGCTCTCAAACAATTGATCATTATTCTTTATTAGGATTTACAAAAGCATATAAAGCCTCAAAAGCAAACTGCAGCTAAATAGATGAAACAGACTAAGAAAATTGTCTTAGCCTATTCAGGCGGGTTAGACACATCCATAATTTTAAAATGGTTACAAGAAAATTATAATTCTGAGATTATTGCTTATACTGCAGACATAGGTCAAAAAATTGATAGAAAAAAAATTTTTAAAAATGCAAAGTTATTAGGTGTTAAAAAAGTTATTATTGAAAACCTAAAAGATACATTTGTTAAAGAGTATGTATTTCCAATGATAAGAGGTCACGCTTTATATGAAGGAGTTTATTTATTAGGAACATCTATAGCACGACCCCTTATTGCAAAGAGACAAATTGCAATTGCAAAAAAATATAAAGCTTACGCTGTATCTCATGGTTCTACAGGCAAAGGTAATGATCAGGTGAGATTTGAGCTTGGATATCATTATTTCGGACCAAAAATAAAAATCATTGCACCCTGGAGAATTTGGAAGCTTAAGTCTAGAACGGATTTAATTAATTATGCAAAAAATAATGGAATACCAATTCCAAAAGACAAAAAAGGTGCTTCGCCGTTTTCAGTAGATGATAATTTATTTCATACATCAACAGAGGGAAAAGTTTTAGAAAATCCAAAAAATTCAGCTCCAGAATTTATTTTTCAAAGAACAATTTCTCCAGAAAAAGCAGCAAATAAAGCATCATTTGTAACTATAAATTTTAAAAGTAGTAACCCAGTTGGAATTAATAATAAAAAATTAACCGCTTCTAAACTTTTAGAAAAACTTAATCAATTAGCTGGAAAAAATGGAATTGGCAGAGTTGATTTGGTTGAAAATAGATTTATTGGAATCAAATCAAGAGGTATTTATGAAACTCCTGGTGGTTCTTTATTATTATGTGCTCATAGAGCAATCGAGTCAGTAACATTAGATAAAAAAACAATGCATAAAAAAGATATAATAATGCCAAGGTATGCAGAACTTATTTATAATGGATACTGGTATTCAAAGGAAAGATTTAAACTCCAAAAAATTGTTGATCTTAATAAAAATAAAGTAAATGGTTCGGTTAAACTTAAGCTTTATAAAGGTAATATTACTATTCAATCAAGAATAACTAATAGTAACGCTTATTCTATGAAAAAAGTTTCTTTTGAAGAAAATAAAACTTTTAATAAATCAAATATAGAGAGATTTATTAATTTTCATAAAAAAAAACTTTAAAATAAAATTTTAATTTTTATTTTTTAATCAAATCAATCTTAATTTTTAAAAGTCCTACTAAATTAATTAGTGCAATTTTAGGTAACTGGTAAACGTAAAAAATCTTCGTATTACCGTACTTTCTTTTTTTATGACGTATACCAATTTCAGAAATTTTATAACCTTTACTTAATGCTCTAGCATTATACTCCCAAAAAAAACCGTCTGGCATTGAAGGTGTAAAATCTAATAAGGATTTATAAACTTTTCTTCGAATTAAAGTAAATGCAAAACTTGGGTCCTTTAAACTGACGTTAAAAAAAATTCTATAAATAAATTTTGCAAAATCTGAAAAAAATTTTCTGTATAAAAAATCTTTTCTTTTTATTCTATAACCTGCAATAATATCTGCTTTATGTCTAGATCTCCAAAATTTTAAAATTTCCTTTGGATCACATTGTCCATCTGAGTCCATTATCAATAAATACTTTGCACTCGCCATTTTAATTCCTGAGATAACTGCTTTTGAGTATCCTTGTTTATATCTTTTTGTTAAAATTTTTATTTTATATTTTTTTTTAATACCGTTTAAAATTTGCAATGTATTATCAGAACTACCATCTTCACAAATTAAAAATGAAAAATTAATTTTTTTTCTTATATTTTTATGAATATTAATAATATGTTTTTTAATCGTTTTTGCCTCATTATGAGCAGGCATTAAAATTTGTAATTCTACATTTTTCATTTAGATTAAATATTTTAATTTTAAGAATTAAGTCTTTTAAAACAATCAATAGTATTTTTTTAACAAACAAGCAATAGTCATAGGACCAACACCACCAGGAACAGGAGTTATAGCTTTTGCTACTTTTGAAACTTCATCAAATGCAACATCTCCTACAATTCCTTTATCAGTTTTATTGATTCCAACATCTATCACTATTGCATCTTTTTTTATCCAATCGCCCTTAACTAATTCAGGAATTCCTACTGCTGCAATAATAATATCAGCTTTAAGACATTCAGCTTTTAAATCCTTAGTTTTTGAATGAGTAATAGTTACAGTACAATTTTCTTTAAGAAGTAATTGTGTCATAGGCTTTCCATTCAAATTTGACCTACCAATCACTACTGCATGCTTTCCACTTAAATTTTTTTCTACTTTTTTAAGTAATAAGCTGCATCCAAGGGGAGTACATGGAATACTACTATCATACCCAGAAGACAAATTTCCAACGTTTATTGGGTGAAAGCCATCAACATCTTTTTCATAATCTATGGCTTCTATAATTTTTCTTTTATCAATTTGTTTTGGAAGAGGCAATTGAACTAATATACCCGAAACTTTGTCATCCTTATTTAATTCCTTAATTTTATTTAATAACACATCTTCTTTTAGATCAGATGGGTACCTAATCACCTCAGAATTCATTCCAATTTCTTTTGCAAATTTTTCTTTATTTTTTACATAAATTTTACTAGGTGGATCTTCTCCAACTAAAATTACAGTAAGCCCAGGAACAGTATTATATTTAGATTTAATTTCAGTTACTTTTTTTTTTAATTGATCTCTAAGTTCTGATGCTTCTTTTTTTCCATCTATTAAAATCATAAATTAGTTAAATATCACTGGTGCTACGTAAAGCTTCATACACATTTCTATAAACCAAATCAACAAAAGTAGTATTACTGGTGATATATCCAATGTACCGAGATTAGGTAAAAAACGTCTTATTTTATTTAAAATTGGATCAGTTAATCGATAAGTCATTTCTAAAATTGAATAAACAAATCTATTTTGAGTGTTCAAAACATTAAAAGCAACTAACCAACTAATTATTACATTGGCAATTACAATATAAGAATAAAGTTTTAATATTTGAAGAACTAGATAAAAAATTGCAATCATTTTTTTTCAACATAAATAGACTGACTAGGAAAGGCAAATGAAGCACTATTTTTTTCAACAATTTGTTTAATTTGAATTGCAAGTCTCTCTTTAACCGCTAACCATTCATCCCAGTCATCTGTTTTTGTAAAACAACGAACATACATATCAATAGAACTTTCGGCAAAGCTATCCACTCTCACTGCATATCCAAGATCAGGTTTATAATCTTCATGTTTTTTTATATAATCTTCAATTTCATTTCTAATTGTTTTAAGTTGATCAACTGTTGAATCGTACTGTAGATTAATTGTCCAACTAATAATCCAATTAGTCGTCTGACTTATGTTTATTACTGCATTTTCTGCAAACTGAAAGTTTGGAATTATTGCAATTGATTTATCAAATTTTCTTATAACTGTTGACCTAAATCCTATTTTTTCAACTATTCCTTCAATTATATTTTCAACTAAAATCCAATCACCAATTTTAAATCTTTTTTCAACTAATACTAATATACCTGAAATTAAATTTTTAAATAAATCCTGAGCTCCTAGTGCTACTGCGACACCAAACAAACCTAATCCTGCAATAATTGGGCCTATTTTTATTCCCCAAAGCTCAAGAACTGCAGCTAAACCTAAAATAAAAATTAAAATTTTTAATGACTTAATTATCCAACCAATTAATTCTCGAGTTAAGACTTTATCTAATCCACTTAAGATATAAGAAATAGGTTCTATAACTTGATGAATAACCCAAAAAATAAAAATAGTTATTAAAGTTCTATTTATAGTATCAACAATAGCTCTGCCATCTTCAGAAAACGACATATAATAACTTGCAATAAAAAAACCAAGAACAATTGGTAGAAATCTTGCAGGTCCTTCCATTGCTTGAACAAAAGTGTCATCAAGTTTATTGGTTGTTTTTTTTGCTATACTGTCTAATCTTTTGATAATCACTTTGCTAATTATTCCTCTAAAAATTAAAAATACTAGAAAAATTCCAACACCTATTAGTATTTGAAATATATCTACTCCAAGGATACCTTGATTCCAAACTGACAAGAACAACTCA
>CABYVA010000015.1 GCA_902522325.1 uncultured Pelagibacteraceae bacterium
TCAAATATGAAGAAGAAAATGAGCTTGTAATATTTTGGTTAAATGGAATTAAAAAAATAAAATTTGTAAACACTCTAATAGTCTTTTCAATTATTTTTCTCTTTGTACAACTATTTTTATCATCATATTTAATTCCAACAACTCAAGATTTAGCAAGATCTTTTATAAGATCATCAAATATTGATTCTTTTCCTAATTTAATCAAAGAAAAAAAGTTTATTGATACAGTTTCTAACTTAACGCTTTATGTAGATGAAAAAGACGATGATGGAATATTCAAAAATATTGTTCTTAAAGATGAAATTGACAGAACAAAATCACAAATTATTTATGCAGATAAAGGAGAAATTGTAAAAAAAAATAATAAATATTTTTTAATTTTATCTGAAGGAACAATTATAAATAAAGATAAAAAAAGTACTGATATAATTAATTTTTCATCAACTCAGTTTAATTTATCCAAATTTGAAACAAAAACCACTACATTCCCAAAAATACAAGAAATCGATACTCTTGTTTTGATGAAATGTTTATTATTCTTAAAGCAAACTAATTTAGTAAAAGAATTTAATTACAAATATTTAAGTTGCAATATAAAAACTATTGATCCATTACAAAGAGAACTCTTTAGAAGATTTTTATTACCTTTTTATATACCGTTATTAGCTTTATTTGTTTCAACATTAATATTAACTTCTAAAGATAAATTTACGTATTCTAAATCGAAAGCTAAAGTTTTTCTTGGAAGCGTTTTGTTAATTATACTTTCCGAAATGTCCATTAGATATATTACAAAAGAAAATTTAACTACTTTGCTTTTTATATCAATGCCTTTTTTCTTATTTTTAACTACTTATTATTTTATGAATAAAAAATTAAAAAAAAATTTAAATTAAATGATTACTAAAATTTATCAAAATTATATTATTAAAAATTTTATTAGTACCTTATTAAAAATTAGTCTGATTTTTTACTGTTTAATATTTATAATGAATATTTTTGAAGAAATAAATTTTTTTAAAGACTCAGACTCTAATATTTATTTACCATTAACTTTAACTTTTTTAAATTCACCTTCTGTACTTTATGAAATATTTCCATTTATATTTTTAATTTCAACACAATTCTTTTTTATACAGTTAATTGATAAAGAAGAAATACTTGTTTTTAAAAAACACGGAATTACTAATACACAAGTTTTAAAAGTTATAATTATTACCTCAGCTTTACTTGCATTTTTTATTAATATTATTTTCTATAACATTTCTTCAAATTTAAAATTTTTATATCTAGATATAAAAAACGATTATGCAAAAGATAATAAATATCTTGCTGTTATTACAGAAAACGGTCTTTGGATAAAAGATGAAATTAATAGTAAAATTAATATTATCAACGCAGAAAAAATAGAGGAAGACTTTTTAATAAATGTTGAGATTATTCAGTTTGATAAAGATTTTATTTTTGACCAAAGCATAATTGCTGAAAAAATTAATATTAAGACTTATAATTGGGAAATTAATAATGCTACAATTTCACAAAATAACTTTAATCAATCTACTAACGAAGATTTAATATTTGAGTCAAATTTTAATTCAAAAGAAATTAACAATCTATTTTCTGATATGTCTTCTTTATCCTTTTTTAAATTAAAAAATATAAAAAATAATTACGAAAATCTGGGTTACTCAACAGATGAGGTTGATGTCCATATACAGAAAATTTTTGCCTACCCTTTTTATTTAATAATAATGGCTTTATTTTCTGCAATAATAATGATGAATATAAAGCATAATAGACCAAAACTATTTTCATTGATATTTGGTATTATATTGTCTGTTGTTATTTATTATATTAATTACTTTAGTGCAGTTCTTGGGCAGAATCTCAGCTTACCTTCGTATATTTCAGTGTGGACACCTATATTATTAATTTTTTTATCATGCGCAATTGGATTGGTTAGAATAAATGAAAAATAAAATAATATTACTTTTATTGGCAATAATATTTTTTATTCCTGTAGATAAAATTTATGGTGATGAATTAAAGTTCGAAGCAAAAGAAATTATAATTAAAGAAGATGGCAATTATATTGAAGCTAAAAATGAAACCAAAATACAAGCAAGTAACGGTGTTGAAATTCAATCAGACAATTTTACTTACGACAAGATTAAATCAATCGCCTATGTTACAGGCAACGTAGTAATTATAAATAAAAAAAATAACATTTACATTACAGGAAGTAATTTTACTTATTTTAAAAATGAAGAAAAAATTGTTTCTGAAGATGCTACAAATATTAGTATTGATGAAAAATATTTTGTTGAAGCAAATAAAATTGAATATTTAACAAAAGATAAAACAATACAATCAAATTACAAAACTAATATGAAAGATACAGATGGCAATTCATTTGTTGTTAGTAGGTTCAAATTTATAATTTCCGATAAATTATTTAATGGGGAAAACTTAGTATTTTTAGACAATAATAATAATGAATATATATTTAAAAACGCCATAGTAAGATTAATGGATAAGCAAATATTAGGTAAAGATTTTCATCTTAATTTTAATAAAAGAACTTTTGGAAATGTAAATCAGGATCCAAGATTAAAAGGGACAAGTGTAACTGTCAAAGATGATTTAACAATTGTAAAAAATGGAGTTTTTACCACATGTAAAAAAAATAAAAATAACAAATGTCCTCCTTGGGTAATGCATGCAGGAGAGGTGAAACATAATAAAACAAAAAAAATAATAGAGTATAAAAATGCTTGGCTTAAAGTCTATGATAAACCTGTATTCTATTTTCCCAAATTCTTTCATCCAGATCCAACTGTTAAAAGACAATCTGGTTTTTTAATTCCAAAATTATTATCTAGTAATTCATTAGGTACATCTTTTGAAATTCCTTATTATAAAGTGATTTCAGACAACAAAGATCTTACTTTTAAACCAAGATTATATACGGATGGTAATTTTATTTTTGATACCGAATATAGACAAGCAAATAAAGACTCAAATCACATTGCTGACTTTAGTTTTAATAGAACTAAGGGTGCCCTGGATAACGATTCTGGAACTAAATCTCATTTTTTCTCAAAGTCAGATTTTGATTTAGATCTTGAAAATTTTGATACTGGTAAAGTTAACCTACAAATACAACAAACATCTAATAAAACTTATTTAAAAACTTATGATTTAAGCTCTCCTATAATTAATAACACTACTACTTTAAACTCATTTTTCAACTTTGAGGCTTCAAATGAAAATCTTTCTGTTAAAACTGACTTTGAGGTTTTTGAAGATTTAAGTAAACACGATACAGATAAATATGAGTATATTTTTCCAAATTTCGAACTAGTTAAAAAAATTAATACTAAAAATGACATTCAGGGTAATTTGTTTTTACAAACGAATGCAACTAAACGACAATATAATACTAACGTTAATGAAACCTCTATAATTAATGATATTGTTTATGAATCTAATAATTTATTTACAAAATTAGGACTTTTAAATAAATATAATTTTATTTTAAAAAATGTGAATACCGATGGTCAAAATTCATCTAAATATAAAAATAAAACAGATTCAGAGTTTTTTTCTTCTCTAATGTTCACATCTTCATACCCGCTTAAAAAAACGGGAGAACTTTTTGATAGTTTTTTTACTCCTAAAATATCTTTTAGGTATAGCCCGAATAAAACTAGAAACTTTAAAGATGAAGATTTAAGAATTGACGTTAGCAATGTTAATTCATTCAACAGACTTGGGGCAACTGACGCTGTGGAAGGTGGTCAATCAATTACTTTAAATACTGATTATAAAATAACAAATAAAGAATACAGTGAACTATTTAGTCTTGGAATTGCAACAGTTTTTCGTGATGACGAGGATGATCATTTGCCAACCACAAGTACTATAGGGAAAAAGCAATCCAATTATTTTGGTAATTTAAAATTTACACCAAATGAATATTTAAGACTTGATTACAATTTTTCATTGAGAGACGATTTGGACAGATCACATTATGATTTTTTAAAAGCAGATATTAGTATAAACAATTTTGTCACTTCTTTTGAATTTTTAGAAGAAAATGAAGAATTAGGTAAAAAAAGTTATTGGGGAAATACTACAAGTCTAAATTTTAACGATAAAAATTCGATTAAATTTGGAACTAGAAAAAATAAAGAGACAAATCTTACTGAATATTACAATTTGATTTATCAATATAAAAATGATTGTTTAACAGCCGCAATTGAATATAACAAAGAATACTACAACGACGCAGATTTGAAACCTAATGAACAAATATATTTCTCAGTAACAATTGTTCCATTTACAAAAGTAAATACTCCAAACATTAAAAATGCAAATTAAAAAGAAAATAAACATAATTTTTTCATCAATTATATTTTTTCTTTTACTTACAAAAAGTTACTCTTTAGAAAAAAACTACATAGAAGTTAAAGTGAATAATACAATAATTACAAAATCTGATATTATAAATGAAAAAAACTTATTAACTGCATATAATGAAAATTTAAAAACTTTAAAAGAAGATGAATTATATACTTTAGCTAAAAACTCTTTAATAAGACAAGAAATTAAAAGAGGGGAGATTTTAAAATATTATGAATTAAATTATACCTCAAGCTCATTAGATAAATTTGTTAATGAATTTTATAAAAAACTAAATATTGAAAATGACTTAGATATAAAAAAATTCTTGGAAATAGCTAATATTACTGAAAATGAAATGAGAGAAAAAATAGAAATAGAAACACTTTGGAATCAATTGGTCTTTAAAAAATACCAAGATAAAGTCACCATAGATGTCGAGTTATTCAAAGATAGATTGAAAAAAGAGATTGTTGATTTAAAACCAACAAAATCATTTTTTTTATCTGAAATTTTTTATAATGTTTTAACTAAAGAAGAAATAGATGAAAAAAAGGGAAAAATATTAAAAAGTATAGAAGATATTGGTTTTAATAATACTGCAAATATTTTTAGTATCTCGGGTTCTGCTAATTTCGGAGGTGAAATTGGATGGGTAAAATCTAGTCAACTATCAACTAATATTTATAAAAAAATATCACTTTTAAAAGTTGGTGAATACACCAATGAACCTATCACTGTACCAGGTGGTTTTTTGATTTTAAAAATAAACGATATTAAAGAGGAAAAAGTTCAAGTTGATTTTGATGAAGAATTACAAAAGATAATAAATTATGAAAAAAATAAACAACTAAATCAATTTTCACAAATTTATTATAAAAAAGTTGAAAAAGATTCTGTAATTAATGAAAATTAAACCAATTATAATAGTTGCTGGAGAACCTTATAGTACTTTTTTAGAAATTTTTTTTAAATCATATAAATCCAATGTTTTAAAAAAATTCCCTATAATTTTAATTGCTTCGAAAAAAAATTTAACAGGTCAAATGAAAAAGTTAGGATATAAATATGAAATATCCCTAGTAAATGAAAAAAAAATAAATAAATTGAAACCTTCCCAAAAAAAAATAAACTTAATTAATATTGATTTTAATAAAAGTAAAATAATCGATAAAATTTCGAAAAATTCAAAAAATTATATTGAACAGTGTTTTAAAAAAGCTATCAAATTATTAAAAGAAAAAAAAAGTAGAGTATTAATAAATGGACCCATTTCAAAAACACATTTTTTAAATAAAAAATATCCAGGTATTACTGAATATTTATCAAAAAAAACTAATAAATTAGGTGATGAAGTAATGCTTATCTACAATGAAAAGTTATCTGTAAGCCCTATCACTACTCATATATCTTTAAAGGATATTTTTAAAAATATTTCTATTAATAAAATAATTAAAAAGGTTGATGCTATTAATTATTTTTACAAAAAAAAACTAAATAAGAAAGCAAAATTTGCTATAACTGGTTTAAATCCTCATTGCGAAAGTAAAAACCCGAAAAACGAAGAAAAAAAAATAATTTTGCCTGCTATTAAAATACTAAAGAAAAAAAAAATTAATATTCAAGGCCCCTTCCCTGCTGACACAATGTTTTTATCAAAAAATAGACGAAAATTTAATGTAATAATAGGCATGTATCATGATCAAGTTCTTACACCTATAAAAACATTATATGAGTTTAAAGCAATAAATATAACACTTGGTCTGCCGTTTATTAGAATATCTCCAGATCACGGTACAAATAATAAAATGCTTGGAAAAAAAACTTCTGATCCGTCAAGTTTAATAGAAGCTTTTAAATTTATAAAAAAAGTAAGTGTTAATTAAACCAAAAAAAAGTTTAGGTCAAAATTTTTTAATTGATAAAAATATCATTAAAAAAATTGTTGAGGCAGAACATATAAATTCACATGATTTTATTTTAGAAGTTGGCCCTGGAACTGGAAATTTAACTGAGTTTATTTTAAAAAAAAATCCAAAAAAAATTTTTGTGATTGAAAAAGATAAAAACTTAATTGAAGTTTTAAAAAAAAAATTTAAAAATCAAATTAATATAATTGAAAATGATATATTAAGAATTTCTGAAAATGAAATTTCAGACCATCAATTAATCGTTTTTGGAAATCTTCCTTATAATATTTCTACAAAGATATTGACTAAATGGATTGTTTCTACCAATAAAAAATATTGGTTCAAAAGTCTAGTTCTTATGTTTCAAAAAGAGGTTGCAAATCGAATTATTGCTAAAGTAAATTCAGCAAATTACGGAAGGCTATCGATTATTTCTAACTGGAAATTAAAAGTTGAAAAGATTATGGATATAAGCTCTTCATGTTTTTATCCTAAGCCTAAGGTTGAAAGTACTTTATTGAAATTTACTCCAAAAGCTAAGTATTTTTCTATTAATTATTCAAAAAATTTAGAAATGATTACAAGGATATTTTTTAGTCAAAGAAGAAAAAAAATTAAAAATTCTTTTAAAAAAATTTTTAAAAACTACAGAAGTGTTTCTGAAAAACTTGATATCGATTTAAATCTTCGTCCTCAAAATATTTCTTCTGAAATGTACTATAAAATAACTAAAGAGTATGAAGATTTAAGAAGTTAATTTTTCCACATGCTCCGCTATTAAATTTTTATCATATTTATTTGAAGAATTATTTGTTGTAGATTCAATCAAATTAGATATTTCTTTGAAGCAAGTTTCTAAGTTATCATTTATCACCACATAGTCATAATCTTTCCAATGCAAAAGATCTTTCTTAAACTCTTTCATTCTTTCTTCCACAATTAACTTATCTTTCATGTCTCTATTTGTAAGTCTTTTGTACAAAGTTTCTTTACTTGGTGGTAATACAAAAAATGTTATAGATTTATATTCTAATTGCTTTTTTTTAATCTGTTCAGTGCCTTGCCAATCAATATCAAAAAGAACATTTTTACCTTTTTTTAAATTTTCTATTATTGGTGTTTTAGAAGATCCATAATAGTTATTAAATACTTTTGCATATTCTAAAAACTCTTTTTTTTTTATCAGATTTTGAAACTTATCATTATTTACAAAATAATAATCTTTACCGTCAACTTCATTTATTCTTGGTTTGCGTGTTGTGTGAGAAATCGAAATTTCAAAATTTCTACTTGTTGATAATAATTTAGTTAGTGTTGTTTTTCCTGCTCCAGATGGAGATGATAATATTACCATTATCCCATCTTTATTTAAGGACATTTATTTTTTTTAATTGCTTTTGCTCTCAATAAATTTAATTGCGTCACCAACAGTGAGAATTTTTTCAGCCTCGCTATCAGAAATTTCCGAACCAAACTCTTCTTCAAAAGCCATTACTAATTCAACAGTGTCTAAACTGTCAGCACCCAGATCATCTATAAAACTCGACTCATCTGTTACTTTCCCTTGGTCTATTCCTAAGTGATCGGCTACAATTTTTTTTACCTTGCTTGAAACATCATCTGACATATTGTTACCTTTTGTTATATTTTCTTAATAAATTAAAAAGTAGCTTTGTCAAGACATATACATGCCCCCATTAACATGTAAAGTTTGTCCTGTAATGTAACTTGCTTCCTCCGAAGATAAAAATATTACTGTATTTGCAACGTCTTTGGGCAGACCAAACTTATCCATCGGTATTTTTGATTTAATAATTTCCTTCCATTTTTCATTGATTTGGTCAGTCATGTTTGTTGTTATATAGCCTGGTGATATGCAGTTAACAGTAATATTTTTTTTTGCATACTCTAGAGCTAAACTTTTTGACATTGAAATAATAGCCCCTTTTGATGCTGCATAATTAGACTGACCCACATTTCCTGTATGTCCTATTACTGAAGTTATATTAACTATTTTTCCATATTTATTTTTGAGCATTTTTTTTATAGCAAATTTTGATAACAAAAAAGTTGAGGTCAAATTTATATCAATAACTTTTTTCCATTCTTCAATATCCATTCTAATAGATAGATTATCTTGATTGATGCCAGCATTATTAATTAAAACATCAACACCTCCTCCTAACTCGTTAGATGAATTATCGATAAACTTTTCAATTTCATTATGTTTGGATGTATCAAAGCTAAGAATTTTCAAATTTTTAAACTTATTTTTTAATTCTTTTAATTTATTAATATTTCTTCCAGTTGCTAAAACAGTAGCTTTCATTTCAATAAATTTTTCAACAACAGAACTTCCTATGCCTCCTGTAGCTCCAGTGACAATTACTTTTTTATTTTCAAAATTATTCATTTATATTTATTAACTTTATATCTTCTTCTGTATTTATTGCACTAACTTTTACATTTTTATCAATTCTTTTAATTAAACCAGATAAAACTTTGCCTGGTCCAATCTCAATAAATTGATTAGTTCCTTTTGCTATCATCAATAAAATACTTTCTCTCCAGCGTACTCTACTCTCAATTTGTTTAACTAATGAATTTTTTATTAATTCTGGATCTGAAATTTCTTTTCCAGTAACATTTGAAATTAAAATATTTTTTGGATTTTGAAATTCTAAATTTTCAATTTTTTTGCTCATTATTTCGGTTGCTTTACTCATTAAGTTACAATGAAAAGGAGCGCTAACTGGTAATTTGATATTTTTAATATTATTCGATTTTAAATCAGAGGCAAATTTATCTATGTCATTAATTTTTCCGCTAGCTACAACTTGCCCTTCTGAATTATCGTTTGCTATAAAACATTTATATTTATTTTTGTTTTCTTCAATAATTTTTTCTATTTTTATTAAGTCTGAACCTAATATAGCTAACATACCTCCTTCACCTTTTGGAACTGCGCTTTGCATAGCGTTTCCTCTTGCTTTTAATATTTTTAAAGTTTGAGAAAAACTTAGACATTCAGTTGATGCTAATGCTGTATATTCTCCTAAAGAATGTCCTGCAAAAAAATTTGCTTTGTTTAGATCAATATTAAATTCTTTTTTAATAAGTTGAAATATGGAATAACCTACTAAAAAAATTGCTGGTTGAGTATTTTCAGTTAAATCCAATTCATTCTTGGGTCCTTCAAGTACTAGTTTAGAAATGGGAAAATTTAAAATTTCGTCCGCTTCACTAAATAAATTTTTAACAATTCCAAATTTTAAATATAAATCCTTTCCCATGCCTACTATTTGTGAGCCCTGACCTGGAAAAATAACTGAAAACATTTGTTTATTTCAAAATATATTATGGTTTTAACTGTTGTAATTAAACAATTATAATAGTATATCCTCACTTTTTAATAAATAACAAATATGAATTTATACGAACATACGATTGTAGCTAGGCAAGACGTATCACCTATTCAATTAAAGCAATTAACGGAAAAATACGCAAAAATAGTTGAAAAAAATGATGGAGATATTGTTAAAACTGAGAATTGGGGATTGCTAAACTTAGCCTACATAATCAAAAAAAATAAAAAAGGCAACTATGTTCATTTTAAAATTAAAGGTAATGGGAAAGTTATAAAAGAATTAGAAAAAAATGAAATTATCGATAGTAATTTATTAAGATTCATGACTGTTAAAGTCAAAAAATTTGATCTTGAAACTAATTACTTTGAAAAAAAAGATGAATTTGAGAAGAAAAAAAATAATAAATCCTAATTATGCTTAAAAAGAAAAAAATTAATAATAAAAAAAATAAACAAAGTACTTTTTCTAAACTAAGTATTTTTCAACCTAATAAGTATAAATATAAAAAATCATGTCCTCTATCAGTAAAAGGTGCTCCAAAGGTAGACTACAAAAATATTAAATTACTAAAAAGGTATACATCAGAAAATGGCAAAATATTACCTTCAAGAATTACAAGTGTAAGTCAAAAAAAACAACGCGAACTTTCTATTTCAATTAAAAGAGCAAGAAATTTAGCTTTAATTTAAATGAAAATTATATTGTTAGAAAATATTAGAAAAATAGGATCAATTGGAGAAATAATTGATGTTAAAAGAGGTTTTGCAAGAAACTATCTTATAGCCAACAAAAAAGGATTATATGCTTCAAAAGAAAATATAGCTCAGGTAGAAAAAATTAAATCTGAATTATCAAAAAAAGACCAAGAAAGAAAAAAAATAGCAAAAGGAACTTCTGAAAAAATTAATGGAAAAAAATATTCAATTAAAAAACTTAGCACAGAAAATAAAGAATTATATGGATCAGTTAAACCAACAGAAATATCAAAAATAATTTTAGAAAAGGAAAAATTAGAAATTAAACCTTCTTTAATACAACTAGAAAAAGAAATTAAATCTCTTGGTGTATTTAAAGTAAAAATAAATTTACATTCTGATATTCAATCAGAAATTTCAATCGAAGTTTTACCAGCTGAGATTACCCAATAATTATACAATTTTTTCCCCAGTAAATATTAATTATTTTTTTTAAGTTGTTTTAATATAAAATTCAAAAAATGAATACCGGACTAAGCATAGTTAAAGATAATTTTAAAGAATTACCAAACAATATAGAAGCTGAACAATCTGTAATTGGATCAATATTGGTTTCTAATGAAATATTCGATGAAGTGAGTACAATAATCACTAGCGTAAATTTTTTTGATCCCATGCACCAAAAAATTTTTAGCGCTATTGAGAATCTTATTTATAAAGGAATGTTAGCTAACCCAATTACTCTTAAAAATTATTTTGAAAACGAAAAGGATGATCTTAATGTTCCAGAATATTTGGTTAAAATCACAAAATTTTCTACGTCTTCTAGACAAGCTATTGAATACTCAAAAATCATTTATGATATGTTTGTAAGAAGAGAATTAATTAAAATATCTGAAAATACAATTGATACAGCTAAGCTTAACGATTTAAATGTAAGTGGACAAAATATAATAGAAAATTCTGAAAAGTTATTATTCGATCTAGCTGAAAAAGGTTCGTCAAGTTCAGCATTGGTTAAATTTGATGAAGCTATGAAATTTACTATAGAGATGGCTTCAAATGCATATAAAAACGAAGAAGGAATTGTTGGAGTCCCTACTGGATTAAGAGATTTAGACGATAGACTTGGAGGGCTTCATAAATCTGATTTGGTTATAATTGCTGGTAGACCTGGAATGGGAAAAACTGCGTTAGCAACCAATATAGCTTTCAATGCAGCTCAAAAAATGCAGGACTCTGGAAAAAAATCATCCGTTGCTTTTTTTTCTCTAGAAATGTCGTCTGAACAATTATCAACTAGAATCCTAGCTGAACAATCTAGAATAAGATCTAATGATATAAGAAGAGGAAAAATATCAGAGGAACAGTTTGATAAATTTATTGAGGTATCAAAGAATATTTCAGAACTTCCTTTGTTTATTGACGAAACTCCAGCTATTAGTATTGCCGCATTAAGTAATAGAGCCCGGAGAATAAAAAGGTTGTATGGTCTAGATTTAATTATTGTAGATTATATCCAATTGATGAGAGCCTCTATTAGTAATAAAGATGGAAGAGTTCAAGAAATTTCTGAAATTACACAAGGATTAAAAGCCATAGCAAAAGAATTGTCTGTCCCAGTCCTTGCTTTATCTCAACTTTCTAGACAAGTAGAAATGAGAGATAATAAAAAGCCTCAACTATCAGATTTAAGAGAATCTGGCTCAATTGAACAGGATGCGGATGTGGTTATGTTTGTTTATAGAGAGGCATATTATTTGGAAAATAAAGAACCAAGACCTGCTACTGTTGAACATGCTGAATGGCAAGCTAAAATGAATGAAGTATCAAATTTAGCTGAAATAATGATAGGAAAACAAAGGCATGGGCCTACAGGAAATATTATGCTAGAGTTTGAGGCAATGTTTACCAAATTTAGAGATACTCAAACGAGTTAATATAAAATATATATTAAGTAAATGTTTGCTGATCTTTATCAAAAAACTATTCTTAATAAACCAAAGATAGTTCTATTACTTCTATTAGTCGCACTGCTAGGATTTGGATATTTTTCCAAAGATTTTAAACTAGATGCTTCATCTGATACTCTTTTAATAGAAGGTGATCCGGATTTAAAATATTTGAGAGAAGTAACCGAAAGATATGGAGCAAAAGAATTTTTAGTTCTAACCTATACTCCTCTAGAGCCTATGACTTCTGAGACTTCACTGAACAACCTTTTAAGTTTAAAGTACAAAATACAAAGTCTAGACTGGGTACATAGTGTTATAACTTTATTAGATATTCCGCTACTCAGTAGTACTGATGAAACTTTAAGTGAAAAACTTAAAAATTTTAGTACATTGAAAAGCGAAGGCATTGATAAAGAAAAGGGTTTTAATGAAATTCTAAATAGCCCAGTTTTTAGAAATTTTGTAATTAGCGAAAATGGAAAAACAACAGGAATTATTGTTAATATTAAAAAAGATGAAAAATTAAAAAAATTAAAAAATAAAAAAGAAATTGAAAATTATAAAGAATATTTGAAAAAAAAAAATCATGAAAATATTCTTCAAATTAGAGAAGTAATTAAAAACTACAATAAAGTTGGAAAGATTCACTTAGGTGGAATTCCAATGATAGCTGATGACATGATGTCATTTATCAAAAGTGACATTATTGTTTTTGGAATAGGAGTTCTATTATTTATTATTGCAACACTTTGGTTTGTTTTTAGAAAAATTATTTGGATCATAGTTCCAATTAGCAGTTGTTTTTTTTCCGTTTTAATTATGATGGGGCTACTTGGTTTATTAGGTTGGAAAGTTACAGTTATATCTTCAAACTTCATTGCTTTAATGTTGATATTAACTATGGCAATGAATATCCATATGAGTACACGTTTTTTACAATTAAAAAAAAATAATCCTGAATTAAACAATTCCGAAATAATTTCAATGACTACTTATAAAATGTTTTGGCCTATAATATATACAGTCTTAACTACTATTTGTGCTTTTTTATCATTAATTTTTAGTGAAATTAAACCGATTATTGATTTTGGTTGGATGATGTCTTTGGGTTTAGTTACATCATTTATAATAACTTTTACTTTATTACCTACAATTTTAAATTTTTTATCATCTGAAAAAACAACTGTTAAAGAGGAAAAAGATTCCAAAATTACTAAATTTTTTGGAGAAATTTCTATAAATAATAAAATAACAATTTTTTCAGTCACTGGATTAATTATTTTTTTAAGCGTAATAGGTATAAGTCGATTGGAAGTTGAAAATAGTTTTATTAATTACTTTAGTAAAAAAACTGAAATTTACAAAGGAATGAAACTTATAGATGATGAATTAGGAGGCACTACTCCACTTGAAATAATTTTAAAATTTCCTTCTGTTAAAAAAAGTGAAACAGATGATGAATTTGATGATTGGGAAGATGAAGAGCAAGATAGTAATAAATATTGGTTTACAAAAGATAAAATTGAAAAAATTGAAAAAGTTCATAATTATCTAGAAGAATTACCGTTTATTGGTAAGGTTCTATCTTTTTCTTCAATTCTTAAAGTTGGAGCTCAATTAAATAACAATAAACCCTTGGGAACTTTAGAGATGGGAGTTTTGTATACCAAAATTCCAGATAGTATTAAAAAAGAAATTGTTGATCCTTATATTTCTATTAAAGATAATGAAGCGAGAATAAGTTTAAGAATTAAAGATTCTGAAAAAAATTTGAGAAGAAACGATTTAATCAATCAAATCCAATATGATTTGGAAAATAAACTGGGGCTTAAAAAAGATGAGTTTAGGCTTGCTGGAGTTTTAATTTTATTTAACAATCTTTTGCAAAGCTTATTTAAATCTCAAATATTAACATTGGGATTTGTTATGATGGGAATTTTTGTAATGTTTTTAATATTGTTTAAAAATATTAAATTATCTTTAATAGGAGTTGTTCCAAATTTTATAGCTGCTTTTTTTATTTTAGGGATAATTGGTTTATTGGGTATACCTCTTGATATGATGACCATAACTATAGCAGCAATTACAATTGGTATTGCTGTTGACAATAGCATTCATTATATTTACCGATTTAAGGAGGAATTTTCTCAAACTAATAATTATGAAGAAACAATTAAATTATGTCACTCTACTGTTGGAGTTGCTATACTTAATACTTCTATCACCATTGTTTTTGGATTTTCAATTTTAATTTTTTCTAATTTTATACCAACTATTTATTTTGGAATATTTACTGGAATTGCCATGCTATTGGCAATGATATCTGTATTAACTCTTTTGCCAACTCTTATTTTATCAAATAAACCATTTGGAAAATAAAAAATCGATTAATGTTAGAAAATTTAAATAATTTTTATGACTCAGTTTCGGGTTTTGACATTGCATATATTATAATAACAATTTTATCGTTAATTAAATGTTATAGAAAAGGTTTTGTTTTAAGTCTATTAGCAGCATCTAAATGGCTATTAGCATATGTCTTAACACTTATTCTATTTCCGAGAGTTAAACCTTATGTAGATGGAATTATAGATAACGAATACATCTTAGATATTATGTTGGGTGTTGGAATATTTGTTATTATTATTTTCCTAATTCTAATGATAAACAAAGGAATAGGTAAAGCTGTTAAATATTCAGGGCTTGGACAATTAGATACAATATTTGGATTCTTTTTTGGTTTTTTAAGAGGATATGTTATTTGTGTATGCATATTTTCAACTATCAATATCTTCTACAATTATAGCAAATGGCCAATAAATACTAAATCATCTTGGACCTTTTCTTATGTTCAAAAAGGTAGTAATTATTTAATTAAAGAATTCCCTAATGAAAAAAAATATAAAGAATCTAAGGAAAAAATTGAAGATATTTAATCCCAAACTCAAAGAAGAATGTGGAGTATTTGGAATAAGTAATATATCAGATGCATCTACTCTTGCAGCTTTAGGTTTGCACGCCTTACAACACAGAGGTCAAGAGGGTTGTGGTATCGTTTCTTACGATGAAAAAAATTATCATTCTGAAAAAAGATTTGGCTTAGTTGGTGATAATTTTAATAAAGAAAAAGTATTAAAAAAATTACCAGGTAATTATGCTATCGGTCATAATAGATATAGCACTACAGGTGGGACGACTTTGAGAAATGTACAGCCGTTCTTTGCTGATACCAATGCAGGTGGAATTGCAGTTGCACATAATGGAAACCTAACAAATGCAATCACTTTAAGAAAAAAATTAGTCCAAGATGGAGCTATTTTTTACAGTACTTCTGATACTGAAACCATAATTCAATTAATAGCAAAATCTAAAAGGGATAAAAAAATCGATAAAATAATAGATGCTCTTTTTCAAATTCAGGGAGCTTATGCCCTTGTAATGTTAACAAAAAATACTCTTATTGGAGTAAGAGATCCTTATGGGATAAGGCCTTTAGTTATAGGAAAATTAAAAGATTCATATATTTTAGCTTCTGAAACTTGCGCGCTAGATATTATTGGAGCAAAATTTGTAAGAGAAGTTGAAAATGGAGAAATTGTTTGCATCGAGAATAACGTATTAAAAAGTTTTAAACCTTTTCCAAAAAAAAAACAAAGACCGTGTGTTTTTGAATATATTTATTTCGCAAGACCAGACAGTATATTAAATGGTAAGTGTGCCTATGAATATAGAAAAGATTTTGGTAAAGAGCTCGCTAAAGAATCCAATATAGACGTAGATCTAATTGTTCCAGTTCCAGACTCAGGAAATGCAGCTGCTATAGGTTATAGTCAGTATGTAGAAAAAAAATTTGATCTTGGTCTAATAAGAAATCATTATGTTGGTAGAACTTTCATTGAGCCAGCTCAAAAAATTAGAAGTTTAGGTGTCAAATTAAAATTGAATGCAAACAAATCAACTATAAAAAATAAAAAAATAGTTCTTATTGATGACTCGCTTGTGAGAGGTACTACCTGTTATAAAATTGTAAAAATGCTTTATGACTCAGGAGCAAAAGAAGTTCATGTTAGAATTGCCTCTCCAGAAATAAGATTTCCTGATTTCTATGGAATAGATACACCCACAAAAAAAGAACTTTTAGCAGCTAATAAAAGTAATGATGAAATTTGCGAATATATAAATGCAAAATCATTAAAATTTTTATCTATAGATGGAATGTATAGAGCTATGGGTTATGAAAAAAGAAGTAATACCTATCCGCAGCTCACAGATCATTATTTTACTGGAGACTATCCAATAAAACCAATGGACAAACTTGGAGATGATAAGGTGACTCAACTATCTTTATTGAGCACATCTTCTAATAATTAAATTTATGAAAAAAGTTAAATTTACTCAAATGAAAGACGGTACAAAAGAAGATTATCTATTATTGGACAAGCATGAAAAAAAATATGTTGAAGGAACTGCAGATAGAATTCTTAAATTTATGTCGGGATTAACAGAAACACTAGAGGGTTATCAAGTCTCAAGATTAGAGCATTCACTTCAAAGTGCAACTAAAGCTTTAAAAGCTGGAGAAGACGAAGAAATGATAGTGGCAGCACTCTTGCATGATATTGGAGACGAATTGGCTCCAATGAATCATTCAGAATATGCTGCATCAATTTTAAAACCTTATGTTTCGGAAAAAACTCATTGGATAATTGAAAAACATGGAGAATTTCAATTGTATTATTATGCTCATCACTTAGGTGGAGACAGAAACAAAAGAGAGAAATATAAAAACCACAAATATTATGAAGCAACAATTAATTTTTGTGAAAAATATGACCAAGGTTCTTTTGATCCTAATTATAAGTCATTACCATTAGAACATTTTGAACCAATGGTAAGAAAAATATTTTCAAGAAAACCTTATTCAAGTTAAGGTCAGCCATTTCATTAATGAAATCATCAGATCAAAAAAAAGGAACTTTGTTAGCTTTTACAGCTATAATGTTTATTACTCCTGATAGTTTATTGATTAGATTGTCCAGCGTAGAGTCTTGGAATTTAATATTTTATAGAGGTTTAATACCTTTCTTTGTTGTTTTTATTGGTCTTTTAATAGTTCAAAAAAATAAAATTTTTCATTCAATAATAGAAAATGGATGGCATGGGGCAGCCTACATTTGCACGTTTATTGTAACAAATATCTTATTTGTAATTTCTATAGAAAATACAAACGTTGCAAACACATTAATAATGGTAAGCCTCGCTCCAATGTTATCTGCTCTAATAAGTTTTGTTTTTTTAAAAGAGTATCCTGACAAGAAAACTTGGTTAGCCATTTCAATAACTACTTTGGCTGTAATCTATATATTTATTGACTCGTTCGAAAAAGGAGATGTGAAAGGAAATGTATATGGCTTTATCTGTGCTATAGGACTTGCTGCTGGCGCCGTTATCATACGGTCTGGTAAAAAGAATGCTAATTTAATCCCTTCTGCTATGACCGCTAAACTAATAATTGCCATTATATGCTTGTTTTTTATTGATGATTTAACCATTAAAGGCAATGATCTCTTAATAATTCCATTAATGTGCGTATTTTGTGTGGCTATACCTTTTGTTCTAATTACATTAGCGCCTAGATATATAACTGCTGCTGAGGTAAATTTATTTTTCCTTTTAGAAACTGTTTTTGGTCCTCTATGGGTGTGGTTTGTCATAAAAGAACAACCTAGTCTTGAGACAATTATTGGAGGTGTGGTAATAATTTTAACCATAGCAACTCATTCCTTTCTAGCCTTAAAAAAAACATAAAATAAAAATAACTACTTGCTTTTTTATACGAAAGGCATACTCACTGAAAAATGGGAAAACTATTTAAAAATTCTTGGGCTCTTTTTATGGGTTATGGAATAATTATTCTTGCTCATGGTCTTCAAGGAAATTTGTTGGGACTTAGAGCTGTATTAGAGGACTTCGACATTATTGCTACGGGTATATTAATGTCTGGTTATTTTATAGGATATTTTACTGCTGCTAATGTTATACCGAATTTGGTTGGTAAAGTTGGGCACATCAGAGTTTTTGCTGCATTTGCATCAGTTGCCTCATTAAGTATTTTAATTCATGCTATTTTTGTAAATCCATACATATGGTCTATTGGAAGATTCTTAACTGGCTTTAGTATGTTAAGTATTTTTGTTGTTGTTGAAAGTTGGCTAAATGACAGAGCTACCAATAGAACTCGTGGAAAAGTTTTATCAATTTATATGGTAATCACTTTTACTGGACTTGCATTAGGAGTTTTATTATTAAACTTTAATAATCCAAGCCAATATGAACCTTTTATATTAGTTTCTTTATTATTATCTATAGCGCTAATACCAATACTACTTACAAAACGTAAACCTCCAACTTTTAAAAAGATATCATCAATTAGCATTAAAGAACTTTATAAAACATCTCCTTTTGGAACTGTCAGCATGTTTTGTGTTGGTTTTCTTCATCCTGCTATATTTACTATGGGAGCTGTGTATGGAGCTTTGATGAATTTTTCGATTTTAGAAATTTCTTTATATTTATTTCTAATTACAATTGCTGGAGCATTATTCCAATGGCCAATTGGGTATTTATCAGATCGTTTCGATAGAAGATTAATTATAATCATAACTGCTTTGCTAGGATCTGTATTTTCTTTTTTGTGTTTTTTTTCTGTATCAGAATCTCCCGATTTCATAAATTTATCTTCGAATTGGAAAACTATTGTTCAACATATCTCTAGTCATAGATTAATTTTTTATATTTGTATAAGTCTATATGCTGGAATGTGTTTGCCGCTTTTTTCTTTAAACCTTGCCTATGTAAATGACTTTTTGCCAAAAGAAAAATTTGTTTCTGCGGGTGCTGGATTACAACTTATATTTGGATTAAGTGCTATGACCGCACCTTTTTTATGCTCATTTTTTATTAAAGAACTAGGTCCAAATGGTTTTTTTGTTTTTTTATTTATTTTTCAAACAATAATTGGTTTATTTGGATTTTATCGAATGACAAGAAGATCTTCAACTGAAAATCCTGACAATACATTTACACCACTGCCAAGAAATATTACTCCAGTTGGTATACAGCTTGACCCTGATACTGGTGTAGATCTTTCCAATTCTGAAAATAATAAAAGCTAGTTTTTTTTACTTTGATCAATATCGTAATTCTCAAGCTTGAATGACAATTCTTCCTCTATACCATAGTTTTTGCTATGTTTTCTTAATCTAATCTCTTCCTCTTTTTTTCTTAGTCTTTCATCTTTTAATTTTTCCTCTTCTTCTCTAACTTGTTGTTCCTGATCAAATTTTCTCTCCCATTCTCTAAGCCTTTGTAGCTCAGCTTCTTTTTTGATTCGATCTTCTTCGCTTTTCAATTTTTGCTCTTTATTAATTCTAGTTTGCTCTCTTTTTGTTTTTCTTTTTATTTGTGTTTCTTTCAAAGTTAATTCTTCATGCTTCCTGACTTGCTCTTCTTCTTTTTGTTTAAGTTGGCTGTATAAAATTTTAAGTTCTTTTTCCTTTAAACTTAGCTTTTCCTCTTTTCTTTTTATTTTACTATCTTTTAAAACTTGCGCTTCTTCTTTTATTACTAGTTCTTTTTCTATTAATTTTATTTCTTTTTCTTTTAGTTTAATTTCTTGATCTTTTAATTTTATTTCTTCTTCCTTTTTTCTTAGCTCTCTATCTTTAGATATTATTTTTTCTTGTTCTTTTTTAACTTGCTCTTCTTTAAATTTTAATTCCTTTTTTTCTTTAATTTTAAAATCTGTATAAACTTTGTTTAATGAATTGGTTGTAACTTGAGCTAACTTTTCAAAGCCTGTTTCTATTTTTTTATATTTTTTTTTTAATTTTTTCTTTGCCATATTTATTTTTTATATTAATAATTTAAACAAACTTTTATTTGTTACTCAAGCTTATCGTGTTTAATAAATTAATTTTTTTTACAACCTATAGATGTGAAGAAAAACCATGAATAAAGATAACTCAAAGAAACTATGGAAAATTATTCAGGAAGCTGGCGATTATTTACAAGGACAACTTCCAGATCATCCTAATCATCCTAAGGGTAGAAATGCTTACGCGCACGTTGCTTTGTGTGTAAAGGATAAATTTAATATGAGCTATAAAGATATTGATGATGATAAATTTGATGAAGTAGTTAACTATATTGATTTTTTAAAAAAAAATCCAAGTTAAGTTATTGGTTTGGAAAATAGTCTTCCATTTTTCCTTCTCTATAAACATCTGCTGTACAGCAATGGAGTCCTCCTCCAAAGGCATAAGCATCTCTTAAATCAACTAAAACTACTTCCATACCTAGTTTGTCTAATTGTTCTGCTTGGTAAATTTCACTTTTTTCAACACAAACTGTTTTAGGATCTAATACTAAAACATTCATAGAAAGCCACACTGATGAATAACAAAGTGGAGGTGGAGAATTATGTGCTGGTTGAGCTGAGTCAATTATTTTCCAGTCATTTTTTTCAAAAAATTTTCTTTGTTCTTTTGGCAGCTTTCTTTGTGGGTTATTTATAATTAGTCCTGGTTTAATTGGTGTAAAAGTTGCATCTATATGAATTGGATATGGATCTCCCGGGAAGTTAACTGCATGAACTCTATGATCTCTAAAATGTCTTTTAATCCAATCTATTCCTTTTAAGTTTGTTGTAAAACCATGCTGCACTATAAGATCTTTTCCAAATCTTAAAACATCTGCGGCATCAAATAATGGTTCTTCTTCCGTAGTTACAAAAAATTTTTTTTCTGTCCATTCTAATCTTTTTTGTATTCCTATTTTGTCTGATAAATAATCTTTTCTATAATCTTTATCTGTTAATCTCGGTTTTGGAGCTGATTCATGCCTCATATTCGGATCTGAAATATAATAATGTTTTAAAAGCTGCCTGTAACAAAGATATTCGAACCATCTACATCTATAACTCATTGTTGCTTCTAAAATCTCATTACCAACAGTTAATAAAACATCTCTGGGTGGCATACATCCAAACATAGTTTCAACTTTCCAGTCAGGTGTGCTTATTGCTTGATTAAAATTAATTGGGTCTGGTCTATCAACTTTTATTCCTCTTTTAGTTAACATGTTAGAAAAATCATCTAACAATTGGTTTCCTTTATCAATTGTATCTTTGGTTCTTGGACCAAATTTTCCACGCATATCAGAGTCTTCAGGTACTTTAGCATCTAAAGCAGGTTCTGGTGCTGGTATACAAACTCCGTCTGCTTTTCCAACAATAACATGTTTCAGGGGATCCCACTCATTCCAACTGTTAACAATAATTTTTTCTTCTTTCATAATTTAACTTTTAAAATTTTTTTTTTAAAATTATTATACAAAATTTTCGAATAATTGTTCATATTTTTCATATTAGTCTGCGCTTCATTATCAAATTTTTTAAGAGCGTTTGGACCCAATTGTTTTTCTAAAGCGGATTTATATTCGGGAACACAACCCCATTCATTAACAGTTGTGTCTTTAATTTCTATATGAAATTGTATTCCGTATGCATGATCATGATATTTAAAAATTTGATATTTAGTTTCTGCAGAAGATGCTAAAAGAGTGACATCTTTATTATTTTCTAAATCTTGAACTTCATAAGAATGCCATTGCAAAGAAGTAATTTTTTCGGGAAATTTTGAAAATAATAGATCTTTATTTTTATTTTGAGAAAAATTAATTTTTAACATTCCTATTTCTGGATTAGCTGATTTAACAACTCTTCCGCCAATAACTTCACCCAAAAGTTGACATCCAAGACAAAAACCTAGGTAAGGTTTTTTTAAATCAACAACAAATTCTTTTATTCTCTTTTTTTCATTTATTAACCATGGATATTCTTTTTCCATCCAAGTATCCATGGGTCCCCCCATGCAAAACATAGCATCAAATTTTGAGATATCATTTGGAATTTTTTCTCCTTCATCTAATTCTATTGTTGTTAGTTTAGCTCCATCCTCGATCAACAAATCTTTTATATAACCAGGATCTTCTATTTTGATATGTTGTAAAATTAATACTTCCATTTTAAAGCGCTGGCTTTAAAAGTCTTAGCATTTTTTTATGAATAGATCTATTTGCTGAAAATAAAACATTGCCAGCATATTTTGCATCTTTATTTTTCCAGGTTGAAGCAATACCACCTGCGGCTGAAATGATAGGAATTAGAGCATGCACGTCCCAAATTTTATTTTGGCATTGCATAACAACATCAATTTTTCCTTCACAAAAATGAGCATAACTTAATGCATCGAAACATGGGTATTGCATAAGTTTTAAAACTTTAGAAATTTTACTTTGTTTTTTTAATGAAAGCCACCCATGAAAAGCACCTGCAACTTTAATATTATTAAAGGTAGCTTTTTTATTTACTGATAATTTTTTTTTCTTATTTTTTCCACCGCCAGCAATATTAACTACATAAGCAGTTTTATTTGAATAGTTTAAATAATATTTACTTAGTTTGGGAAAATTTGCTAAACCAAGAATTGGATTTCCCCTATAGTTTAAAGCTACTAAGTTGCTCCAAGTAGGGTTTCCAATTACGAATGATCTAGTTCCATCTATAGGATCAATTACCCAAGTAAATTCACTCTTTGTTTTTTTATGACCAAATTCTTCACCAATAATTTCATGAGTTGGAAATTTATTTTTAATTTTAGATCTTATAAACTTTTCAAAAGCTCTGTCTGCTTTGGTCACAGGATCATAACCTTTATTTTTACTTTTATTTATTACTTTAAAAGACTTGTTTAGTCTTAGATAATAAAACCTTGTCATATCCTTAGCTAATTGACTTAAAAAATTAGCATAAAATTTGAATTCTTTTTTACTTAATTGATCCATAATAATCATCACATACTATTTTATTTATCTTGATTAAAGCTTAATTTTAAATAATCCTTAAAATAACATATGAAAATTGAATTAAACGAAAATAAAGTTTTATTTAACAATGGAAAATCTGTTCAAGAGATTCACCCTTTTTGGCTGAGAGAAAGAGTAGATGGTGATGAATTTTTGGACAGAGGCACACAGCAAAGACTATTTGACCCCTCAACAATGAGTGGAGAAATAATTATTAAAAAAGTTAAGATAAAAAATGGTTTTCTTGAAGTTAATTTTAATGACGGTGTAAATTCTAAGCTTGATATAAATAAACTTAAATCTGAATTTTATAATAAAGATACGGTAATAAAATCAATTCCAAAAAAAAAATGGGATAATTCTCTAAAAAATATAAAAAATTTTGAATTTAAAGAAGGTTTTTTTGAGTCAAAGGAAATGTACTATTTGCTAGTTTCGTTTTATGAATACGGCTTCGTTGTTATTAAAAATGTTCCTACGGAAAATAATTATATTGTTAAATTTGCAAACTCAATTGGCAGTGTAAGAAGAACTAATTTTGGTGAACACTTTAATGTTAAATCTAAATCAAACCCAAATGATTTAGCATATACAACTTTACATTTG
>CABYVA010000016.1 GCA_902522325.1 uncultured Pelagibacteraceae bacterium
CTTTTCCTTTTAAAAAATCTAAAGATAAGGGTTTCTCACAAAAAACGTTTAATTTTTTTTTTAAAAAAAACTTTGAAAGTTTATAATGTGATGAGTTATCCGTTAAAATAAAAATCCAATCAATTTTTTTTGTATATATTTTTTTATATGGCGTTTTTGAATTTATTATTTTAATTATATTCGCTTTTTTCTTTAAAATATTTATTACTTTTATTCCCCATTTGCCCTTGCCTATAACAATTACATTTCTTTTTTTGTTATTTCTCATTTATTTTTTTAAATATTTCTTTTGCCACGCCTACGGAAGTATTCCATTTACCTGATAAAACAGTAATAACTTTTTCATTAGCAAAGTTAACATAATTTGTTCTTTGGTCTGTTTTTTCTTTTTTTAATTCCAACGTTCTAATTACAAAAACTGTAGATACAAACTTTGCATGATTTAAAAAGCTTAGGTATTTTGAGCCATTTTTTATAAATTTATGAAAATTTGAGTTTTTTTTATTTTTCAAAAACCCTTTTGTTAAATATTTTTTTTTAATATTTTTAAACTTTGGAAAAAATCCTCGAGATATCTCAATCTTTGAATTTTTATTATCGCTTAACAAATGATAATTTGTATTCAAAAACGGGTCTACGCAAACAAATTTTCCATCAAGGATAATATAACTTTTATTTCTATATCTTTTCGGTAATTTGATTAGTATTTTTTCAACTAACTCGTATCTATATTTTTTTTTTGGTTTAATACCTATTTTTTTTAAAACATAATTATTTTGATCATATGCACATATAATTATTTTAAAATAATCATTAATATTATCTTTTTTTAAAACTTTATTTTTTAATATGTTTATATTTTTATTTTTAAGTATTTTTAAAATTTTTTTTTTAGCTTTAAAATAGTTTAAAATTTTTTCATTGGTAACTATTGACCCTTGAACATTTTGTGTAAAATCTTTTGATCTAAACTTTTTAAATTTAAGTTTATTTTTTTTTAAAAAATTTATATAGTTTTTGTAATTTGTTTTTGAATTATTTTTAGCTATACCGTAATAGTTAAATGTTTTTCCAAATATCCCTTGATTTGAAAAAAAACTTTTGAAATGTTTTTCATATAATTTTAATTCATTTACAGTTTTTTCAGATCTCGGATAGTGAAAGCCTAAATGATATCTCATTTGATTATATTTAGAGGCGCCCTGAAACAATTTATTTTGTTTCTCGTACAGATCTATTTTATATTTTTTTGACAAAAAAAAAGCAGTTAAGCTTCCAAAAAAACCTGACCCTATAACTGCAATTTTTTTCATAATAACTAATAAATATAAATTAACTATATTTCCCTGTTTTCATTCTGAAAATGAAAATTAAAAGTTCTATAATACCCCAAAAAACTTTAAAATATTTATTATAGTGCGATTTACCAGAATTTCTTTTATTTAAACTAACATCAAATTCTTTAATTAATTTAGCACCCTTATTTATTGCAATTGGAATAAAATATCTATGATCATTATTGTACCAAGGTAGATTGTTAACGTATTCTTTTTTATATGCCACAAATGGTGCTCTATATGTTGAAAGTTTTTTTTTAAAAATTATTTCAAAAATTAAGTCATAAATTTTCAAACCTGCTGTTAAAATAACGGGCGCCTTTCTATTTTTTCTAACACCAATAACTATGTCAAAACCTTTTTTGATATTATCTATAAATTCTGGGATATATTTAGGGTCATCTTGTAAATCAGTATCCATACAAATAATATAATCTCCGGTACTTTCTATAAATCCTTTTTTCAAAGCACCAGTTTGATAACCTTTTGTATCTAATTTATATAATTTATATTTGGCTTTTAATTTACTATCTTCAATAAACTTTTCACAAAAACTATAACTCTCATCAGATGATAGATCATCAACTAAATTTATTTCAAATTCTAAGTTATTTTCTTTTTTTATTTCCTGCTCAATTAAAGGAAGAAGCAATGATAAGTTTGCTTTTTCATTATTGAAAGGTAAAACAAAACTAATTTTCATTTATAAATTGGTTACTTAAAAAGTTTTAACTTTTTTTTTAACAAATTGCTAATAATTATAAAGAAACCAAAAATAAAGAAAGCAAGCAATAATTCCTTGGATACCGCTAAGTTAAATTCAGCATTTAGATTTTTTTCAAAATTTTCGTAAAATTTATTAATTAAATTAATAATTATAAAATGAGGGATTAAGGAACCTATAAATTTGCTAATTAAATAATTTTTAAATTTTACATTTATTATTAATGGGAATATGTCTGCAAATTGCACTGGTATACCTGGACATAATCGCATCAAAATTAAATGATACAATTCATTAGTTTTAAAATATCTAAAAAAATTTTTCTCATTAATTTTCTTTAAGAAGTTTTTTTTGTTCAAATTTCCAAAAAAAGTTTTTTTATAAATAAAATATAAACAAATTACTCCTATAGTTTTAGAGGAAACTAAAATTAAGGTACCATTAAGTGGACTAAATAAATAAGCTGCTATCATCATAGTTGGTAGTCCAAAACCTAGACAGATAGTCCACAATATTGAAAATAAAATAAAATAAATAGTAAGTTGTACAATGTTATTATTGATATAAAAATCTAATTGTTCCTTATTTTTTGTAAAAAAATTTAAGATTTCAGTTTTATCAAACTGAAAACTAAAAAAGTAATTATAAAATAATACTACTATACAAAAATATATTATTATGAAAATTAAATTACTTTTTTTAAAGAAAAAATTATTCACGATGTACTATTTTTTAAAAAGAGTGTTAATTGGAATACTATCAACTTTAATTACATTTAATATAGTTAATTTCTCTGTTAAAAAATCATTTACTTTCCCTGGACTCATATAATAATAGTTTGTCATAAAATAATCAGCATCTTCTTTTGACTGAACAACGTTAATCCTACTTTTTTGTTTTTTACTGAATCCCATCAAAGGATAATATAATTTATTATGACTAAGATTAAATAAATTAATTTTTCCAACTTTCTGATAATCTAAAAGAAACTCTATATTTTCTTTATAGCTTAAACCCCAATAATCCATTTCGAATTTTTTATTAAAATTTTCTCCTGCTAAAAAGTTAAAATAAACATATTGATGAGGATGATTTTTAACCATCCAGTATGAGGTATTAAGAAAAGAAAATAAAAAAATAAATATTAAAAAAAATTTAAATTTATTTTCAAAAAAAATTAACATATTAAATACTGCATAAATAGAGAAATATATTATTAATGGATACAGAAAGTATAATTGTCTCCAACCATTATAAAAAGTCGATCCTAAAAATATAACGATAAAAATTACTGAAAATAGAATTAAAAAAATTACTAAATCCTTATCAGAATTTTTTTTTTCTAATAAATTTTTAAATAAATAAAAAATGCCAATAAAAAAAAGTACAATATACCATATGGGTGTAGTAAAAATTATCCAGATCGGTATATATGTGATCGGTAAATTTTTAGACGATACATATTCACCTTTAAATAAATTGTATGTTTCATGGGGATAATTTGACATTTGTAAAAAAGCTTCGTAAAAATTTATTATTGGGTTAGACCACAGATACGGCCAAAATATAATTATAAAAAAAACCAAAAATACAAAATATGTAGTTAATCTATTTAGTATATATTTTATTTTTTTTTTATTTTTTAATTCTCTAACAAAAAATACTAATAATAAAATAGCCGGAAAGATAATGGCAACCAATCTTATATCAATAGCTAAAGCACAAAACAGAGATGATAAAACAATATTCTTATTACTTGGTTTATCTATAAATCGAAATGCAAAATAAAGACTAAAAATAAAAAAGGATAAAAAAATAATATCTTTATTATTATAAAAACTATTTGCAAATATTCTCGGTGACAAAAAAATCATGATCACTCCTAGCAAACTTAGTTGCCAATTATCAAATCTATTATTTAGTAGTTTATAAAAAAAAATTAAACTTAAAAAAAAAGTTAAAAATATTAAATAATGTTTAAATAAAAATTGATTATTTTTATCTTTAATTCCAAAAATTATTTCTAAAAACGCTGCTGGAGTCTCAAAAACAACGCCATAATATTTTATTTTTTTAGTTTTGTGTAAATCTGTAAAATTTTTATCTTTTTTATATTTTCTGGTTGTTTCTGGAAATATTTTTTCACCTACATAATTTAAAGTGATAAAACCTTTTGTTCTAGAATTATATTCATCTGAAGAAACCCCATAATCTTTTACGTTAATTATGCCAGTTAAAAAAATTACAAAAAAAAAACTACTACAAAACTTTTATTTATATTTTTTGTTAAAATTTTCATTAAACTACTCTTTAATCATAACCCTGCACCCAAAATCAACTCTGTGCATCCATACTTGCTTATTTTTAAAATATTCATCTACAGCCTTTTTGACTCCTTCACCTACGCCATAACCATTTATTTGTAATACACCTCCTTTTGAAATCCTAGGATAAAATACTTCTAATTCATGTTTGGTTGAATCGTAAAGGTCAGTGTCTATTCTAGCTAATGCGATCTTATTTGGTAAATTTTCTTTAATATATAATGTTTCTTCAACTTTTCCTTTAATAAACTTTGGCATAAATTCACTTTTAACAGTAAGTTTTTGCAAATTTTCTTTTACATTCTCCTCAGATGGAAAAAAGCCTTCTTTATATTTATGTTCTCTATTTGAAATTTTAGAGTTATTTTTCAAGTCAGTATCATAATCTGAATAAACTGAATGACCTGTTCCAAATGTGTCATAAGCATATATATTTTTTTTCATTTTAAATTTTTCCGCTAGAATACATATCATAGCCAACGATCCTCCTCTAAAAACACCGCACTCTAAAAGATCACCTTCAATTTTATTTCTATCTAAATAGCTCATTATTTGTATCAAAGACCAGCGAGTTGGAATTGTTGCAGAGTTAATATACGGATTAACTTTTTCAATTAATTCTTTACTAAATTTATCATCTTTTAACTCAACCACTAAATTTTCTCTTCTTTGCATAAAATTATTAGTTTTTGTTAATTCCAAACCAAATAAATTAAAAAAAGATTTTATAATTTTTTTCCAAAGTGGTCTGTTAATTTCAAAATTACTGTTTATGCCTGGTTTCATATTTTGGTTTATTTAACAAATTATAACTAATAATAGTTTTTTTAATCATTTCAATATTATTATTTTAATAAAAAATATTTTTCATTTTATCTTTTTTATAATTAATTGATGATAAAGAAAAACAATTTCAAAAGATTTAATTTCTTCATTTAAAAACTTATTTATAGCATTAATAGGGTTTTGTTGTTCATCATTTTGTTTCCATAAATAATCATCAAAAATAATAATTCCATTCAGATTTAAACATTTTGAAGAATTTTTGGCATCTGTAAGAACATCCTCATAACTGTGTGACCCATCTATATAAATAATATCATATTTTTTATCCTGGTTATTTGATTGATTAAATTTTTCTTCAAAAAAAGATTTACTAGATGACTTAAACTTTTGAACTTTTTGCTTATATTGGGACAAATTTTTATCAAAATCTGCTTCAATTTTACCAAACTTTATTTTTTTAAAATCCTTATTTCCTTCGATAAATTCATCTGACCAAGTATCAACAATATCCAAACTTGAATTTTCAAATAATTTTAATAGCACTAAAGAAGTGCCGCCTTGAAACGAACCTATTTCTAAAATCTTTAAATTATTATTAAACTTTTTTTTTAAAGCAACAAACATAAATAAAATATTATAAAATCTTTCGTAAGAAAAAAATTTAATATCTAATGTAAAATTATTTTTAAGAGATAATAAAAGTACATTTATTTTATTTCTATAAATTCTTTTAAAATATAATTTTTTTAATTCTGATGATAAATATTTAATTATCATTATTAATGTCGATTTATTTCTTATCATGTAAGAAATATTTTGTAAGTGATATTGAATATATTTAATAATTTTCATCTTTTATTTTAAACCTATTTTTAATTCTTAAATAAAATTTGTAAAATCTTTTTATGGTTTTTAAAAATATATTATTGCTATAATAGTTATAAATGCTATCAGAATCAGGCGCAGGACCAGAGTCTGGAAATTCAGGAAGATAAAAACCTTTTTTAATTAAATCAAAGTTATGTATTGCATAATCAAAATGTGTTTGTGCGAATAAACCAATAGTATCACAATCTCCCCATCGATATTTATAATCTCCAGAAATATTATTAAGTTCTTTAATGTATTTTTCCCATCCTTTTTCAATAAAACAATCAATGTTGTAAATATTTAAATTTCCTGCCGGCAAAGGTAGTTGTAAAAATAAATTTTCATCATTTTTAAATATAGCGTCTTTTAATAACTTACTTTTTGGCTCAATATTAAATTTTTTCAAATAATATTTATAAAATTTAAATAAATTTTCCGAACATTCTTTTCTTACTTTTAATGGTACCCTCTCATGAGAAAAAGCTGTAGAAAGGCAATATCTTGTATCGATTAAATCAAAATTAATTTTTCTTTTAATATATATTTCATCATCAATTTTCATTAAAAAATTATATTTTTTTAGTTCATTAACTAAGCATCCTGGATCACCATAACTTGTTAAATTTGTTGTAAATCTTAACATATGCAAATAACCAATTCTTTTCTTTGAAAATTTTTTTTTTACGTACTCGTTATATTTTCTATTATAAAAAAGATCTTTTTCATCTAAGCTTTCTGGAATTTTAACTTTAATTTTTTTAAAAAAAATATTTTTTGAAATATTATTTTTAATTTGTTCAATGTATTTATCATCATCATATACCCTGCCCCAATAGTGAACATACACCGGATAATCAAAATTATAATTCCAGTTTTCATAAAAATTTACTAATGTTTTCTCTAAAATTTCTTTTCTTGAACTCACCAAATAAACAGCAGCTTTTTTATCTTTGATCATAAATTAAAAATTGTTTAATATTTTTTGTAAATCTAATGAATGTTGAAATAAACTAAATTTTTTGGTCTTCTTTTTTACCATTATTTTTTTTTCAAGCATTTCTAATTTGCCAATATTTAAAAAATCGTTAAATTTTTCTTTGAAATCACCTTCATTATTATTTTTAAATAAAAAACCGCCTTTTCCATCATCTAATATTTCTTTAGGGCCATTAGGGCAGTCGCTAGATATTATCGGAATATTTAGGTAGGCTGCTTCTAAAATAACAAAACCTGGATCTTCCCAAAAAGAAGTTAATATAAATGCTTTTGCATTTTTTAAATATTTAAATATATTTTTTTTAAAACCTAATAAAAATATTTGTTTTTCTAATTTATATTCATCAATTAAGTTTAATAATTTTTTCTTATCTTCGCCTTCTCCAATTATAATAAGTTTTTTTGTGTCATTTCTTATTAAATAATCCTTCATATTTTTAATTAAAAAAAAGAAATTTTTTTGTTTAGACAATCTTCCAATACTTATAAAATATTCATTAAGCGGAATTTCACCATCTGTAAAATTAGAATTTTTTTTTAAAATAATATCTTTTGAAACAATAATTGGATCTCTCAAAACTAAAATTTTTTTTCTTTCGGCTATTTTTTGGTTGGTCAGGTCATTTAATGTTGCTTCGGTTGGAGTAGTTATCAAGTGAACTTTATTTAATACAAGCTTCCAAAAAAATCTTCTTAAAATGTTTAATTTTGGTAAACCTGAAACTCTTAATATAACTTTTGTTTTTATCTTAAAAAAAAAATTAATAAAAAGAGGTAACGATGTTACTAGGTGTATCATTAATATTTTTGGAGGATTCTTTTTCAAAAGAAAAAGTAATGGAAAAAAGTATCTAAGAAAAATAAAAATATATAAAATTCTACTTCTTAAAAATCCTGGTTTTGGAAAAAAATTAATAATATTACTTTTTTTAAATTTTATTATTTTTATATTTTTCGATTTTATTTCACTTTCAAATTTTTCAAATTCACCAAATACATCTATTATGTAAGATTCATATTTTTTGTTTAAATATCTGTTAACTGAGTAGGCTGAATTAATAACTGATTTTACAGTTGCTACTTCTGATACAAATGGAGACCAATAATAAATCTTATTTTTCATTTTTAAAATATTTTATAATATTTAATTTGTAAAAATTTTTGATTAACCTTAAAATCATTATAATTAAAACTATTAATTTGTTTTGATTATTATCATATCGAATTCTAGTCTCTTCAATGATATGCTCTAGAAGAGTAATCTGTTGGGAAAATCCTCCTAGTTGAAATTGACCTATAATCTCATTTTTCTTGGTTGCTAACCCGTTCATTTTATATTTTTTGATCATTTTATAAAAAAGATCATAATCTGATGAACATTTATATTTTAAACTGTAAAAGCCGATTTTCTTTTGTGCTGCATATTTAATAAAGAAACCTGAAGAATGAGCAGGATAAAAATTAAATGACCAGAATATTTTTTCAGGATTATAACCATGTTTGATTACATCTTTTTTCACTGTTCCAAAAATAAAATCTATATTTTTATTTTTAAAATATTTAGAAATTATTTTTAAGGCGTTTTTTGTATATATGTCTCCTGCATTAAGAGTACCAACGACCTCTCCCTTAGCAACTTTAATTCCTTTATTGATTCCGTCATATATTCCCTTATCTTTTCCGTATAAAATTTTAATTTTTTTTGATCTTTTCAAAAATTTTGGTATTTTTTTTTTTGTTCCAGAAATTACAACTATATGCTCAAAATTTTTAAATTTTTGATTTTTTAAGCTAGAAAGAGTTTTGATGAGATTTTTATTATCATTTTTAACTGGAGTGATAATAGAAAAAAAAGGATTTGATTTTTTATTTATTTTCATTCTAATTTTCAATTTTTTTTAAAGCATTTAGCAATTCTATTTTTTGTCTATAAACACTATATTTTTTAACTAAACCAAATGAATGATTAATTTTTTTTTTTACCAATTTGCTTTTTAATTGAACATTGTCTAAAATTTTTGACAATTGTTTGTAATCACCAACTTTAAATAAATGCCCACCTTTGCCGTTTGCAAGCAACATTCTAGGTCCTGTTCTGCAGTTTGTGCTAATTATTAATTTTTTTAAAGCCGCCACTTCTAAAAGAATATTTGGAGAGCCCTCATATTTAGATGGTAAGACAAATAAATTTGATTGGTTGATATATTTATAAGGATTTTGTTTATATTCGGATATTTTAATAATTTTTTCTAAATTGTTTTGTTTTATATAATTAACGATATTCTTTTTTTGGTCTCCTGATCCCAGAATTAATACTCTAAACTTATTTTTTTTTTTAGAATTATTAACAGCTTTTATTAATGTCATATGATCTTTTTGTAAAGTAAGTCTCCCCACTGAAATGATTTTTAAATATTTTTTTTTGAAAAAACTAAACTTGATTTTTGATCTTTTGTATTGATTTATTTTTTTAATATCTACGCAGTTATGAACAATTCTGGCATTTAGGCCAAAATATAGTTTCACACTTTTTTTAAAATCTTCATCATTTACTAAAATAATATCGGATTTTTTGTATATAAATTTAAATATTGTTTTAATTATTTTAGATTTTACATATTTTTCTGGCGAAGTATTTAATCTTACTATTATTTTTGTATTTGTAATAATTGATGCAATTAATGCAAAAATGTTGTTTTGAAAGCTTAAAATTATACAATTACTTTGGAAACATATTCTTACTAAATAAAAAAAACTTAAAATATATTTAAAAAAACGAAACTTTAAGTTTATTTTAATTTTTGGAATAGAGGTATATTTTTTTTTTTTTAATTTTATTTTAATATTATCAGTAGAAACTAAGATTGGGACGTACTTTGATAAAGTATCTAAATGACCTAAAAATGAAATAATATTTTTTTCTACACCTCCTGTTTCAAATGATGGATTATAAAATATTATTTTCTTCATACTAGTTTTTAAATATTTTTTTACTTAATGAAACGCAATCTTTTTTTAAATCTTTTTTAAGAAATTTTATTTTAATTTGATTTTCCAATTTAGAATTATTTAGGTAAAAATTCTCATAACTTTTTTCATTTTTTAAATTAAATAATTTTTTATTTTTATTATATGTATTTAACCACCCAATTAATTCGTTGACATAAATTTTATTTCCTAAAGAAAGATTATAGACTCCGAATATGTCTTCCCTAATAATTTTATTCATTGCTCTTATAAATTGATTGAAGCTGATAAAGTCTTTATACGAATTTAAAAATTTTATATTTTTTTTAGATTTACAATAATCTAAAAAATTTTCATAAAAGTTTTTGTTAATTTTTCTATTTTTTTTAATTTTGCCACCAATTATATTAGAAATCCTTAAAATAATAGTTTTAGTTTTGTTTAAATTAATGCATTTTTTTTCACTTATTAATTTATTTTTTGCGTAATTATCTTGTGGTCGTACTATTGCATTTTCTCTCAAATTTGGCTTATTTGGATAAACTTTTCTAGTACTGAGTATGATTTGCTTGCAATTTTCTTTTAATATTTTTTTTGCTATTTGATAATCTATGTCTTCTCTTTGATTATATTTTTTAAACTTAAATTTTTTAGTAAGTGAAGTATTTATTATATAATGAAATTTATCATATATATTTAATTTTCTAAATTTATCGAAAGAATAAGATTTAATTTGTAACTTTTTATTTTTTTTTAATCCTTTATAAAGATTGTAACCTACAAAACTATACTTACCAATTATCGCTACTTTTATAATCACTGATAGTTATTTAATTACCTGATACCCATTAACTATAAGAATATCTACGGTATTTTTTTTAAATGATTTTATTGCATCCTCTGGAGAACAAACTATTGGCTCTTCATGGGCATTAAACGAAGTATTAATCAATGATAATCCTCCTGTCTCCTTATACCACTTTGTAAGTAATGAGTGTATTATCTTATTGTTTTCCCTTCTAAGCACTTGTGGTCTTGAAGTATTATCAACATGTATTGTTGCTGGACTGTTTTTTTTCATTTCTTTAGTGCAGCTGTAAGTAACTGTCATAAACTCAGATAATGAGTGTGAACTTTTCCAGCCTTTGTAACACCTTTTAGCTAACTCAATAGCTGTAACTGGTGCAAAGGGCATAAATTCGTATCTTTTCAGTCTTTTATTTAGCTTATCATTTATTGATATATCATTTGCATGATAAATTATGCTCCTGTTGCAAAGAGCTCTAGGACCAAATTCCATTCTATCGTTCAAAAATCCAATAACTTTATTCTGTTTTAAACAATCAAACATAAAATCAGTGATATTGGATATTTTTTTAATTTTTACTTTATATTTCTTTTCTAAATATTTTTTTTTTAATTTAAATTTTGGTCCAAGATAAAGATTTTTAAATTTTGTTTTTTTTTTATTTTTTAACCAGTTGTAACCAACGGCTGCTCCGATTGATAAACCTTCATCTCCAACATGTGGTAGTGTAAAAAGATTTTTAACCTCTTTTAGTTCTCTAATTTTTTGATTTGCTAGAACATTTGCAAAAACACCCCCGGATAGACATAAGTTTTTTTCACCTGTTTTTTTCATATAAAATCTAATAATTTTTGTTAATAAATCTTCTAAATGTTTTTGAGCAGCTGCAGCAATATTGGCTTTTGAATGTCCCTTGAAAAATTTTAATGCCTTCTTACTCCATGTTTTTTTATTATTACCATCTGTAAAAAAAGGCTTGTAGTATTCACCGTTGAGAGCAAAAATTTTTCCAGATTTATAATAAATCATCTTTTTCATAACATTTATTAGTTTCATTGGATTTCCTCTTGCTGCAAGGCCTGTAACTTTACCTTCATGTCTATGAGGTGTGAAGTTAAGTAGCTTTGTTATTCTTGAATAAAAATATCCTAAGCTATCATTAGATGAGGATCGGTAAACAGTTTTTATTTTGCCATTCCGAATTTGCGAAATCGTTATAGCCTCAAAATCTCCTCTTCCATCAACGGTAACTATCAGAGCATTTTTAAATTCTGAAAGACAATATACGCTATATCCATGACATTCATGGTGTCTTAAGTATGAAGACTTATTTTCAATTTTATTTTTTTTTATAAAGTCAATAAATTCATTTCTCTTTATTCCATCTCTAATAATTTCTTGCTCGATTCTATTTTTAAAAATTTCTACACCATCTGGGTTATTTTTTGTTTCGTGAACTATTCTATCAAAGTAAAATAACAAATCTTTTTCTGCTTTAAAGCCTTGTGAATAACCATATACTATTTGATCTACATTTTTTAATTTTAGTTTTTGACTTTTTAAAACGTAATTAATTGAATTGACTGGCCATTTACGATCTTGTTTTACTCTTGTAAATCTCTCCTCACTTACACATTCCACAATGGTATTATTTTTTACTAAACATGCACCAGCTGTATAATCGTTTGTGATTCCTAATATAATCATAAAATTATTAACTTTTTATTATCTTATTAAAAATTTTTATGTGCTTTTTAAGGCTTGTTTTTTCCACACCTATGGCTCTAGATTTCTTTTTCATTTTATTTATTTCTTCATTACTAGAATTTAAATACTTCTTTAATGAATTAGATAAGTTTTTATAGCTTTTTTTTTTTACAATATATCCATTGATTTTATTAATAATTAAATCTTCTGCTACACCAATGTTAAAACTAACAACTGGCAAACCAGAAATTACTGCTTCATTAATCATCATTGGTCCAACATCATCTATAGATGGTGACACAAATATGTCAGATAGTTGATAAACTTCAGAAAGTTTATTTTCAGAGCGAATATTGCCTAAATTAATATATTCTATATCTATATTTTTTAATCTTTCTTCAGCGAATTTATCGCCTATAGATAATAAACAAAATTTGTTTTTTAAAAAATAAGATTTGTTTATCAAGTGATCTATTGCTGATACCAATATATCAATTCCTTTTCTCAAATGTGAAGAAGAACGGAAAAGGATAATTTTTTTTTTTGTATTTATCCTCCAAGAATTTTTTCTTTTTATTAGTGGCTTAGGTTTGAATAATTTTTCATCGACTGGTATCATTAATTTATAACTCTTATGATTTTTCGCTATTGATGAATTTTCTATTTGTTTACCCATCCACTTGCCCGTATATAAAAAATTAACTTTTAAATTCTTAAAAATTTCTATTTTATTTTTTAAAGTGTTTTTTGGTCTACTTTGAAACAATGTTCCAACAGCCGGACAATTGTTGCATGTGCTTTTAAAATTTATACATCCCCAATTGATATGACATCCTCCAGTTAACGGCGCAATATCAATAATATTCCAAAAAATTCTACATTTATATTTTTTGTATATTTGTTTAAATAAAATTGGATTAATAAAATTTGATATCCAATGAAAAATAACTATATCAGGTTTAAATTTTTCAAAAAAATTTATTTCATTTATATCATTTATTAAATACCGATTTTTATTATAAAATGCATATTTATTTCTTTCAGTTAAAAAGAAAAATTCAGATTTATTTAAAAAATGGTTAAAAATATTTTTTTTACTTATCTCAATAACATTGGTGGAATTACTTTTTTTCTTATTAACTAATAAATAAGAAACAAAGTTATTTTTTTTTAAATTATTATGAAATCTTAATGCTGCTAAACCAGCTCCTGTAAAATCATCATAACTTAAATGTAAAATTTTTTTTCTCATGCCAAAATTTTTCTTAAATTAGTTTTAGAATTAATTTCTATTATTTTAGTTATTTTTTTTTTAAGCTTTTTATCTAAAATAATTTTTTTAACATTTAAAAAGATTTCAATTTGTTTTTTCAAACTAATTCTATCTGGTAAATTTAGCTTCTTTTGAGATATAAAAAATTTATTAAAATTTACTATTACTAAAGTATCAATCTTGGGCATAAGATTTAAATATTTTTTAGTAATAGTTTTATGTTTATTTTTTTCTGTAAAATATAAATAAATAATTAATCTTTGAACAAATCCTTCGCTATCAATTAAATTTTTATTTGAAATTTTTTTTGATAAATAATAAGATGAAAATTCCTCTTTAAACCAAAATTTCATTAATTCCTTAAATTTATTAGAACATTTCAAATTACTAATAATATTTAAAACAAAGTTTGAGAAAATCAGATTTTTTTTTTTCGTTTTTTGGAAAATTTTAGAGACTATTTTTTTATAATTATTTAAATACTTATTTTTAACAGTTTCTTTTTTTTTGATGTTTTTAAAAGTAGAACTTTCCCAAAGTTTTTTTGGCTTTAAAAGATATTTAATTTTTTTTACTATACTACTTTTTACAATCCTGAAGTATAATAAACTTGTTTCTTCATCTTTACTTAAAACAAAATACTTATCTGAAAAATTGTAAATTAATGATCTATAATCATATGAATTTTTAACTTTTAAATTATTTTTTAATTTCGTTTTTCCGCTTCCAGAAACTCCAAAAAATTCTATTATTTTTCTCAATTTACTTCTATTTTTTACTTAAATTATTGATTTTTATTAAAATTTTTTTTAACATTTTTTTTTCTAATTAATTAAATCTTTTCTCCAAAATTCTATTCCAGCTATTTTGGACAGTTCTTGGTCAGTAGTACAAAGCCTAGATTTAAAAAAAGATTTAAGATTTAATATTAACTTTCTGTCTACTAAAGACCTATTGCTATACCTATTGGAATTTTCATTATAATAATGTCCACCTCCCGTCATACCAATACCTGATATAATAACTTTTTTTTGTGGATTTATTTTAAGTGCATAAAGTATTGAAAAAAAGCCTGTTGATGCTCCCGTTAGTCTGCCACTTTTCATAGATTTTAATAGATGAACAATTTTTTTAAAAAATTTACTTTCATAGTAAGTTTCTTTCAAAATGATGTCTAAAATATGAAAATTAAAAAAATTTGACTGAATCATCAACTGTTCAAAATTTGAGAAAGTAATAAATTTTGTATTCTTTTTAAAATTATATTTTTCTAAATCTAATTTACCTGATCTTGAAACTACAATATCTGGTGATGCATCTAAAACTCTTTTTTGAACTTCAATATTTTTTTCAAACTCCCTTGCTCCAATTACTGAAATTATATTTGCAGAAGGAAAAAAAGTTTTATATGTTTTTGCTCTTTCGGCAGCTCCGTTAGCTGCGTAAACATCGGTAACTTCAATATTTGGCATTGGAGAGCCAGGTTTTGATCCTAAAATTAAAACATAATCATTTTTATTATCCATCGCTTATAACTTATAATTATTCTCCACCTGTAATATTAATTACTTCGCTTGTAATAAATTGATTTTGAGATGATGTTAAAAAATAAATATAATTTGCAATATCTTTTGGTTTAGCCATTTTTTTTACAGGTAAAAGTTTAGTTCTTTTTATTAGATTTTTATTTGGTATCTTTTTATGAATTTTAGTTTTAGTTAAACCGATTTTTAATACATTATAAAATACATTTTTTTCTGCAATTTTTCTTAAATAGCTTGGTATAAATTCATTTAAATGTTTTGCTAATGAGTATTCAAAAGTTTTATTACCCCCGCCAAATTTGACACCAACACTTGATGAATTAAGTATTCTACCCCACTTATTTTTAGCCATATTTTTCAATGATTTTCTAATAATTAATAAAGGTATTATAGAATTTATTTTAAGACTTTTATCTACAGTTTTCATTGAAAAATTTTCAAAAGATTTAGAGTTTATAAAGCCAACTAAGTTAATTATGATGTCATAATTATTATCAAATTTTTTTAAAATACTTTTTTCACTACCTGTGAATAAATCCGACTTTATCAATTTACAATTTTTATTATATATTTTGTTTACTTTTGAATTAGTGTTATAATGTAAATGTAGTTGATAAGAATTTTTTTTTAAAAAAATATTTACCAATTCAATACCAATATCTGAACTACCACCGATTATTAAAACTTTTTTTTTCATTAATTAAAATATTTAGAGTTTTTTTCGCCCATAAATGTTCCTTCAACATCACAAACATTGCAAGGTGTAAAATTTCTATTAGATTTATTTAACAGTTTTCTAATATTCATTGACTTCTTACTAAACCATATATCTATAAGTTTTTCTTTATTTAAATTTCCTAATATTATTTTTTTTCCCCAGTCATGTGGGCACATCAAAACATCACCCTGATAATCTAAAAAAAATGTATATGAAGGTATATAACAGGGATTTTTTAAACTTTGTTCTAAGCTTTTTATTTTAAATTCTGCATTTTCCATCAAACCTGCTCTGTTACTCAAAGTTATGCCAAAATCTTTGTCTTTTGAATAGTATCTATGCCTTACAATAAATTGATTCTTTTTCAATTTTGCATCAATGCAAAGATTTTCTAATTTTATTGCATTTTCTTCATCATCATAAGCACTAATAAGAATTTTATTTAAGCCATTTTCAAATAATTTATTTAGTCTTTTTAAGTTTAAGGGATCCCCATTCGTAACAAGTTCTATGTTTGACTCTGGAAGATGAGTTCTCGTCATATTAATAAGATTAAAAATATTTTTATCAATCAAAGGTTCTACAAAACCGCTATACCTGATTGTACCTTTATACTTTAACCCTTTTAATTCATTGCATAATTTTTGATGTAAAAAATTACTTATAAACTCTTTTTTATCCACAAAATCTTTTGCACTTCTTGGACAAAATGAACAGGTTCTATTGCAAGTTCCTGACTCACTTATCTCTATTTCAGTAGGCAGGGGTAACATTTTTCCATTAAATTTAAATAGTTGAATTTTTTCCTCAACAGTTTTTGACTTATTTTCTATATTAGGATCGACAAATTTTTTTTTCATTTATTTTTTAATTTTTTTTCTTACTTTATTTAAATCAGCCATTGTATCCACTGCGATGGACCTATCTGACATTTTTAACATTTTGACTTTATAACCAAGTTCAATAAATCTATTCGACTCTAGATCTTCAATTGACTCTAATAATGTCTTTTTTTTTATTGAAGAAAATTTTTTTAAAGATTTGTAAGGAAATGAGTAAATACAAACTTGTCTCCAACTTTTAATAAAAGATTTCTTTTTATTTGAAGGTATTGGAGCTCTAGACATGTATAAAAGATTCTGACTGCTATCGAAAACAACTTTAGGTACATTCGGAGAATAAAACATCTCTTTATCTTTTATTTCTGTATAACCATTTATAATTAAGTCTGGATTTTTTTTTGCAAAATTTATAATTTTTTTTATATCAGAAGGATTGCACACTGGTTCATCACCTTGAACATTAATATAAAACCTCTTTTTAATTTTTTTTGCTACTTCTGCAATTCTATCAGTTCCTGTTAAACATTTACTTGAAGTTATTATTGAATTTATTTTATTTTTAGTACAAATTTTTTGAATTCTCTTATCGTCGGTTGCGACTACTATCTTAGACGAGGCAACAACTTTTTTACATTGATTGTAGGTTCTTACAATCATTGGAACTCCATTTATATCTATCAATGGCTTTCCGGGTAATCTTTTAGAATTATATCTCGCAGGTATAACAACTAAATAATCAATCATTAAATTTTTTTCATTATGTTAATTTTGTAGTTAGTGGGTGTTAAAGAAATTATATTTTTCGCTTTATCTTCTAATTTGTAATTTTGAAATAGATCGTCCATCTCATATTTTTTTGGGCTACTGTCATTATAACCATCAAGTCCAGCTAAATAAATCTTTTTAGCTTCACCACTTGTAGATATCCCTAAAGCATATGAAATTGCTAATGAATTTGGTAAAACTACATATTTTTTTTCAAACTTAAATTTTTTATTTTTTACCTGTAAACCAAAATCTAAAACATTTTTTGATTTTATTTTTGACTTAATATTTTTAGAAAAACTAGAGTAAGGTGTGATTAAATATTTATTAAATTTTTTATATTTATCAATGTCTGAAAGCAATCTTAACGTGTGACAAACTATATGTGCAAAAATATATTTTTTTGGTATTGGATTAATGGCATTTAAAACTAAAACGATTGGTTTATACTTATTAATAAATTTTATTATTTTCTTTTTGTTTAAAAAAATTGAATTACCAGGACCAATTATCAGCACATCTTTGTTTTTTATTACTTTATTTGGTTGCCAAGAACCTTTGTTAATATCTTTATATAATTTATTGCCTAACGAAATTAGCTCTTTACTATATCTTTTTCCACCAACAGTACTTAAATAAGTTAAATTTGAATAAATATCCTCTGTGTCAAATAGATTAGCACCCAACATTTCTTGTACAAAAGTTGGATGGATAGAATTAAGTCCAGCATAATAATAGAATGGGTTAGAACCCCATTTATATTTTTCCTTAATTGGATCGAAATAATCTTTTACTAATTTTAATAAATTAACTAGTTTGTCATTGCCTGATTTTTGCTTTTTAAATTCTAAAATTGCATATTCTGTTTTTGTATTACCAGGGCCACGTCCCATGCCAGCAACAGTAGAGTCTATCCACTCAACTGAATTTTTAATTGCTGAAATAGAATTTTCTAAAGCTTTACCCATGTTATCATGAGTATGTATGCCCATTGGGCCTTTCCAATATAATCTTATTTTTTTAATTATCTTCGCAGTCTTATCAGCATCAAGACTTCCTAGGCTATCCGCGAAATACAAAATATCAGCTTTTGCTTTTTTAATATATAAAACAGAATTTTTAATGTCTTTAAATGATAATTCAGGTATTTGCATTATGTTAACTCCAACCTTATATCCGGATTTTTTCAGCCAATTTATTAAAGGTAATGTGGATTCTATTTCGTTGTGGTGACAAGCAATTCTTATTAATGAAATTAAAGAATTTTTTTTTGGTGTAAAATTTTTTTTAGCTAAAGATATTATATCTTTACTATTAACAAAATCTGCAGCATTAATCATAATTCCAATTTTCAAATTTTTTGGAATATTTAAACTTTTAAGAAAATTTTCCTCAGAATATGCACAAGGACCTTTTGTTTTAATTTTATCGATAAATCTGAAACCTATCTCAACATAATCGACTTTTATATCATCCATTACTTTAAGATATTGATTAATCAAATCTTTTTTAAATTCCCAGTTATTATAGTAACCACCATCTCTTAAAGTACAATCAACTAGTTTAATTTTATTTTTTGCTGTCATAAAAAAATTTTAATTCTTATTTAATATATATTCGTATTTATTTTTAATATAATCTATCTTGCCTATGTCTTTTATTGCACCTTCTTCCAGCAAAATTACTTTATCGCAGAAATCTAATGTCGATAATCTATGTGTAATCATGATTATAATTTTATCTTTTTTCATTTGATTAATTTTAGTCATTATTTTTTTCTCTGTAGAATAATCTAGTGAACTAGTTGCTTCATCTAAGACTAAAATTTCAAAATCATTATAGATTGCTCTTGCAATACCAATACGTTGCTTTTGACCTCCAGAAATTCTAATACCTCTGTCTCCAACAAATGTGCCCTCTTTTTCCGGTAAATTTGAGATAAATTCAGATAAACAAGAGGATTCTAAGGCAAAAAACAATTTATCTTTACTTATATTTTTATTTTCTATTCCCAAACAAATATTATTTGTTATTGAGTCATCAATTAGCATGGTATCTTGAGTTATATAACCAATTGATCCAAAAAAAATATTTTCATAACCTTGATTGTTTATTAACACTTTTCCTGAATCTGGTTTGATTAGTCCTGTTAATAAATCCACTAAAGTAGTTTTTCCACTACCTGTTTTACCCACTACTCCTACCATTTCTCCCTTTTTAAGTTCTAGCGAAATATTCTTAAGTATCTGTTTGTCTTTTAAATAACTAAAGTTAACATCTATCAAATTTATTTTTTCAACATTTTCTATTGTGGCTCGATCTTTTTTTTTATTATTAAATTTTTCATATTCTTTAAATTGCTTCAAATTTGAAAGGGTTTTTTTGAAAGTTTCTGAGTTAAAATTTAATGCAGCTATTCCCGTATTAATATTTACAAAAGCAGGAAGTGATCTTATAATTATTAAGGAAACTAAAGTTAATAAAGTAATAACTTCGTAAATGGTTTTTCCTTTTAAAACAAGTATTAGTATAATGGTTACTAAACTAAAAACAGAAACAATTTCTAAAAATATTCTTGGAATTCTGCCAAACATATAATTTTTTACTTGATTTGAGTGAAACTTATTTTTGTAATTTTTAAATTTTTTAGTCCAATAATCATATCTGCTCGACAATTTTATGCTTTTTATCGTATTAAAAATTTCGTAAAGAGTTTTATAATTTAGCTCAGAATATTTTGTAGCTTCTACACCTACTTTCTTAATAATATTTTTAAATTTTAAAAAGAATAATGCTGAAAATATAATCATAACTAAGATGACTAAAAATGAATATTGTGAACTGAAATTAAATAAAAAAACTACCATTAATAGCAGAACTATTATTTCTCTATAAAGTAGAAGAAAACTAAAAATATAATGTACAAATCTTCCAGTTTCTATTAAAACTGAATTCACCATTTTTGAGGAGTTGGTATTTAGATAAAAAGAATAATTTTGTAGTAAATAGTAACTTAATATTTTAGCACTTGCTCTAACAACCATTTTTTTATTTATCAAAGCTTCTGCATAAAAATAAAAAAATAAAAATATATTTTTTAAAAGAAATATTGAAACTAAAAAAATTGAAAAAAATACTACCAATTCATTCTCACTTAGTGAATTCAAATATTCAGTAATATTATTAAAAGGAATTTTTGAAATAATTTCGTCTGGATTTGATAAAAAGGTTATATATACAACTATAGATCCAATGCCTATCACATCCATAGAAGATGCTAAAAAGGCTCCAAAAAAAACAAATATTAAATACAACTTTTCCTTTTGTGATAAAACTTTATAAATTTCTCTAAACATTTCTACCAATCAATTTAATATATTTTTCATCGTATAATTTAAGTGTGATTAAAGTTTTTTTTCTTTATCAAGTTCATTTTTAAGATCATCATATTCTTTCATTTTTTTTTTCATAAAATTTATTGTTAATTTTGTTTTTAATGAAATGCCTTTAGGAGTAAGAATATACGCGTAAGAAAGTTTCTTAGGATTTTTTTTAAAATTCGTAATTTTAATTAATCCTTTTTTTTTTAACGCATTTAAACAGTAGTTTAATTTTCCTAAACTCATTCCTAGGTTTTTTGATAAATTTCTTTGAGAACTTTCAGGTTTCTTTTTAAGTTTTCTTAATATATTTAAATATTCTTGATTTTTTTCCATATGTTCAAATTTTGAACAATAATGATGGCTAAAAAATGTCGTAAAGTTCAAGAGTTGAACAATAAAGAACTAATATATATTCACTCTTTTTCACTTGAAACTATCTCATTTTTAAATCTTTTTTCGTATTAAAGAAAAAAAATTACTATTTTCTAATTTATTTTTAAAAATATTTGAAATTTCTTTGTAATCTTTTTCTGTGACCTTAGATTTCAAAAAAATGTTTAATACTTTTAAAATTTGTTTGTCTTTAGCTAGATCACAATAATCAATTTTTTTACTTACAAAAAATCCCATTTCATAAAAATATAATATTTTTTTTGCTAATTCACTGTTATGTTTAGTTGGTTTTTGTAAGTAATTAATTTGATTAATAAATTTAAAATATTTTTCTTTTTTAGTGCAATAATTTAAGTTTAAACCTCTATGTAAATACCTAGGTACACCTGCTAAAATTGCTTGTTTTTTTTCACAAAGAAATTCTAATGCAATAGTCCCTCTTCCCGTTACAACGGTGTCACATACCTGGCTTAACTTAATTATGGGAACGTTTAATGGACAAAAGAAAATATTTTTTTTTGGATATTGGATAATTAAGTTCAATAATTTTTGTCTTTCGTTGTTCAAATTTGATGAAGGATGACTTCTAAATATCCAAATGTTTTTATCGTCATTTTTATAAACATTGATTAAAGTTTCTTTAAACTGGCTATAATAATCTTGAAATGAATAGTTAATACCAAGATTATGAGAGGCATCGGCAAGCGCGTGAGAAGCATATAAGATTATTTTTTTATTTTTACGTAATTTAATTACTTTACTTATAAATTTATGTCCTAAACCTTTGTTAGCTCTTTTAAATGTTTTTCTCGTATATAAATTTGCAGATTTAAGATTTTTTCTTTTATTGTAAAATTCATTTATTTTTGATTTACTAATTTTTAATCTGCTAAATCTTTTTAACAGTAATTTGTTTTGTAAACTATTATATCCTGTAAATTTAACCTTTTTATCAAATTCTAATATTTCAAAATAACCTTTTTTGTTAAACCTTCTGAATGTAAAATTTCTTATTTCCTTTTTATATGTTGAAATTCTTAAGGCGACACCATCATTAAAAGCATAATACTCTGTACCTACAATTATAATCTTAACATTATAATTTTTAATATACTTTAAAAGCAGATGCACTCTAAAAGTACAAACCACTAATAGTTTAAAAAAATTTATATCGATTTTAGGATTTGTATACTTATCATTAAATCTTATATACGTATCATAAATCAAATCTCCAAATAAAATATTATTAATTTTATAAAAATTTATAAACCATAGAAAATTTGAATTTTTAATTTTGATGATACAAATTATAGACGAAATAAAGGATTTTATAAATAAAACAAAATTTTTGAAATATTGAAATTTATTTACTCCTTCAAGGAAATTCTGAAAACCAAAATTTTTATATGACTTAATAATTTCATCATTTTTTTCTTTATCAGTTAATAAATATATTTTTTTTTTAAATTTACTGTTGGCAGCGGCAGCACATAGGGAAAACAAATAAGCTGAGTCTTTTCTTTCCCTATCTACAAATAATAAACTTTCTTTAGTATCATAATTTTTAATCAATTTTTTATTTGCACTACTTAGGGTCTGATTAGAAAAATTTTTTTTTTTCATTAATACTAAATAAATTTATAATTATATTTATTCACACTGCATTTAAATCTTTGATTGCAAAACAATATATTGTGTATTTTCCAGATTTTTCTTTTATTCTAGACATGTGTAATAATCTTAAATTAGAAATTTTTAATAAATATGATAAAGATTTAGGGCTAAATACGTGAAAATGTTCAATATTAAATTCTTCACTTGCTGCTCCATTTATTTCTGCCAAAACATCTGGAACTTCAAGATAAATAATTGTACCTTTTTTTAAGTTTTTAGTTAATTTTACTAAAAAGTTCTTAGGTTTTTTAATATGTTCTATAATTTTATTAATTGTAATAAAATTATATTTTTTTGCTTTCAAATTGTATGATTTTATATCAAAGCAGTTTAAATTTAGTTTTTTTTTAATAAAATTAATAAAAATTTTTCCTTTTTCATAACAATCAACTTTATAAAATTCAGATATTTTTTTTGGAAAGATTCCTATCCCTGATCCTAAATCTGCAATTTTAA
>CABYVA010000017.1 GCA_902522325.1 uncultured Pelagibacteraceae bacterium
AAAAAGAAATTATACAAAAAATAAGAAATATTATGTTGTTGGATACAATGATTTAAAAATTTATGAATCTATGGACATATATCTTAAAAGAGGAGATGAAAGTTATGAAATTAGAACTTTAGGAGCGTTTATTTTTTTAAAGAATAAAGAGTGCCTTAAAAAAAAAAAAGAAATTGTGAAAAGTTTAAGAGACTATTTTTCGAGTGCAAAAGAAGAAACTAATAAAGATCAACCACACACTTATGACAAAAGCGGCAAATCACGAATAACTAACACAGTTTTTTTATTAGAAGGTAATGATAGGGGAGATCATATAAGAGTAGAATGTACTGACTGGAGTAAAGAGTTTGAAAATAAAAATTGGTCAGATAATCTATCCGTTGGAGCATATAGTAAAGAAATTTTAAAATGGTTTGATGATGGTTACAATTAATTATACAAGAAGTTCAAATTTCTACAATTTGAGAATTTTTTTAAATATATCAAGTAAAATTATGAAAGTTTTTTTCATAATATTATTTTTAATCTTAAGTCTTCAATCATTAGTTAAAGCAGATGACATTAATGAATTTGAGATAGAAGGGATTAGCGTAGGTGATAGTTTGTTAGATCATTTCAGTAAAGATGAGATTGACAATGCTAGAAAGCACCAGTACACACCTTCCGCCAAATATCCAAATACTAAGTTTCTAATAGTAAGACTGCAGAGTTATAAAAATTTAGAAATGTACGAACAATTATCATTTACAATTTTAAAAAATGATGAAGAGAAGATAATTCACTCAGTAGAAGGATTTATTTATTATGAAAAAAACATAAAAGAATGTTCAAAATTCAAAGATGAAATTGTTATTGAATTGAAAAATTATATTAATGATGAAAATGTTAAAAGTTACAATAGCAGAGCTAAACACATGCAGGATGAATCTGGAAAGTCTATAGTAGAAGAAACTATCTTTTTGTTTCCTTCTGAAGCCGTATTCAGAGTGTCTTGTACTGACTGGAGTGAAGAAATGAAATTTAGAGACGAGTTGAGAGTAGTAATTAATAGTGTTAAATTTTCAAATTATTTAAGATCTCTTTGGTCTGAGTGAGAGACGTAGACTAACAATCAAAGAGATAATTACGATTTTCATTTCCATAGATCATTGATAGTATCAAACAATGGAATATTTAATTGGTGGCGCAGTTCTATTTGGAATTTTTTTTCTTTACGGTTTTATGCAACAAAATAAATGGGAAAAAAGTTATAGAATAGCAATTGGAAAATATTACAAAATGTCTCCAAGCGAAGCTGCGAAGACTACCAGGTTTGATGGAACTTGTTATTTCGATGAAATGGTAAGTCCTGTTAACGCTGGAATAAGATTGTCTAAGGGAGAGAAAATCTATGCAGTTTTTGAAAACTTAAGTTTAATGGCTTATAAAAGAACAGGAGGATTTGGTTTTGGTGGTATATTTTTGAGAAAAAAAGTTGCACCAGCAATTTTTTTAAGAGGTGGTTTAGGAAAATTTGGCTTATCAAAATCTCTTCAGTCAGATGCTGTTGGTACTTTATACGTCACTAATAAAGGAATTTTTTACGATGGTGATAAAAAAAACATTAAGCTTGCATGGGACAAAATAATGAGAGAAACGATTAACCCCGATTCAATCCAACTTGAAAAGTCAAATGGCTCACCGGTATTATTAAATGGATACATTGATCCAGATGAAGCCGCAATAATGAGTTTAACTGGTCAACTGTATGAAAGTTTATAGTTGTGTTAAAAAATATTTATAACCAACTTAATTTTGGACAATCAAAGAAAAGTTTTTCAATTTTACAAAAAATTTTAATACTATTAATTATTGCAAGTTCAATAATAGTTATAGTCGAAACTGAGAATGATATTTATTTAAAATATCAAAACTTTTTTGAATATAGCAAATATTTTTTTGGTGTTATTTTTACAATCGAATACTTAATAAGAGTAATTACATGTGGTTATATTAAAAAATTTAGAGGAATTAGCGGAAGAATTTCTTATATTTTTAGTTTTTGGACCCTAATTGATTTATTAGCAATTTTACCTTTGTTTATCTCAGGTGTTAATGAAACCTTTCTATTGAGATTATTTAGACTAATTAGACTATTTAGCGTTATTAGATTTGGAAGATATTCAACTGCATTAAAAAATGTTTTAGATGCCATATCTGATAGAAAACAAGAATTAATTTTTGCGATTGCAATATCAACAACTGTATTGATTATATCATCAACTTTTATGTACCTTCTTGAAGCAGAAAATCAGCCAGAAGCTTTTGGAAGTATAATTAGAAGTATTTGGTGGGCTGCTGCAGCTTTAACCACAGTAGGCTATGGAGACGTATATCCAATTACTGCTCTTGGAAAAATCTTTGCAGTTATCTCTGCATTTTCTAGCATAGGGATAGTTGCTCTACCCGCAGGTATTTTAGCTGGATCATTCACTGAAAAATTCAAAAATAAAAAGAACTGAAAAAAATTTTAGGGATCGTGGTTCTGGGTTTGTTAAAATATCATCCTATAGATTATGGGACAACCAGAGCAAGACCAGAGCATAGGAAGATAAATTAAAAAAATTTTACTTATTAGCCTTGTTCAATTATAAATATTAGAATAAATACTCATGAAATTCATTAATGCCCTCGTGGTGAAATTGGTAGACACAAAGGACTTAAAATCCTTGCCCTTTTGGGAGTGCCAGTTCGAGTCTGGCCGAGGGCACCAGTAACAAGCATGAAAAAAAAATATTGTATTATTTCAGATACAAATAGAAATTCATTAAAGATAAAATCTTTAATAAAGAAACAAATTGTTTCTAGTTCAATTGTTAAAGCTGATACTGTTATTGTTATAGGAGGTGATGGTTTCATGTTGCATACTTTAAAAAAGTACTACAAATTTAACAAACCCTTTTACGGAATAAATTCTGGAAATTATGGTTTTTTAATGAATAAATTTTCTAAAAAAAATATTTTAAAAAATATTACTAGTTCTAAGTTAGTAAAAATAAATCCTTTAAAAATGTCAGTTATAAATAAGCAGAATCGAACTAAAAATCATATAGCAATAAATGAGGTTTCGATCCTTAGACAAAGCAGACAAGCAGCTTCACTTAAAATTTCAAATGGTAATAAAATTATAATAAAAAAATTAAGATCAGATGGGATTCTAGTATCTACGCCTGCCGGTAGCACCGCTTACAACTTATCAGTTCATGGACCAATCTTAAATTTAAACTCAAAAAAAATTGCAATAACTCCTATTAGTCCTTTTAGACCGAGAAGATGGAAAGGAATAACCTTGAGTGACAAATCAAAAATAAAGATATTGAATTTAGATCATGTAAAAAGACCTATAAGTTCAGTGGCTGACAATGTGGAAGTAAGAAATGCAAAGAAGATTAAAGTTAAAATAGATAAAAAAATTAATTTTAATTTACTTTATGATAAGAAAAAAAGTCTTCATAAGAAAATTAGAATTGAGCAACTAAGAAGAGAAACTTCTACAAATTAAAAAGGGACTGTAGCTCAATAGTAGAGTACCTCGTTGACATCGAGGGGGTAGTAGGAGCGTAACCTACCAGTCCCACCAAAATTTAATAAATGAAGTGGTGCCCCCGCACGGATTCGAACCGCGGACCTATTGATTACAAATCAATTGCTCTACCAACTGAGCTACAAGGGCACAAGTAACTTTTATAAATTATTTAAATACTAATCAAGATTTTTTTTTAAACTACTTAAATAATGAAATACGATAGCTGCACTATTCGATATATTCAAGCTTTCGACATCCTTGCTAATATTGATACGAACAAAAAAATCTGCATATTTAGCAGTATGATGTTTCATTCCAAATCCTTCAGAACCAAAAAGTAGTATATTATTCCCTTGCCATTTGATCTCTGTAAAATCTTTTTTAGCATTTGAATCAAATCCATAAACCCAAAAATTTTTTTCTCTTAAACTTTTTAAAGTAGAATTTATATTTGAGACTTTAAATATGTTAATGTATTCAAGACATCCACTTGCTGATTTATACATAAGTTTACTTTTGCTTGGAAAATGTCTGTCTTTAACTATTAAACCATCAATATTAAATGAAGCTGCACTTCTAATAAGCGAACCAATGTTTCTTGGGTCGCTAACTTCATCAAGACATGCTAGTGTTAAGTTGTTTTTATTTTTTATAAATTCTTTCAGTACTGGTTGATCCAACTCTTCAACTTCTGCAACATAACCTTGATGTGATATTTGATCCTTTGTTGTGTAATTATCTAATTCTTTCTTAGTTTTATAAAAAATTTTCACATCTTGCAGGATGTTTTTTTTTTGATTTTTCCTATGAATATTTTTCTTACTTTCTTCAGTTAAAAAAACTCTTAAAACCTTTCTATTTGGATTTTTTAGAGCCTCTATAACCGCATGTTGACCTACTATAAAAAAAGATGATTTATTCATTAATATTTGACTATTTTATACGTTTTTTACCATTTTTTCCTTGTAAATCTCGTGTTGCAATTGAGCAATAAAAATATATAAAACGCATGTTGTCTGAAGCTTTATTGAACAGGGGACACTTCCCCGACACGGGAGGGGTTCCAGAGCGGTCAAATGGGGCGGGCTGTAAACCCGTTGACTTCGGTCTTCGAAAGTTCGAATCTTTCCCCCTCCACCATTCAATAAAAATTTGTACAATATGGAGTGTATACTTGGGTGTTGCGGGTGTAGTTCAATGGTAGAACGCTAGCCTTCCAAGCTGGATGTAAGGGTTCGATTCCCTTTACCCGCTCCAAAAAAATAACAAGAGAAAATAAACTGAGGATAAAAAGTAATGTCGAAAGAAAAATTTGTAAGAAATAAACCCCATTGTAATATAGGTACAATAGGTCACGTGGATCATGGTAAAACAACTTTAACTGCAGCTATAACTAAAGTTTTGGCTGAAAGTGGTGGAGCAAAATTTATAGCTTATGATCAAATTGATAAAGCTCCAGAAGAAAAAGAAAGAGGAATAACTATATCAACAGCGCACGTTGAGTATGAAACTGAAAAAAGGCATTACGCTCACGTTGACTGCCCAGGTCATGCTGACTACGTAAAAAATATGATAACGGGAGCAGCTCAAATGGATGGAGCTATACTCGTTGTGAATGCTGCTGATGGCCCAATGCCACAAACTAGAGAGCATATTCTTTTAGCAAGACAAGTTGGTGTTCCTGCTATTGTTGTTTTTTTAAACAAAGTTGATCAAGTAAAAGATAAAGAATTAATTGATCTAGTTGAAGAGGAAATCAGAGAACTTTTAACTTCATATAAATTTCCTGGTGACAAAACACCTATTATAAAAGGATCTGCATTAAACGCTGTAGAAGGAAAAGATGAAGCAACAGGAAAAAACGCAATAATGGAATTAATGAAAGCTGTTGATGAACATATTCCACAACCAGACAGACCAAAAGATAAACCTTTTCTTATGCCGGTAGAAGATGTTTTTTCAATATCAGGAAGAGGAACAGTTGTTACAGGAAGAGTTGAGCAAGGGATTATTAAAACTGGAGATGAAATTGAAATTATAGGTATAAGAGATACCAAGAAGTCAGTTTGCACTGGTGTTGAAATGTTTAGAAAACTTTTAGATTCAGGTGAAGCTGGAGATAATATTGGTGCATTGTTAAGAGGTGTTGAAAGAACCGATGTAGAGAGAGGACAAGTTTTAGCAAAACCTGCCTCAGTTACACCTCATACTAAATTTGAAGCCCAAGCTTATGTTTTAAAAAAAGAAGAAGGTGGAAGACATACTCCTTTTTTTACTAAGTATAGACCTCAATTTTATTTCAGAACTACAGATGTAACAGGTGAAGTAGAGTTACCTTCTGGAACAGAAATGATTATGCCTGGAGATGACGCTAAGTTTACTGTTAAATTAATAACTCCGATAGCGATGAGTGAAAAATTAAATTTTGCAATTCGTGAAGGTGGAAAAACAGTAGGGGCAGGTGTAGTAACAAAAATATTAGAGTAAGCTTCTATAGGAGTGTAGCTCAACTGGTAGAGCGCCGGTCTCCAAAACCGGAGGCTGAGGGTTCGAGTCCCTCCGCTCCTGCCAGCAAATAGACAAAATATGAAAAACCCATTAAAATTTTTTCAGGATGTAAAACAAGAAGCTTTTAAAGTTACTTGGCCAACAGGCAAAGAAACAATGCAAGGAACTTTAATGGTTGTTGCAATGGCTATAGTTGCATCTTTATTTTTTTTATTATTGGATCAAGTATTAAAATTTTTTTTAGAATTGTTGCTGAAGGTAAGTATATAATGAAAAATTGGTATATAGTACAATCTCATTCTAGTTTTGAAAATAAAGTTGCCGGTTTAATTAAAGAAGAAGCACAAAAAGCTAATATTTCAGATAAAATCGAAGAAATTGTAGTACCAACACACGATGTCACAGAAGTCAAAAGAGGCAAAAGAGTACAAAGAAAAAAAAAATATTTTCCTGGATATGTGTTAATTAAAAGCGAAATGGATAATAATATTTATCATATGATAAAAAATATAAAGAGGGTTAGTGGATTTTTAGGCTCTAAAGGAATACCAGCGCCAGTATCCGATAAGGAAATAGAGAAAATATTAGGCCAAATAAAAGATGGAGTAGCCCAACCAAAATCTGGTATAGAATATACTGTAGGTGAAAAAGTTCAGGTGATAGATGGACCATTTGCATCATTCAGTGGACTTGTTGAAGATATTGATGAAGAAAAATCAAGACTAAAAGTTTCTGTTTCAATATTTGGAAGACCGACACCAGTGGATTTAGAATATAATCAAGTTGAAAAGGTAAGTTAATGGCAAAAAAAGAAATTAGTGGATATGTAAAATTACAAATTAAAGGAGGACAGGCAAATCCTGCTCCACCTGTTGGTCCTGCATTAGGCCAAAGAGGAATCAATATAATGGAATTTTGCAAAGCTTTTAACGAAAAAACAAAAAACTTTATGGGTAAGCCTGTACCTGTAATTATAACAGTTTACAAAGACAAAAAATTTGATTTTATTATTAAATCTCCACCTGCATCACATTTTATAAAAGAAGCTGCCAAACTTAAGGGAGGTTCTCAAGAGCCAGGTAGACAAATAGTAGCGTCAATAACAAAAAAACAAGCAGAAGAAATTGCTAAGAAAAAAATGCAAGACTTAAACGCGCACGATTTAGAAGAGGCGGTCAAAATAATTAAAGGTTCAGCAAGATCAATGGGTATTGAGGTAAAAGACTAATGACATCAAAAAGATTTAAAAAATTACCAATTGATACTAAAAAATCACCATCTGAAACTGTTGATAAATTAATACCTTTGGTTAAAAAAAATTGTACAACTAAGTTTGATGAGTCAATTGATTTAAGCTTACAAATAAACAATAAACAAAAAAAAAATGAAATTAATTTAAGAACAGTAGTTAATTTACCTTCTGGCTCTGGAAAAAAAATAAAAGTGGCAGTAGTGTGTGAGGATAGTAAAAACAAAGACGCCAAAGATGCAGGAGCTGATATTGTTGGAGGAGATGAATTTATTGAAAAAATTAAATCTGGTGAATTAAACTTCGAAAAATTAATATGCACACCTAAAATGATGATAAAACTTTCAAAATTAGGAAAAATATTAGGACCAAAAGGTTTGATGCCAAATCCAAAACTTGGTTCAGTAACTGAAGATATTAAAAATGCTGTAACAAGTGCAAAATCAGGTCAAGTAGAAATTAAAAATGATAAAGATGGAAATATAGGTCTAAGCTTAGGTAAAAAAAACTTTTCTGACGATAAATTGATCAAAAATTTTAATGCAATATTTGAAACCCTTGAAAAAGAAAAAAATAACGTTACTGTAAAAGGAGATTTAATTAAGAGCGCTTTTTTAACTTCAACAATGGGAGTTTCATACAAAATTAAACTACCAAAAAATATTTAGTTATGATGAATAAAGAACAAAAACAAAACTATATTAAAAATATGACAGCTGAATTTGAAAATAGTGAAGCTGTATTAGTAACTCATTATCAAGGATTAACAGTAAAACAATTAGATGATTTACGAAAACAGATGAGAGAGCATGGTATAAAATTCCAAATTACTAAAAATAGAATTACAAAATTAGCGTTAAAAAATTCTAAATGTAAAAATCTTACTGATTTATTCACTGGACCTACTGCAGTTGCTTTATCAAAAGATGCAATAACTTCTGCAAAAATTTTAACAAAATTTTCGAAAGAAAATAAAAGTCTTAAAATTTTGGGTGGAATCATGGGTGAGGAAGTTTTAGATGTAGCTGGAGTTGCAAATGTCGCAACTTTACCTACTTTAGATGAAGCTAGGGCCAAAATTGTAGGAATTTTACGTACTCCAGCGCAAAAAATCGCAAGTATTTTACTTGCACCAGCTTCAAAAATCGCTATTTTAGCGCTCGAAAAAAGTAAAAAATAAACCCTACAAAAATTAAAATATTATGGCTGATCTAAATAAAATTATAGACGATTTATCAAGTTTGACTGTGGTTGAAGCAGCAGAACTCTCAAAACAATTAGAAGAAAAATGGGGCGTTACAGCAGCAGCAGCTGTTGCAGCAGCACCAGCAGCAGCAGGAGCAGCTCCCGCTGAAGAAAAAGATGAGTTTACAATTATGCTTGCAGCGGCAGGTGACAAAAAAATTAACGTTATTAAAGAAATTAGAGCAATAACAACATTAGGTTTAAAAGAAGCTAAAGACTTAGTTGAAGGCGCTCCTAAAGAAGTTAAGTCGGGTGTAAATAAAAAAGAAGCTGAAGAAATTAAGAAAAAATTAGAAGCAGCTGGCGCAAAAGTAGAACTTAAGTAGTTTTAAAAAAAGAATTTAATTGCTGGTTATTTTTATTAATCAGTAAAAAAGTATAGATGTATTTATCGTTTACGGAAAAAAAAAATATAAGAAAAAACTTTGGTAAACTGAAGGAAGGTTTATCAATTCCAAACTTAATTGAGGTTCAAAAAAATTCATATAAGGAACTAACTGAACACAGAAGCGATATAAATGAAAAATTGCTAAAAGGTTTTGATAGAGTTTTTAAAAGTATATTTCCAATCGAAGATATAAACGAAAAGGCAACATTAGAGTATATTTCCTATAAATTAGAAAAACCAAAATTTGATACAGAAGAGTGCATTGCTAGAGGATTAACTTATTCCTCAGCTCTTAAATGCACATTAAGACTTGTTGTATATGAAATAGATCAAGAAAATAATACAAAAGAAATTTTATCAGCAAAAGAGCAAGAAGTTTATATGGGCGAAGTGCCTATGATGACAAATAGTGGAACTTTTATAACAAATGGAGTTCAAAGAGTGGTTGTCAACCAAATGCATAGAAGCCCAGGAGTTTTTTTTGATCATGACAGAGGAAAATCTCACGCTAGTGGAAAATTACTTTTTAATTGTAGAGTTATACCTAACAGGGGCTCATGGTTAGATTTTGAATACGATGTAAAAGATTTTCTATATTTCAGAATTGATAGAAAAAAGAAAGTTTTTGCAACGACACTATTAATAGCCTTAGGCTACACTAAGCAAGATATAGCGAACGAATTTTATCAAAAAGAAAATTTTATTTATGATACAAAAATTAAAAAATGGAAAACAAAATTTAATCCTGAAAATTACAAAACAAAAAATTTTTCTGAAGAAGTAATTGATGCAAAATCTCAAAAAGTAGTAATTAAAGCTGGAGAAAAAATTAATTTCTTGACCGCAACAAAACTTTTTAAAGATGGTCTTAAAGAAATATTTGTATCTAATGAATCTTTATATGGTAAATTTTTACATAAAAATATTAATTCAGGCGACATTGATTATAAAATTGGTACTGAAATTACTGATGAGCTATTACAAAAAATTATTGATGCAAATATTTCAACTATTGAAATTTCTATTACTAACTCTATTAACAAAGGACCTTATTTATTACAAACTTTGTTAAATGATAAAAACGAAAACAAAAATGATGCTATAAACGAAATATACAAAGTTTTACGACCTGGGGAGCCACCCACAATTGAAATCGCTACTCAAATTTTTAATAATTTATTTTTCAGTTCTGATAGATATGATTTATCCGATGTTGGGCGAGTTAAAATTAATTCGAGGCTAGAATTAGAATGTTCAGACAAAATCACTATCTTAAGAAATGATGATATTTTAGCAATTATTAAAAAAATGCTAGACTTAAGAGATGGCAAAGATGAAGTCGATGATATTGATCATTTAGGAAATAGAAGAGTTAGATCAGTGGGTGAGTTAGTTGAAAATCAAGCTCGTATCGGTGTTTATCGAATGGAAAGAGCCATTAAAGAAAAAATGACTACTCTTGATGTTGAATCATCTATGCCACAAGATTTGATTAATGCAAAACCCCTTACGGTTTCTTTAAAAGATTTTTTTGCGACGTCGCAACTTTCTCAATTTATGGATCAAACAAATCCTCTTTCTGAAATCACTCACAAAAGAAGAGTCTCAGCACTAGGACCAGGAGGATTAACAAGAGAGCGTGCAGGTTTTGAAGTGCGAGACGTTCATCCTACGCATTACGGCAGAATATGCCCAATAGAAACACCCGAAGGCCCAAACATTGGTTTAATAAACAGTTTATCAACTTACGCCAAGATTAATAAATACGGGTTTATTGAAAGCCCATATAAAAAAGTTAAAAATGGAATAGTTGAAGATAATATAGAGTATTTAGCTGCAATGGAGGAAACAAAATTTACTATTGCTCAAGCAAATTCTAAAGTTGATAAGAACGGTAAAATTACTGAAGATTTAGTTTCTTGTCGTCAAAATCTAAATTTCATTCTATCTAAGCCTGAAAATGTAGATTATATAGACGTTTCACCAAAACAACTTGTATCAGTTGCTGCATCTTTAATTCCTTTTTTAGAAAATGATGATGCAAACAGAGCTTTAATGGGTTCAAACATGATGAGACAAGCAGTTCCACTTTTAAAACCGGAGTCTCCACTAGTAGGAACAGGTATTGAAAGTGACGTTGCTTTAGATTCTGGTGTAACTATAGTGGCTAAAAGAGACGGCATTGTAGATAAAATTGATGGTAAAAGAATAGTTATCAAAGCTACTGATGAAAAGGATTTAACAAAATCAGGAGTAGATATATATAATTTACAAAAATTTAAAAGATCTAATCAGAATACTTGTATTAATCAAAAACCACTTGTTAGAGTTGGAGACAAAGTAAATTCTGGAGATATTATTGCTGATGGACCATCAACTAAGTTAGGTGAGTTGGCTTTAGGTAAAAATGTTACAGTAGCATTCATGCCATGGCAAGGCTACAATTTTGAAGACTCAATTCTGATTTCAGAAAGATGTGTTACTGACGATGTTTTTACCTCAATTCATATAGAAGAATACGAGGTAATGGCTAGAGATACTAAGTTAGGTGAAGAAGATATCACTAGAGACATACCTAATATTAATGAAGAAGCATTAAAAAATTTGGACGAATCTGGAGTGGTATATATAGGAGCTGAAGTTAAAGCTGGAGATATTTTGGTTGGTAAAGTAACTCCAAAAGGAGACTCTGCCTCTGGTCCAGAAGAAAAATTATTGAGATCAATTTTTGGTGAAAAAGCAATCGATGTGACTGATACATCGTTAAAAATGCCAAGTGGTAGTAGTGGTGTAGTAGTAGATGTTAGAGTTTTTAATAGACATGGAATTGAAAAAGATGAGAGATCTATAACAATAGAAAGAGCAGAAATTGAGTCTGTTCAACAAGATAAAATTGTTGAAGAGGAAATATTAGAAAGAAGTATAAAACAAAGAGCTGGACAAATTTTAAATGGTTTGACATTAAGTAAAAAATTTAAAAATTTAAATTTGGGAGATAAAATAGATTCTGAATTAATTGATAATTTAAGCGGTTCAGATTTATTTAAAATATCAATCAACAATAACGAAAAAGAACAAGGACTTGCTCAACTAAAAAATCAATATGAGCAAGCAAAGCAAGATATTCAAGAAAGATTTGAAGATAAAGTTTTAAAAATCAGACAAGGAGATGATCTACTTCCAAGCGTAATGAAAATGGTAAAAGTTTTTGTAGCAATTAAAAGAAGATTAAGACCTGGTGATAAAATGTCTGGAAGACATGGAAATAAGGGAGTTGTTAGTAAAATAGTTCCTGTTGAAGATATGCCATATAGAGAGAATGGTGAACCTGTAGACATTGTTCTTAACCCTTTGGGTGTACCAAGTAGAATGAATGTAGGTCAAATATTAGAAACCCATGTTGGGTGGGCGTGTAAGGAATTTGGTGAAAGCATTAAAAAAATTATAGATGCTAACCAGAAAAAAATAGAAAAAAATGAAAAGATTACCAACTTTCTAAAAAGTGTTTATGGAAAAGAATTTTTTAATGAGAAAATAGACAAATTAAATAAAACAGAATTTAAAGATCTGTGTGAAAATTTACAAAGTGGAGTACCGATAGCAACACCAGTTTTTGATGGCGCAAAAGAAAAAGATGTTACTAGTATGCTGGAACTTGCAAATCTACCTGGATCAGGACAAACATATTTATGGGATGGCAGAACAGGAGAAAAATTTGATAGACCTGTAACTGTAGGAACAATTTATATGTTAAAACTTCACCATTTAGTCGAAGACAAAATACATGCTAGATCTACTGGTCCATATAGTTTAGTAACACAACAACCTCTTGGTGGAAAAGCTCAACTAGGTGGACAAAGATTTGGGGAAATGGAAGTTTGGGCTTTAGAGGCTTATGGAGCATCATATACTTTACAAGAAATATTGACAGTTAAATCAGATGATGTTGCAGGACGAGTTAAAGTTTACGAGACAATAGTTAAAGGAGAGGAAAATTTTGAGTCTGGAATACCAGAATCATTTAACGTTTTAGTTAAAGAAATTAAATCATTAGCACTTAATGTAGAGTTGAACTAATTATGAAGAAAAATTTAACAGATTTATTTAAAAATACAGAAATTTCTGACGCTCAAAATTTTAATAGTATTAAAATTACTCTTGCTAGCCCTGAAAAAATTAAATCATGGACTTATGGAGAAATTAAAAAGCCTGAAACTATAAATTATAGAACCTTTAGACCTGAAAAAGATGGTCTTTTCTGTGCAAGAATTTTTGGTCCGGTAAAAGATTATGAATGTTTGTGCGGAAAATATAAAAGAATGAAATTTAGAGGAATAATTTGTGAAAAATGTGGAGTTGAAGTTACTAAATCCAATGTAAGAAGAGAAAGAATGGGCCATATAAATTTAGCAACACCTGTGGCTCATATTTGGTTTCTAAAATCACTTCCAAGCAGAATTTCATTAGCAATTGATATGAAATTAAAAGAGGTTGAAAGAGTTTTATATTTTGAAAATTTTATAGTTATAGAACCAGGACTTACAGGTCTTAAGAAAAATCAATTACTCTCAGAAGATGAACTACTTAAAAATCAAGAAGAATTTGGAGAGGAAGCATTTACTGCTGGCATTGGTGCCGAAGCAATATTGGAAATATTAAAGTCATTAAACTTAGAAGAAGAGCAAAAAATTTTAGTTAAAAATATTAATGAAACTAAGTCTAAAGTTTCCGAAGAAAGATCAATTAAAAGATTAAAACTTATTGAGTCATTTATTGAAACTGGACAAAAACCTGAATGGATGATTTTAACAGTAATACCAGTTATTCCACCAGAGCTAAGACCTTTGGTGCCTCTTGATGGCGGAAGATTTGCTACATCAGATTTAAATGATTTGTATAGAAGGGTGATAAATAGAAATAATCGTTTAAAAAGATTAATGGATCTTAAGGCTCCAGATATAATTGTAAGAAATGAAAAACGAATGCTTCAAGAGTCAGTAGATGCTTTATTTGACAATGGAAGAAGAGGAAGAGTAATAACTGGAACTGGAAAAAGACCATTAAAATCACTAGCTGAAATGCTTAAAGGTAAACAAGGAAGATTTAGACAAAATTTATTAGGTAAAAGAGTTGACTATTCTGGAAGATCAGTAATTGTTGTTGGTCCCGATCTAAAACTTCATGAATGTGGATTGCCTAAAAAAATGGCTTTAGAATTATTTAAACCTTTTTTATACGCGAGATTAAATAAACTTGGTCTAGCATCAACAATTAAACAAGCAAAAAAATTAGTTGAAAAAGAGTCTAATGCGGTTTGGGATGCTTTAGAATTAATTGTTAGAGAACATCCTATTTTATTAAACAGAGCACCAACATTACATAGACTAGGCGTTCAAGCTTTTGAACCGAAATTAATTGAGGGTGATGCCATTGAATTACATCCTCTAACTTGTGCAGCTTTTAATGCTGATTTTGACGGAGATCAAATGGCGGTTCATATTCCATTAAGTTTAGAAGCTCAATTAGAAGCAAGAGTATTAATGATGTCTACTAATAATATTTTAAGTCCATCAAATGGAAAACCAATTATTGTTCCAAGTCAGGATATGATTTTAGGAATATACTACCTATCGCAACCTGCTTATCAGAAGGACAAAATAGAAGGATACTTTGTAAATAACTCAGAAATTGAGCATGCGCTAGAGACTGGACAAATTAAAGTTCATTCAACAATAATTTCGAGATTTGAAACAGTTGATGAAAATGGAAATAAAAAAGTGATAAAGTACACAAATACAGCAGGTAGATTTTTATTATCTAATTTACTACCAAAAAATAAAAATATTACTTTCTCTTTAATTGATAGACTATTACCAAAAAAAGTTGTCTCTGAAATTATTGATGTTGTTTTTAGGTTTTGTGGTCAAAAGAAAACAGTAATTTTTTGCGATAAATTAAAAAATTTAGGTTTTAAACATGCATTCAAAGCTGGAATTTCTTTTGGAAAAGATGACTTAATTATACCTTCTAACAAAAGTCAGTTAATAGACGAAACAAAAAAGCTTATAGCCGATTATGAAAATCAATATTCTGAAGGTTTGATAACAAGAGGTGAAAAATATAATAAAGTCGTAGATGCATGGTCAAAATGCACAGACAGAGTCGCTGGTGAAATGATGAAAGGAATATCAGCAACTGAGACAACTAAAGAAGGTTTAAAAATAAACTCAGTATTTATGATGGCTGACAGTGGAGCAAGAGGTTCAGCAGCACAAATGAAACAGCTAGCTGGTATGAGAGGATTAATCGCTAAACCATCAGGAGAAATTATTGAGTCTCCAATAACTTCAAACTTTAAAGAAGGACTAACAGCTCTTGAATATTTTAATTCAACGCACGGTGCTAGAAAAGGTCTAGCTGATACAGCATTAAAAACAGCTAACTCTGGTTATTTGACAAGAAGATTGTGTGATGTTGCTCAAGATCTAACTGTAACATCTAAAAAATGTGAAAAACCAGGTTTCATTAAACTTTCAGAAATTATCGAAGGTGGAAATGTAATCGTTAGCCTTTCAGAAAGAGCCCTAGGAAGAATAGCTGCTGACGATATTAAAAATCCTATTACCGGAGAAGTTATAATTAAGAAACTTGAAATGATCGATGAACAAGCATGTGAAAAAATAGATTCAGCTGGAGTTAAAATTATTAAAGTTCATTCTGTAATGACTTGTAGCTCTAAACTTGGTGTATGTGCAACATGTTATGGTAGAGATTTATCAAGAGGTAAAATGGTGCACGTTGGTGAAGCTATAGGTATGATTTCTGCGCAATCGATAGGAGAACCTGGAACTCAATTAACAATGAGAACTTTTCACGTAGGGGGTACAGCTTCAATTAAACAAGATTCACAAATAATTAGCAAAACAGATGGAACTTTAAAAATAATCAATACTAACTTATTAGAAGACTCTAAAAAGAATTTAATAGTAATGGGCAGAAACACTCAATTATCAATTGAAGATGAAAATGGTTTGCAAGTAGCAATTTACAAAGTTCCTTACGGATCAAAATTGTTTTTCCAAAATGGAGATAAAATAAAAAAAAATAATAAAATTTGTGAGTGGGATCCGTATACAACACCAGTCATTGCAGAAAAAAGCGGTATTGCTGGTTACGTTGATTTAATAGATGGTGTTTCGCTAGCTGAAACAACAGACGATGCAACTGGTATATCTTCAAAATCAGTCATTGATTGGAGATCACAATCTAAGAATACTGATCTAAAACCTAGAGTAACATTAAGGGATGAAAAAGGTAATGTAATTAAAAAAGCCGATGATAACGAAGCTAGGTATTATCTTGTTCCAGACTCTATATTGTCAGTTAAAGACGGACAAAAAATTTTTGCAGGTGATGTTATCGCAAGATTACCTAAAGAAACTTCAAAAACAAAAGATATTACAGGAGGACTACCTAGAGTGGCTGAATTGTTTGAAGCAAGAAAAGCTAAAGATAGTGCAATAATTGCAGAAAACGATGGAAAAGTAATGTTTGGTAAAGAAGTTAGAGGAAAACAAAAAGTTTCAATAGAATCTGATAATGGGGAAACATCAAATTATTTAATTCCAAAAGGAAAGCACATTAACTTTAACCAAGGGGAAAGAATTAAAAAAGGTGAATATTTACTAGATGGTCAACCTTTGCCACATGATATTTTGAGAATTTTAGGAATTGAAGAACTTACAGAATATTTTGTCAATCAAGTACAAGAAGTCTATAGGCTTCAGGGAGTAGTTATTAACGACAAACATATTGAAACAATATTAAGACAGATGCTTAAAAAAGTTGAAATCAAAGATCCAGGTGATTCAAGTTTGTTACCGGGAGAAATTATTGAAAGAATAAAATTTGAAGATATGAACGAAAAACTTAAAAAAGAAGGAAAAAAAGAAGCTAAAGGACAGAGGGTTTTAATGGGAATAACTAAAGCATCTCTACAAACTGAATCGTTTATATCAGCAGCATCTTTCCAAGAAACAACCAGAGTTTTAACTGATGCCGCTATCAGAGGTAAAGTTGATAAATTACATGGCCTAAAAGAAAATGTTATAGTAGGAAGACTTGTACCAGCGGGAACAGGGACAATTAAATCTGACTGGAATAAAAAAGCTCTAGAAGATGACAAAAAGTTCATAGCTGAGCAAAACAAAGCTGACACACCAGAAAGCCAAGTAAATCAATAAAAATAGCCCTTTTAATCTATAGTTTTAATTTGACAAAGTAAATTTCTATAGTAGTTTGTCGTTTTTTGGTTGGAATGTAGTGCATATAGTACTAAACGCTGCCATAAATATCCTGGACGGCTATTTCCCAAAAAAATAAAAATATTAAAAAATGAAATAATATGCCGACGATTAACCAGTTATTAAGAAAAAAAAGAGTTAAAGTTAAATCTAGAGATAAAGTACCAGCTTTAGAAAAATCACCTCAAAAAAGAGGTGTTTGTGTTAAAGTTTATACTACAACACCAAAGAAACCAAACTCAGCACTAAGAAAAGTTGCAAGAGTTAGATTGTCAAATGGCCACGAGGTAACATCATATATTCCTGGCGAAGGGCATAATTTACAAGAACACTCTGTAGTATTAATTAGAGGAGGTCGTGTAAAAGATTTACCAGGTGTACGTTATCATATTCTAAGAGGAAATTTAGATACACAAGGTGTAACGGCGAGAAAACAGCAAAGATCTAAGTACGGAGCAAAAAAAGGTAAATAAAATGTCTAGAAAAAGAAGTGCTCCAAAAAAAATTCAAATAATAGACCCAATATATAAATCTTCAATAATTCCTAAGTTAATTAATTCAATTATGTACGATGGAAAAAAAACTGTAGCGGAAAAAATCGTTTATGAAGCAATTAATAAAATAAAATCTAAAGTTAAAGAAGAACCTATAAATGTGTTTAATAGCGCTATAAGTAATTTAAAACCGACTGTAGAAGTTAGATCTAGAAGAGTTGGTGGTGCAACTTATCAAGTTCCGGTTGAAGTTAAATCAAAACGATCTCAAGCATTAGCATTAAGATGGTTAATTGACGCTTCTAGAAAAAGAAAAGACAAAAAAATGTCTGATAAAATTTTTAATGAAATTTATGATGCATATCAAAACAAAGGATCAGCAATTAAAAAGAAAGAAGATACACATAAAATGGCAGAGTCAAATAAAGCTTTTGCACATTTTAGATGGTAAAAATTTATGAGTAGAACGCATACATTAGATAAATATAGAAATATTGGAATCATGGCTCATATTGATGCTGGAAAGACTACAACGACAGAAAGAGTTTTATATTACACTGGTAAAAGTCACAAAATTGGAGAAGTTCATGATGGCGCTGCAACAATGGACTGGATGGAACAAGAACAAGAAAGAGGAATAACAATAACCTCAGCAGCAACTACTTGTTTTTGGAGAGATCATAGAATTAATATTATAGATACTCCAGGACATGTTGATTTTACTATTGAAGTTGAAAGATCTTTAAAAGTACTTGATGGAGCAGTAGCTGTTTTTGATGGAGTTGCTGGTGTTGAGCCGCAATCAGAAACTGTATGGAGACAAGCAGATAAATATAAAGTTCCAAGAATTTGTTTTGTAAACAAACTTGACAGAACTGGTGCAGATTTTTTTAGATGTGTTGAAATGATTAAGGATAGACTTGGTGCAAAACCATTAGTTATGCAAATCCCAGTAGGCATTGAATCTTCATTACAAGGCGTTGTTGATTTAGTTAAAATGAAAGCTATTTTATGGAAAGATGAAACTCTAGGCGCAGAATTTGAAATAAAAGATATACCAGAGGATTTAAAAGAGACTGCCAATAAGTATAGACAGGATTTAGTTGAAACAGCGGTAGAGCAAAATGAAAAATTAATGGAGTCGTATTTGAATGGCGAAAACATTAAAGATGAAGACCTAATAAAATGTATAAGAAAGGGATGTTTAAATTTTGATTTTGTACCTGTTCTAACTGGATCAGCCTTTAAAAATAAGGGAGTTCAACCACTATTAGATGCAGTAGTAGATTACCTACCAAGTCCAGTAGATATTGGATCTATAAAAGGAACCAAACCTGGCACTGAAGAAGAATTAGAGATGAAATTTGATGATAGTGCACCTTTTTCTGCTTTAGCTTTTAAAGTAGCTAACGATCCATTTGTTGGTTCATTGACATTTATAAGAATTTATTCAGGAACAATTAAAGCTGGAACTGGGATTTACAATACTTCAAAAGATAAAGAAGAAAGAGTTGGACGTATGTTGTTAATGCACGCAAATTCAAGAGAGGATATTAAGGAAGCTAATGCTGGTGATATAGTAGCACTAGCTGGTTTAAAATATACAATAACTGGACATACACTGGCTGACGAAGATAAACCCGTGCTTTTAGAACCCATGGAATTTCCAGATCCAGTAATCGAAATTGCAGTTGAACCAAAAACAAAAGCAGACCAGGAAAAAATGGGAGAAGCGTTAGGAAGATTGGCTAAGGAAGACCCTTCGTTCAGAGTTACATCCGACGAAGAGTCTGGGCAAACCATTATAAAAGGAATGGGAGAGCTACATTTAGATATAATAGTAGATAGAATGAAAAGAGAGTTTAAAGTTGAAGCCAATATTGGCGCACCTCAAGTAGCTTATAGAGAAACAATTTTAAATAAAGCTGAATCAGATTATACACATAAAAAACAAAGTGGTGGTGCAGGTCAGTTTGCAAGAGTTAAATTATCAATCGAACCACTTGAACCTGGCAAAGGAAGAGAAGTTGAAAGCAAAATTAAAGGAGGAGCTATACCAAAAGAATTTATACCAGGTGTTGAAAAAGGTATAGAAACAGTTTCAGACAGTGGAATACTAGCTGGGTTTCCAATAATAGATTATAAAGTTACAATTCTTGATGGTTTACATCACGATGTAGATTCAAGCGTTCTTGCATTTGAATTAGCGTCAAGACAATGTTTTAAAGATGCTTGCGCTAAGGGTACATTAAAATTACTAGAACCAATTATGAGAGTTGAGGTAGTAACGCCTGAAGATTATATGGGTGATGTCATAGGTGATTTAAATAGTCGTAGAGGTCAAATTAATACACAAGAACAAAGAGGTAATGCGACGGTGATAACTGCAATGGTTCCTTTAGCTAATATGTTTGGATACATTAATAGTTTAAGATCTATGTCACAAGGAAGAGCTCAGTATTCAATGTTTTTTGATCATTACGACAAAGTTCCTCAAAATGTTCAAGATGAAGTAACTAAAAAAACAGGTTAATTATGGATAAACAGAATATTAGAATTAAATTAAGAGCTTACGATAATAAAATATTAGATCAATCTACTGAGGAAATCGTAAATACAGTTAAAAGAACTGGTGCAAATGTAAAAGGGCCAATTCCGTTGCCTACTAAAATAGAAAAATATACTGTATTGAGATCACCGCATATTGATAAAAAAAGTAGAGAGCAGTTTGAAACTAGAACACACAAAAGATTAATAGATATAATTGAACCTACTCCACAAACAGTAGAAGCATTAATGAAATTAGATTTAGCTTCAGGAGTTGATGTGGAGATAAAAATATAATTATTATGAGTGAAATTGCATTAATAGGAAAAAAAATAGGTATGACCAGAGAATTTTTTAAATCTGGACAATCAGTACCAGTGACCGTTGTTAAAATGGAAAAAGGGCGAGTTATCCAGGTCATTAATGAAGAAAAAAGAGGCTACAAAGCTGTTCAATTAGGTTTTGGTAAAATTAAAAACTCAAAATTAACTAAATCAATGAAAGGGTTTTTTACAAAGAGAAATACAGAACCGAAAAAAAAATTAAAAGAATTTAGAGTTAAAAGTACTGAAAGTTATAAGGAAGGTAATGAATTTGGATTAGAAATATTTAATGATGTAAAATTTGTAGATATTAGATCAAAAACTATAGGTAAAGGTTTTGCTGGACCAATGAAAAGACACAATTTTAGTGGACTAAGAGCAACACACGGAGTTTCAATATCACACAGATCACATGGATCGACAGGTCAAAGACAAGATCCTGGAAAAGTATTTAAAGGAAAAAAAATGGCTGGTCATATGGGAGACAAATTAAGAACTATACAAAATATAGAAATTATAAAATCTGACATAGAAAACAATTTATTATATTTAAAAGGATCAATTCCTGGTTACAAAAACACTGAAGTGTTAGTTAAAAAAGCTGTTAAAAACACAAAAAAATTTACAATAAAAGAAAAAATAGAAATTGCAGAAAAGGCAAAAAAAATACCAGATAAGAAAAAGAAAAAATGAAATTAGATAAAATAAATTTAGATGGAAAAAAAGATTCTATAGAAGTATTAGATAAAATCTTTTCAGGTAAGATAAATAAAAAAGTTGTTAGTAGCGTTATTTATAAAACAAATGCTAATTACAAGGGCAGACATGCAAAAACAAAACAAAAAAATGAAATTATAGGTTCAACAGCAAAAATATATGCACAAAAAGGAACGGGAAATGCAAGACACGCAAGTAGAAAAGCACCAATTTTTGTTGGTGGTGGTGTAGCTCACGGCCCAAAAGGTCAGTCAAAATATAAAAAAAGAAAGCTAAATAAAAGTGAAAAAAAATTAAGTGTAATTTCAATAATAAGCGAAAAAAATAAAAATCAAAAACTTTTAG
>CABYVA010000018.1 GCA_902522325.1 uncultured Pelagibacteraceae bacterium
AACAAATTATTGACCCTATACCAGCTTCAGATGGTGCTGGCGTTAAATTAAAAAGAAGTATTGGTGTTGAACCAAGTTATTTTGATCCTTTTTTAATGCTAGACGAATTTGGATCAGATAACAGAGATGATTATATTGGGGGCTTTCCTCCTCACCCACATAGAGGGATTGAGACAGTTACTTATATGCTTCAAGGAGAATTTGAACACAAGGATAGTACGGGAGCAAAAGGCCGAATGAAATCTGGAGATGTTCAATGGATGAAAACAGGAAGTGGCATTATTCATTCTGAAATGCCTGCGATGTCAGAAGGCAAACTTCATGGTTTCCAGCTTTGGATAAATATGCCGGCAAAATTAAAAATGAATAAACCTGATTATATTTACATTGATGCAGATAAAATGAGTGTACACAAAGATAATGACAAACATGTAAAAGTAATTGCTGGTATATTTGAAAAATCAGAAGGCCCAGTAAAAAAACACAATGTTGAACCAATTTACTTCGACGTTGATTTAAATAAAGATAAGGAATTTAATTATAATGTTCCTTCTACTCATAATACATTTATCTATTTAATTAGCGGGAAAATAAAAGTTGGCCAAGAGAAACATGATAAAGTTAAAGATAGCACTTTAATATTGCTCTCTAAAGGTGAAGTTTTGAAAGTAAAAGCAAAATCAAATGCGAAATTCTTATTAGTTTCAGGAAAACCTATAAACGAAGAAATTGCTAGGGGTGGACCATTTGTGATGAATACTAAAGCAGAGATCTTGCAAGCTGTACAAGATTATCATAATGGTACATTTGTAAAATGAAAGCTATTCAAATATCAAAAACTGGTGGTCCAGAGGTTTTAGAAGTAAAAGAAATTACTTTAGATAAACCTAATTCAAGGGAGGTAATGATTGAACACAAAGCAATAGGATTAAATTATATTGACACTTATCATCGATCTGGTCTTTATCCATTAAAATTACCAACCAATATTGGAGCAGAAGGTGCAGGAATAATAAAAGAAATAGGATCTGATGTTAAAGATTTTAATGTAGGCGATAAAGTTTCTTACTCTGGAATTCCTTTAGGATCTTATTCCACTCATAGAAATTACCCAACAAAAAACCTTGTAAAAGTTCCAGATGGTATAGATCTTGAGATTGCTGCAACTTTAATGACAAAAGGTTTAACTACTTTTTATTTACTGCATAAAACCTATGTGGTAAAACCTGATGAAACAATTTTATTTCATGCTGCTGCCGGAGGAGTAGGTCAAATATTTGGCCAATGGGCAAAAACTCTTGGTTGTAATGTAATTGGCACAGTTGGAACTGATGAAAAAATAGATAAAGCTAAAAATTATGGATATGATCATATAATAAACTACAACAAAGAAAATTTTCCAGAAAAAGTTTTAGAAATTACGAATGGTAAAGGAGTTTCAGTAGTTTATGACGGAGTAGGTAAAAGTACTTTTGAAGACTCATTAAAATGTTTAGCTACAAGAGGAATGATGGTGTCTTTTGGAAATGCCTCTGGACCTCTATCACCTATAGATGTTCCAAAGTTGTTACAGCCGAAAGGTTTGTATTTTATTAGACCTTCAATGCAACAATATTTGAGTACACAGGAAGAGATAAATGAAGCTGCAAATACATTATTTAAAAAAATTGAATCTGGCAAAGTTAAAATAGAAATTTTTAAAAAGTATAAGTTAGAAAATGTTATTCAAGCACATAAAGATTTAGAGTCTAGAAAAATACTTGGTCCAGCAATAATTATTCCTTAAATTGAATATCCATATCCGATAAATGAAGTTTTAAGGCCTTAGTTGAAATCTGAATTTCTCTAATAAAAAAAATTATTGATATCATCATGGATAGACAACAGGATGCAAAAATAAACCTGGCAATAAATAAAGTTTCTAAATATAGAGCAAAAACTGTTAGCATATTAAATAAAAAACCAAACGCAGCAAACATTATGCAATATTTAATAACTACTATTCTATTATCTAAATTCATGAGCTGAGCTTTCCACTCTGGTGGCGTATGCTTTTCAAAAATAAATTCATCATGTATTTTACGAATTAATGAACTCAAAGTATGAAATCTATTAGAATAGACGCTCATAATAAGAGGTATAGCAGGAAACATAAGTGCTGTTACGGTATAATCTATATTCATAACGAATCAGTTTGATTATGAATCTAGCCTTTGTTATTTACAAGTAAATTCTTATGAATCAATTGAATCTTTTTATTGAGTTAACAAGACTAAAAAGTCCTACGGGGTATATGCTTTTATTTTGGCCTTGCGCTTGGGGTTTAACTATTGCTTATGATTTTTCAAATAATATAAACATTTATATTTTTTACTTACTTTTATTTTTCTTGGGCTCAATTTTAATGAGATCTGCAGGTTGTATAATAAATGATATAGTTGACAGAAATTTTGATCAAAAAGTTATCAGAACAAAAAATAGACCCATTGCATCGGGAAAAATTTCAATTAAATTAGCTTTAATTTATTCTTTAATTTTATGTTTAATTGCTTTTTTAATTTTAGTTAATTTTAACTTTTTAACAATTGTTTTGGCTATCTGTTCAATGCCTCTTGCTTTTTCTTATCCATTAATGAAAAGGTACACCTATTGGCCACAGTTATTTCTTGGAATTACTTTTAATTACGGTCTAATACTTGGTTGGACCTCAGTGAATGAAAATTTAAATATCATTCCAATAATTTTTTATATTGGGGCCATATTTTGGACACTTGGTTACGACACTATATATGGATTTCAAGATATAAAAGATGATGAAATAATAGGTGTAAAATCAACTTCAATTAAATTTAAAAAAAGCCCAATTTTATTTTTATTTATATGTTACGCAATTTTTACAATAAGCATTTTAACTTTAGGTTTCAAAATGAACTTTAACAATCTATTTTTTATGTTTTTTATTTTACCACTTGTTCACTTATTTATTTTTCAAATAAAAAGATTAAAAATCGAAGATAGTTTAAATTGTTTAAAAATTTTTAAAAGTAATAATTTTTTAGGTTTATTGATTTTTTGCAACATCTTAATCGGAAAAATATAAATTAATGAAAAATAGTTCTATTCTTATTCGTCTTTATCAAAGCTACACAAAAAAATTTCTTCGTAACATAGCGGTTTCTGTTTTTTTTACTTTAATAGTAGCAGGAAGTACTGCTTCTATTGCGTACTTATTAGATCCAGCAATAAAGAAAATATTTGTAGAGAAAGATCAAACACTAATTATTATTATTCCTGTTCTTATTATAATTGCATTCGCAGCTAAGGGTTTATCTCTTTATTTAGCAAAAATAATAATGATAGGTGTTGCGGAAGAAGTAAGAAAAGATATCCAGTGTGATATGCTTAACTCCTTAATTGAAGCTGATACTCAATTTATTGATAGTAAGCATTCTGGAAAATTTGTATCCAATTTAACATACGACGTTGGAATGATTACAAATCTGGTAAGTACTGCGATCTTAAATTTATTTAAAGATGGTCTTACATTAATAGCCTTACTTGGCGTAATGTTTTATCAAAATTGGAAACTTTCTTTAATTTCTATAATAATGATCCCTTTAGCTACATTTGCTGCGAGAAATTTAGGAAAAAGAATAGGCAAAACTTCAACTGAAGCAATGCAAAAAGCTGGGGTATTAACTACTTATCTTATAGAAATTTTTAAAAATCATAAATTAATTAAAATATTTCAATCAGAAAAATACGAAAACTTAAGAGCTGAAAAATATATTAATGAACTTAAAGAAAAAAGTAAAAAAACTAATATTATCTTTGTTAGAGCCTCTCCAATCATGGAAACTCTTACAGGAATAATGATTGGAATATTAATTTTTTACTCTGGAAAACTTATTATAACTGATGAACTAGAAATAAATAATTTTTTCTCCTTTCTTGCTGCAATGATGCTCGCTTATCAACCAGTAAGATCTCTCGCAACTTTAAATATAGCTGTAAATCAAGGACTGTCTTCCGCAAAAAGAATTTTACCAATTGTTGATTATAAAAGTGTAATAAATTCAAATTTAAATGAAGAACCAATCAAAATTACTAATGCAAATATAAACTTTAATAATATTTCCTTTAAATATAGTTCAAAAGAAACTCGAGTTTTAGAATCTGTAAATTTAAAAATAGCAGGTGGAAAAATGACATCCCTAGTAGGCCATAGTGGAGCTGGAAAATCAACTATATTGAACTTAATACCAAGATTTTATGATGCTGATTCTGGAGAGATTAAAATTGACGATCAATCAATTTATAAATCAACTTTAAATTCTTTAAGAAAAAATATTTCCTTAGTGAGCCAGGATACAACCTTGTTTGATGATACTGTTAAAAATAATATTTCATATGCGAGACCTAGTGCTACTCAGGATGAAATCGAAGAAGCAGCAAAAAATTCCTTTGCTTACGAATTTATTAAAAAACTTCCTAATAAATTTGATACTCTAATTGGAGAAAATGGAGTGAGACTTTCTGGAGGAGAAAAACAAAGATTGTCAATTGCTAGAGCAATGCTGAAAAAAAGTCCTATAATACTTCTAGATGAAGCCACTTCTTCTCTGGATGCAGAAACTGAGGATAAAATCCAGAAAGCAATAATTCTCTTAACAAAAAATAGAACTACAATTGTAATTGCTCACAGACTATCAACAATACTTAACTCAGATAAAATATACGTTATTGACCATGGAAAAGTTTTAGGAGAAGGAAGTCATAAAGAACTTTTGTCAAGTTCTTCTGTTTATAAGAACTTTTATGATAAACAAATTCGAAAAGAATAATGTTTTTGATTTATCAATTTATCGTTCTATTATTAATTATAATCTCACCAATAATTATAATTATAAGAATTTTTAAAAAAAAAGAACATAAAAAAAGATTTATTGAAAAATTTTCTATAATTTCTAAAAAAAGAGAAAAAGGAAATTTAATATGGTTTCATGGATCAAGTGTTGGTGAAATTTTAAGTATAATTCCGATTGTTGAAAAATTAGAAAAAAATAAATTAGTTAAAAAAATTTTAATCACTTCATCAACTTTAAGCTCTTCTCAAATATTAACCAAATTTAATTTTAAAAAAACCATACATCAATTTTTTCCAATTGACTCTACATACTTTGCAAATAAATTTTTAAATTTTTGGCAACCCTCAATAGCAATTTTTATAGAGTCAGAAATTTGGCCTAGTATGTTTTTAAGTATAAATAAAAGATCAATCCCACTACTACTAATGAATGCTAGAATTACACAAAAAACGTTTAAAAGATGGGAAAAAATTAAATTTTTTTCAAACAGTGTTTTTAGCAAAATAAATTTTGCATATCCACAAAATCGTGAAACCTATCAGTATCTAAAAAAACTACAAGTACCAAAAATCAATTTTATAGGCAACTTAAAATTTTCAGAAAGTAAATTAGATAAAAAAATTTTAATTAATAAAAAATTTTATAAACAATTTAAAAATAGAAAAGTTTGGTGTGCATCTAGCACTCATGCAGATGAAGAATTAGACTGTGCAAAAGTCCATATAAATTTAAAAAGAAAATATAAAAATTTACTCACTATAATAATACCAAGACATGTTCATAGAACAGGTGAAATCATAAAAAAAATTAACGATCTTGGATTAAATATAATACAAAGAAGCTCTAATAAAAAAATTGAAAAAAATACTGACATATATTTGGTTGATACTTATGGTGAAACTAAAAAATTTTACAAAATTTCTAAAACTGTATTTTTAGGTGGATCTTTGATAAATCATGGTGGTCAAAATCCAATCGAACCTGCTAGATTACAGTCAACAATTATACATGGAATTCACACTCATAATTTTAAAGAAGTATACAAATTGTTAGATGATAATAAAATTTCTTATAAAGCAAATAATACTTTTGAGTTGACTAAGTTAGTAGATAAATCAATTTCAGATTTGAAGAATAAAAAAAACAAATATTTGAAAATTAAAAAATTAGGGAATACGATATTAAATAAAACAATGAAAGAAATTAATACCTTAATAAAACATGAAGTTAAAAAAACCTAAATTTTGGGATTATAAAAAACCAAATGTAGTTGCTTATTTATTGTTACCTTTTTCGTTGGTTTTATTAATTTTTAATTTTTTTAAAGAATTCTTTAAAAAAAAATTCATAGAAGAAAACATACAAATCAAAACTATTTGTATCGGTAATATCTACATTGGAGGCACTGGGAAAACCCCACTCGCTAAAGAAATTTTTCAAATTACTAAATCTTTAGGTAAAAACCCTGCATTTATTAAAAAGTATTATGATTATGTCGAAGACGAAATAAGCATGTTAAAAAAAATTGGCAAAACTTTCATTAGTAAAAAAAGAAAAGACTCACTACAAAATCTAATAAAAGATGAATATGATTTAGCTATTCTTGATGATGGTTTTCAAGATTTATCTATAAACAAAAACTTTAATATAATTTGCTTTAATCAAAAACAATGGATCGGGAATGGTTTTTTAATACCTGCAGGACCATTAAGAGAAAAACTTTCAGCTTTAAAGAGAGCTGATTGTATTTTAATTAATGGAAACAAGGATACTAAAATTGAAGACCAAATATATAAACAAAATAAAACTATAAAAATTTTCTACTCGAAATATAAGCCTATTGATATTGGCAGATTTAATAAAAAAAAAATATGTGCATTTGCAGGTATAGGAAATCCAACAAACTTCTTTCGGTTATTAAATGAATATAATCTAAATTTAGTAAATACATTTTCCTTTCCTGATCACTATACTTATTCATACTCTGATATTGAAAATATTTTTAAAAAATTTAGCGACTGCACTTTACTTACTACAGAAAAAGATTACTACAGATTTCAATTAAATTCTTTTTCTAAAAACTTTGATATTCAATATTTGAAGGTAAAATTAGAAATAGAAGACAAAGATAATTTTATTAAATTAATTAAAAATAATATATGAAATTTTTAAAATACTTTATTGAATTTATTATTATTATTTTACTTTTTGGATTATTTAAAATTTTAGGTTTTAAATTTGCTTCAAATCTTGGAGGAAAAATTGGTAAATTTTTTGGCCCGTTTTTTAGATCAAAAAAAAAATTATCATCAAATATTAAAAGAGCACTGCCTGATCTTGATGAACAAAATATCCAGTTAATTATTAAAAAAATGTGGGCTAACTATGGAAGAATTCTTTCTGAATACATGTTTATAAAAAATTTCAGAAATTCAAAACTTGAAAAATTTTTTGCAGTAGAAGGCCAAGAAATTTTAGATGAAATTAAAAATTCTAAAGAACAAGTAATATTTGTTTCTGGTCATTTTAATAACTTTGAACTTATGGCATTGCAGTTAGAAAAATCTGGTATTGATTTGGCTGCAATTTATAGACCACTAAATAATATTTTTCTTAATGTAATTATGGAAAAAATAAGAAAAAAACACATATGTAAAAATCAAATTAAAAAAGGAAGAAGTGGTACTAGAGAATTATTAGAATTTTTTAATAAAAAATACTCAATTGCATTAATGATAGACCAAAGAGTTAGCGAAGGAATTAAATCTAATTTTTTCGGTCATCTGGCCTCGACGACAACAATACCAGCTCAAATTATTAAAAAATTTAAATGTAGAGTCGTTCCAATATACATAGAGAGGATTAATGATAACCACTTTAAAATGACTGTAAATAAACCAATTAGTTATAGAGAAGATTCTACAATAGAAGATATTACTGAAAGTTTAAATAAATTATTAGAAAAGATGATTTTACTAAATCCAAGTCAGTGGATTTGGACGCACGATCGATGGAAATGAAATTTATTTCTTAATAAGTTTTTCGTTTTTTTTAAATGCTTCTTCATAAGAAAAATATGCCTCCTGTAAATCAACATTCCAATAATTTAGATCTTTAATTTTTATTGGTTTGCCTGATACGGCACATATTACGTGATCACCTTCTTCTATAACTTCAAAATTATTCGGCAAATACTTTAATTTAGCTAATTTTTTTATCATTTTTGGTTTATATATAATTACATGAAAGTAGGAATAATTGGAAGTGGTGGTAGAGAGCATGCAATATGTGTTGCTTTAGCTAAATCAAAAAAAATTAATAAAATATATTGTTTTCCAGGAAATGCTGGAACATCTGAATTTGCAAAAAACGTAAATATAGATATAGATAATTTCAACGAAATTAAGAATTTTGTAACTGAAAAAAAAATTGATTTAATTATAGTTGGTCCTGAAAAACCTTTAGTAGATGGAATTGTAGATTTTTTCGAAAAAAATAATATTAAAATCTTTGGTCCAAATCAAACTGCATCTCAACTTGAAGGTTCAAAAATATTTACCAAAAAATTATGTAAAAAATACAATATTCCAAGTGCAAAGTTTAATATTTTTGAAAATATTGAAGAAGCTAAAAAATTTGTAAATGAAGTCAACTTTCCATTAGTTATTAAAGCTGATGGGTTAGCTTCTGGTAAGGGTGTATATATATGTGAGAATAAAGAAAATGCTGAGAATGCAATAGATGAAATTTTTAAAGGAAAGTTCGGAAATGCTAAAAATGTTTTAATGGAAGAGTTTCTTGTGGGAGAAGAGATGAGCTTCTTTGTAGTAAGTGATGGAAAAACAATTAAAGATTTTCAGACTGCCCAGGACCATAAAAGAGTTTTAGAAGGTGATAAAGGAAAAAATACTGGGGGCATGGGCGCTTACTCACCGTCAAGACTAATTAATGATGAATTAAGAAAAAAAATATTGAATAAAATAATTAAACCAACTTTAACAGCACTTAGTGAAATGAATTGTAAATATAAAGGCTTCCTATATGCAGGATTAATTGTTGTTAATAATGAACCATATCTTATTGAATACAACGTAAGGATGGGTGATCCAGAATGCCAAACCATTTTACCAAAATTAAAAACAGATTTATTTGATGTAATTTTAGCTTGTTGCGAAGGAAATTTATCAAACTTAAAAATTGAATGGCGCAATAAAAAAAGTCTTTGTATTGTTCTTTGTTCTAAAGGTTATCCTGAAGAATATAAAAAAAATATTATAATTGATAATTTAAAAAAAATTAGTTTAAAAGAAAATGAATATATTTTTCATGCAGGAACTAAAATTAATGAAAACAAAATATACTCAAATGGAGGTAGAGTTTTAAATTTTGTTTGTTTATCAAATAACTTTAAAGAAAGTAGAGCTAAAACTATTGATTTAATTAAATCATTAAATTGGTCTAATGGTTTTTTTAGAAAAGATATTGGCTACAAAGTAATAGATGAATGAAAATAGTAAGAAAAAACTTAAAAGTAAAATTTGTGGTGTCACGGATATTAAAACTTTAAAATATTTAATTAATCATCCCTACTCTCCTCAATTTATAGGATTTATTGTTAACTATAAAAAATCAAAAAGATATTTGAATTATGAAAAATTAATTAATTTATTAAATGTTAAAAAAAAAAAAATTAAATTTGTAGCTGTTTTGGTTAAACCAAATATTTTCGATTTAGAAAATATAAAAAAACTACCGTTTGATTATTATCAAATTTATGACACCTCTCCTGAAAAAATTAGATTAATTAAAAATAAGTATAAAAAAAAAATTATTGTTGCGTTGACTATAAATAAAAAAAGTGATGTTGAAAAATATAAACACTATGAAAATATTTCAGATATTATTTTGTTTGATGGTAAAGGTTACGAAAAAAGTATATCATTTAATCATAAATTTATTAAAAATTTGAAATTAAAATTTAATATTATGTTAGCTGGAAATATTAAACCAAATGACAATCTAGAAAATTTTGTAGAAATAGCTAATATTATTGATATATCTGGCGGTCTAGAAACTTATGGAAAAAAAGATATTTCAAAAATAAATATTTTTTTAAATAATATAAAAAAAATTAATTATGAAAATTAAGAAAAACGTTCCTTTGATAGATCAACACGATAAAAATGGTTTTTGGGGTGGAAAATTTGGTGGAAGTTTTATACCTGAAACATTAAAAAAACCAGTGGAAGATCTAACAATCTTATTTCAAAAATTAAGAAGAGATAAAAATTTTATTAAAAAAAGAGATTATTATTTTAAAAACTGGGTTGGATCTCCTACACCTTTTATTAAATTGGAAAATTTAACAGAACATTTGGGAGGTGCACAAATATGGGCCAAGGTTGTTTCTGAGGCAAATGGTGGAGCTCATAAAATTTATAATGCAACAGTACACTGTCTGATAGCTAAGAGAGCTGGAAAAAAACACATTGTTGGAGATACAGGAGCTGGGTACGCAGGAAAAATGCTAAGTATGGCGGCAAAAAAATTTGGACTAAAGTGTAAAATATTTATGGGTGCGAAAGATATTAAAAGACAAAAACCTAATTGTGATGCCATGAGAAAAAATGGAGCTGAGATAGTCCCTGTTTATACAGGGAGTCAAACACTTGTTGATGCTGTAAGTGAGTGTATGAGACACTGGGTATCAAACTGCGACTCTACTCACATGGCAGTAGGTTCTACTGTTGGACCAAATATTTTCGTAAAAATTTGTGGTTGGAGCACATCACAAATATCAAGAGAGCTCTCAATTCAAATAAAAGATGAATTTTTGAAAATTCCTGAAAAATTAAAATTAATAAATTGTGTTGGGGGTGGCTCATCAAGCTTTGGTTTTTGGAATGAATTTATGCATTATAAAAAAAAACAAGTAGAGTTTATTGGTGTTGAGGCCGGTGGACCAAAAAATAGTAAAAAACATGCAGCACCCTTAACCTACGGTTCAAAAATTGGAATACTGCATGGTGCAGCTCAATATGTAAACCAAAGCGCAGAAGGTCAAATAGAAGAAACAGAGTCTATAAGCGCTGGCCTAGATTATCCTGGAGTTTCACCGCTGCATTGTTTTTTGAAAGACGCTAAAAGAGCCAGATATACTGCTGCAAGCGATGAAGAGGCTTTAAGGGCTTATCAATTAGTAACTAAATTTGAAAATTTAAATCCAAGTTTAGAACCAAGTCATGCGTTTGCTGAAGCAATAAAATTGGCTCCAAAATTAAACAGAGATACAGTTATAATTGTAAATTCTTGTGGAGACGCTCAGAAGGATAGAGATATCTTAAGACAAAGATTAGGAAAATTTTAATGACTATATCCCCAATTAATTTAGCATTTAAAAATTGCAAGAAAGAAAAGAGGCCTGCTCTAATAACTTTTACAGTGGCTGGTGATAATACAAAAAAAAATTCATTTAAAATATTAAATTCGATTGCAAAACATACAGACATTTTGGAATTATCATTTTTACACAATTGTCCAATCGCAGATGGAGGGCAAATACAAAATAGTACTTATAGAGCACTAAAAAATGGCACTACTTTAAAGGATACCTTTCAAATTGCTAAAAAATTTAAAAAAAATAATCCTAACAAACCTTTAATACTAATGGGCTATTATAACTTAATTTACCAAAGCGGCGAAAACAGTTTTTTAAAAAACTGTAAATTATCAAAAGTCGATGGATTAATTGTTGTTGATCTTCCATGGCCTGAAAATAAAAAATTTGCTAAAAAATGTAAAAAAAAATCAATAAGTTTTGTTCAGCTTTTATCGCCGACTACCTCAAAAGAAAGAATGAAAAAAATTATTAAAGACTCACACGATATGATTTACTATATAAGTATGTTATCAACCACAGGTGGGAAATTAAAAGTTTCTCCTAAAATAATTTTAGAAAATTATGATAAAATAAAAAGAATAAATAATTCTAAAAATCTAGTAATAGGCTTTGGTATTACTGTTAAAACAATTTCTGCTCTAAAAAAAGCTGATGGTTTAGTTGTAGGAAGTGCTCTATGTAAAGAAATTTCGAATTCCTTAAATAATGGACAAAATCCTGTCACAAATGTTACAGATATTGTTAAAAAGTTAAGAAAAAAAATATCATGAATTGGATAACAAAAAAACTTTCATACTTAAGTGAAAAAATTAAAACAGTAATTAAAAAAAGACCAACTAAAGAAGAAATAGAAAATAGTGATTGGTTTTCTTGTTGCAAAGGACCTATTTTAAAAAAAGAATTAGAACAAAATTTATGGGTATGTCCATCTTGTAATAAGCATCATAGAATTGGTTGTAAACAAAGATTTGATATTATTTTTGGGAAAAATAATTATGAGATTATAAAAACACCAATTCCAAAAGATGATCCTCTGCAATGGAAAGATTCAAAGTCCTACAAAGATAGACTAAAAGATGCCAGAAAAAAAACAGGAATGGATTGTGGCATAATGGTTGTTACAGGAAAAATTAATAACATTACCATTACGGCTTGTGCATCCGACTTTGCTTTTATAGGAGGTTCAGTTGGTGCCGCAGAGGGAGAGGCAATACTTACCGGAATTCAACATGCCATTGATAATCAACAAGCTTTTGTAAATTTTACGTCAGGTGGTGGAATGCGAATGTTTGAGTCTTTAATAGCTTTGTCTCAAATGACAAGAACAACTTTAGCCATTAACGAATTAAAGAAAAATAATTTACCTTACTTAGTTTGTTTAACTGATCCAACAGCTGGTGGCATAACAGCTTCGTTTGCTATGCTTGGTGACATACATTTTTCAGAGCCTGGTGCAATAGTAGCTTTCAGTGGCGCTCGCGTGATTCAAGCTACAGTTAAAGAAGAACTACCTGAAGGTTTTCAAAAAAGTGAATATGTTCAAGAAACGGGTTTCATTGATTTAATTGTCCAAAGAAAAGATTTAAAAGAAAAAATTAGCTTAATATTATCAATATTGTTAAAGAAAAATTCTGATATAAATTCTATAACTGATGAAACTTCAACAAATATTGAACAAACTACAAAAGCTGCATCCTAAAGAAATAGATTTAAGCTTAAATAGAATTAAAAGGTTGTGTAAAAAACTTGGTAACCCTCAAGAAAATTTAAAATATATATCTGTTGTTGGAACAAATGGAAAATATTCTACAATACAAGCCATTAGGGCTATTCTTAAAGATGCTAATATAAATTGTAATATTTACACAAGTCCTCATATACAAAAAATTAATGAAAGATTTATATATGATGATCATGAAATTTCTGATGTAAATCTTGCAAAATTATTAACTGAAGTTGAAGATATTAATGCTGGTGAACCTATTACTTATTTTGAGATATTAACCGCTGCTTATTTCTATAATGCTAAAAAATTTCAAAATAATATTAACCTTTTAGAAAGTGGTTTATTTCACAGGGCAGATGCATGCTCTATAATTAATTCAAATTTAGCAAGTATTATTACAGCTATCGGTTTAGATCACCTAGATTGGCTTCCAAAAAACAATCAAACAATAGATCAAATAATATTTGAAAAAACCTCAGCTTTATTGACTTCAAAGATTGTTATTTCACAGCAAAGTTCAAATGAAATTTTAAATAAAATAAAAGACTCAATAAAAGACAATTCTTCAAAAAAAATAATTTTTAAAACAGATTTTAGTAATTCTTTAAGTGAAAATGGTTTTTTTTATTATGAGGATAAATATGGAAGTCTTAAACTTCCACTGCCAAATTTAGAAGGTGAATTCCAATTATCCAATATATCGGCAGCTATTGCTACCTTAAGAAATATAGATGACATAAATATTTCAGACCAAAATATTAAAAATGGGATTAAAAAAATTAAGAGTATCGCAAGATTTTCAGAAATAAAAAATGGAAAATTGAAAGATTTAGTTAAAAATAATAAAATTTATATCGATGGTTCCCATAACCCTCTTGGAGCTAGAGTTTTAAGTAAACATTTAAATTCCTTAGAATGTAACAAGCACTTAATTTTGGGAATGATGAATAATAAAAATCATGTTGAATATATTAGTTATTTCAAAGATAAAATATCTTCTTTAACAACTGTAGATATTCCAAATCAGCCTAATGCCATCAATGGTGAAGATTTAATAAAAAAGTTTAAAAATTTAAAAAATATTAATTATAAAAAATCAATTAAAGAAGCTATTAGTTCAATAGATTTAAAAGATAATGATATAATTATTATTACTGGATCCCTGTATCTTGCTGGAGAAGTTTTAAATCTAAATTAAATATTTTCCTTTATCCAAGAAACGATATTTGATTTTGTAGTAGCTCCAACTTTGGTTGCTTTTAGCTCACCATCTTTAAACAATAACATGGTTGGTATTCCACGAATGCCATATTTTGTCGGAACATTCGGTTCGAGATCAATGTTGTGTTTTGCAATTACAACATCGTTAGCCATCTCATTAGAGATTTCTTCTAAAGTTGGTCCAATTTGTTTGCAAGGACCACACCATTCAGCCCAAAAGTCAACTATGACTGGTTTCCCAGATTTAATGACTTCCGTCTCAAAACTCTCATCTGTTACATTTACTGTTGCCATAAAACTTTTATATAATTTTAATTAAGTATTTCAACTCCTAAAAAAAAAAAAATTAAATTATCCACATTAAGAATTTTCGTATTTTTTTTGTATTGACATTACATGGGAATTAAGTTCATCCAAAAATTTTAATTTTTCTTGGTCATTTTCATTCGAATATTTGTCTCTAAGTGTATCAATTTCGTTGTAGCACGCGGAAACAGTCCACCATTTTTCAAATTTCTCGCTTAAAATTCTTTTAGAAATAGATCTTTTTATAGATTTTAACATATCTGGTGGCAATATTTCGGGCGCTTCTTGATAAATTATTTTTTTACCAAAACCTACAAGTCTTTCATCATCAAATTTATCTAATAATTTTAATTTATCTTGCCAAGATGCAGCATGCCATGCTGGAAAAAGTGCAGTATCTTTATTTGAAGTAAATTTATTATAAATACTTTCTTCTGCATATATATCTTCCTGTGATTTTGATTGCTCTTTTTCTTCTGCTATTTCTCTAAGTGCTGTAAGAATATTTTGAGAAAATTTTTCATTATCTTTAACTAATTTTGCTCTTTTTTTAATCAAACTTGGGTCCATCGCATTGTATGGTTCAACTTTCATTGCATATTCTGCATCAAGTATAATAGGAGCTTTATTTGATCTAATAGTCCTTAAAAATTTAGGAGTTTTTTTCATCTCGATTTTTAATTCATTGATAGACATATTTAATATTGGCTCAATATCAACACGAAGGTCAACAGCCTGGCCCCAATTATAAATAGGATGTATGCAATGTTTTGGATGTAGAGGAGCACATAGATATAATCGTGATTTTCCATAAAAATATTCATTTAAACTAATAATTTCTTCTTTTTTAAAAATTGTCTCAGTATCCGATTTATTTGCTGTTCTTAAAAACATATCCCAAGTACTTGGTTGTCTTTTTTTGATTATATTTAAAATTTTTGCAGTTAAAGTAGCATCTGTTATGGCGCTATGGGCATCACTTGAATCTAAACCTTGCATTCGAGAAAGTGATTCAAGTTTAAATACTGGGTTATTCTTTTCATTTATTTCTGTTTCTAGAACAGTAGGATCCACAGCGTAAGCAGCTCTTGCAATATTAATACCATCATGTCTTTTATTTGGAGATGCGTTAGTAATGTAGGGATATCTTATTCCTTTAAAAAACTCCTTTCTTATCATTTCATCATCAAATCCAATATTTGACCAGCCTAAGAACACACAAGGACTCCATTTTTTGAAAGTTTTTTCAACCTCACCAAGCATTTGATAGTGACTTAAATTTCCTTGAGTTAATTGTTTGATACTTGTTTTATTAACAATTAAAGCCATTGCTTGGGGTATTTCACCTTCTGGCAACCTACATCTGAAATTAAACCTGTCTTTTTCCTTAAAATTTTCATCAACTAATATTCCTCCAATTTCAATTATGCTTCCAAAATCGGTACTTGCGCTTGATGACTCAATATCCCATATAGCTAAATTCATATATTAATTATCCTTTAAAAAGCTATGTTTTGATGGATGTTTAGATTATTTTTGAGTACTAAACCATTTGCATCTAAACAAGTAGCTCTTAGTTAGTACTATCTCTTCTAAGTATATCCTAATAAAAGTCAACTAAAATTATTCATTTCGTTAAATTTTTTTACTCTTCCTAGAAATAAATTTTGATACATAAGTAATTCCGATCCTTCAATTTTAAAATCTTGAAATAAATTATCTACAGTACATAATAATATTATACCTGAGGTAATATTTGTTTTGTAAACAACATTGTGCGCTAAAGTATATGCCCCTAATTGTAAAAAATAATCTTGAATGTAATGAACTTTTTTTGGTTTATTTGATTGTTTAAAATCTATAATGGTTTCTTTTCCCTGATAAACGCCTACAAGATCTGCAGTTCCAGCATATTTTTCAGGATAATGAAGTGTAGTTTCCATTCCAAATATTTCTTCTAATTTTCCTTTGATACCTTTATTTATTATTTCTTTAGCCATATTTTTATACTGCTCGTTGCTTTCAAAAAAACTCTCATTAATTCTTCCCCTTAAAAAATCTTCTATATAAGAATGCATTGATGTACCTCTAGTCGATGCTTCGGTTTTAATTTTATTAGCTTCTTTGTGACCTACTCTTTGTTTCCAATTTTCTAGTGCTGCTTTATCCTCATCTGATTTTGTTGCTTGTAAAATTGACGTAACACTTGGTAATTTTTCATCATCAAACAAATACTTTCTCAAGCCATTTTCGATGGATCTAAATGATTTTGGATAATTAAATTTATTATTCCATTTCATCTATTTTATATTTTTAGGATACTTTTCTTTTATCCACCTGTCCATAAGAACTCATTGGTGTTGGAGAGTCAGGGTCAGGGTCATCATCATTATCTTGATTTTTAATTGCATCAAGACTTCTATTAATTGATCTCGCATCCCTACCAAAACTATCAACAGCTGACATTGCTTCTTCTAATTTTTTTCTTAAAACTATAATATTATTAAAATGATTTTCAAATCTAGTGCTTATTCTTTTTAAATGGTCATAAATTTCTGTAGCATGTTTTTGAACTTTAAGAGTTTGAAAGCCCATATGTAAAGATTGCAAATAGGCCGAAAGTGTATTTGGACCTAAAATTACAACTTTATATTTTTTCATTAATTCTTGAGTTAATAATTCTTTGGTACTTGGATCTTGATATGAGCTTAATTCTGCAAATAAACTTTCTGTTGGGGCATACACAATTGCAAAATCAGTAGTTTTAGGTGGAACAATGTATTTTTCATTTACACTTTTAGCTTTATCTCTATAAGCTCTAGCTAACTTTGTTCTTGCATCTAAAGCTCCTTTTTTATCGTCTTTTTGATAAGCATCATCTATTGCCTTAAACTTTTCTACTGGAAAATGACTGTCTACAGGAACTAAAATTCCATCTTGAAGTTTAATTGCAAATTCTACATTCTCAGAAGTATCTTCTTTCATTTTAACATTTGAGATAAATTGAGAGGCGGGTAACAAATCTTTTAACAAAGACGCCAAGCTAAACTCGGCTAAAGTTCCATATTTTTTAACTCCGGCTAAAATCTTGTTAATTCCTTCCTGACTTTTATTTAAATTTTCAACTTGGGTATTAAATGTAGAAACTTTTTCATTAACAGACGTTAATGTTTGTGTCATATCTCTTGTAACATCTTTGGACAAACTATTAAATGAGGCAGTCATAGTGTTAAATGAATTGTTAATACTTTCTTTTAAACTATTTAAATCTTCAGTATTATCTTTGGGCTCTTCTTTGTTTTTGAGCTGAACAATTAAAAGGTAAATAACGACCCCTATTAGCAACAAAATTATGTATAACAACGAATCTTGCATATGAAGTAAGATACTAAAATAAATTATTTGCTAAGCAAGTTTATAATATTTTTAATTCCTGATTTTTTTTGAGAAAGTTTTGATACCATTAAGCATGCTTGTGATTTTAAAATTTCTCCGTCCCTTAAAGTTCTCAAATTATTAGCTTTTAATGTTGCTCCAGTACTTGTAATATCAGATATAATTTCTGCTGTTCCTGTAAATGGAGTTACTTCAGTACTTCCAAGACTTTTGACTAATTGAAATTGTATAACTCCCTTCGAATATAAAAATTGTCTAGTTAAATTAGGATACTTTGTTGCTACTCTTAAAAGTCTTTTTTTCTTTTTTTTGAACTCATCCGCTACCTCATCTAAATCTAATAATGTTTGAACGTCTATCCATAAATCAGGGATAGCAATTACCAAATTCGCATTACCAAAATTATACTTTTTAGTAGTTAAAATTTTTTTTTGTATATTAATTTCACTTTCTTTCAGCAAATCATATCCGGAAAAACCAATATCAATATTTCCTAAAGATAATTGTTCAATACATTCCCTGGCATGCAAATAAATAACTTTAATGTTTTTAAATTCTTTAATATATCCAAACAAATCTCTTTCTCCTTTTTCAGAAAAAATATTTAATTTGTTTTTTTTAAATATATTTAAAACATCTTTTTTAAGTCTACCCTTGCTCGGAATACCTATTTTAATCATTTAATTATACCCCAGCCTTTTTAAATCCTCTTTAAAAATATTATTTATTTTATCTAACATTTCTTTTGGTATTAGTTTTTTCCAATTGTTTTTTTTACCTAAATTAAAAAAAGTAATTTTTTTTTTTGTTTTTTGTCCTAATGGCGCCTCATTAAATCCCAATTCCATCTCTTTTTTTTTCAATATATCAAAATTTGTACTTTCAATACACTTGGATGCTTTTTGAAAATTAAAAATATTTTTAAATTTTGCAGTCGAATTAATAAAGGTAATTACCTCTTCTAATACCTGCATAGTATTATTTTCTAATTCTTCATATTTAACAATTTTTATAGGAAAATGTTTATTATCAATCCAAGATTTATAATGATTACTCCATGAACTAATGAACTGAAAATTAACAAATTGATTATTTTCTCTTTCATATAGTAATCCTTTATCATTTAACATAAAATTTAGAGCTTCTTCATAATTATGCTCATAATGATTTTTAATTGAAGTAATTACATTTCTTGGATCTCTAACTACATATATGCATCCTGAAGTGTTATTTGTATCTGTAAATCTAAAATTGTTCACATCTAAAAATGCATTATGTGTTTTAAAAATTCTAAAATTCCTACCTAAATTAATTTTTTTTTGAGCATCCAACCAAAATTCAGCTGTATCGGTTATCTTGTTAAATTTTTTTTCGTATTCAGTAAAAAATTTTTTTGCAGGAAACTGATAGATTTTTGGTAATAATTTAAAATCAAAATTTCCGTCCTCAGAATAAAAATAAGACGTCAATAATGCTCTTAACCATGTATTTCCACTTTTTGGGTACGAAGCTATCCACATTATCATAATTATTAAAAAAGATTAAAAGCTGCACCTACAGCTGGTACTTTTCTTTTCCCTCCTAAGTCAGAAATTAATTTATCGTATCTACCACCATTAATAAAATTGATATTCTTAGATTTTTTTTTAATATCAATTTTAAAAACCATGCCAGTATAATATCCAAGTTGTCTTCCAAACGAAGTTGAAAATTCAACATTTAATTTCGAAATTTTATTTCTTGAGATAGGAAAATAATTTTTTTCTACTCTCAAATTAATTTTATTTTTTTTAAAAAAAAGATTTAATTTCTCAGCCGCTGATTCTATTTTGCAATTAATTTTCAAAAAATTTTTAATAATTTTAGATACTTTTTTCCCTTTGCTGGCTTTCCTAGGATCTTTAATTTTATTGTTAAATCTTTCAAGGATCTCTTTAATA
>CABYVA010000019.1 GCA_902522325.1 uncultured Pelagibacteraceae bacterium
GATTATGATAATTGGCAACAGCAAGGAAATAAAGGCTGGGGATGGGATGATGTTCTTCCTTATTTTATAAAATCTGAAAATAATGAATTAGGCAAAGATAAATTTCATAGTGATAGTGGACCAATTATGGTTGCTAACAAAAAAATTAAACTAAAAATGTTAGAAGAATTTATTAATGCAGCTGAGGAAAAAGGTATACCTAAAGTAATAGATTTTAATAAAGGTGATAATTTTGGTATTGGATATTTCCAGTTTACAACTACACATAGTCAAATTGGATTAAAATTAAGATGTAGTGCTGCAAAAGGATATCTAAATCCTGTTAAAAATAGAAAAAATTTAAAAATAATTGTAAATGCACATGTCCAAAAAATAAATTTTGAAAATAAAAAAGCTGTTAGTTTAAACTATTATAATGGAAATGAATTAGTTACAGTTAAAGCTAATAGAGAAATAATATTATCTGCTGGATCAATTGGTTCGCCACACATTTTACAAGTATCTGGAATTGGAAGTGGTAATAAACTTAAAAAAAATGGAGTTGATATAGTTCACGAATTGAATGGTGTAGGAAAAAATTTACAAGATCATTTAATGTTTAGACCAGTTTATAAAGTCAAAAATCTTAAATCTTTAAATAAAAAAATTAATAGTTTCATAGGAAATGTAGCCATAGGTTTTGAATATTTGTTTAATCAAAGCGGTCCAATGACTATGGGAGCTAGCCAAGTGTGTGGTTTTGCTAAAAGTGATTCATCAAGAGAAACTCCTAATTTACAATTTCATGTTCAACCAATCAGTACTGATGTTTTGGGTGCATCTAAACTTCATAATTTTGATGGAATAACTCCTACAGTTGCAAACATCAGACCAACGAGCAGAGGTGAGATAAATATAGTAAGTAATGACAGTAGAGTTTATCCAAAAATAAAAATGAATTATCTATCAACTGAAGATGACAGATATGTGGCTGCACAAGGTTTAAAGCTTGTGAGAAAAATAATGCTCGAAACAGAAACTTTTAAAAAATATGAACCTGAAGAATATAGACCTGGTATTCATATACAAGATAATGAAGAATTAGTTAAAGCAGGTAGTGATTATACTCAAACAATTTTTCATCCAGTTGGAACTTGCAAAATGGGACAAGAAGAAAATGCTGTAGTTAATGACCGACTCAAAGTCCATGGTATTGAAAATCTTAGAGTAGTAGATGCTTCTATAATGCCAAATATTACATCTGGTAATACAAATGCACCAACAATAATGATTGCTGAAAAAGCATCAGACATGATATTAGGAAACACATAATAATGAATGAACAAATAATAATTTTTTCTCAAATAGTACTTATTGATTTAGTTTTAGCAGGAGACAATGCAATTATAATTGGGATGGTTGCATCAAAATTTCCACCTGAAGAAAGAAAAAAAATTATTTTTTGGGGAATTGGAGCTGCAGTAATATTAAGAATAATATTGACTTTATTAACTGCTTATTTGCTTCAGATAACAGGTCTAAGATTAATTGGTGGTTTAGCTCTTCTTTATATTTGTTATAAACTTTATGCTGACGTTATAAAAAAATCATCTTCTGATAAAGAAAGTCTTAAAGTTGATAGTTCGAATTTTTTAAAAGCTATTTGGACTGTATTAATTGCAGATTTTACTATGAGCCTAGATAACGTTTTAGGAGTAGCGGGAGCTGCAAAAGATCACTACTGGTTATTGATATTTGGATTAGTTTTATCAATAGTTTTAATGGCAACGGCTGCAACTTTAATTTCTGGTTGGATAAAAAAATACTCATGGATCGGCTGGTTGGGTTTGTTTGCAATACTGGCTGTAGCTATTGAATTGATCTATACTGACATAAAACTATTTATATAAAAAAATGTATTTAAAAAAATATAATCTTAAAAATAAATACGCTTTAGTAACAGGAGCTGGAAAAGGTTTGGGGAAAGCATGTGCTATAGCCTTAGCAGAGGCAGGTTCTAATTTAATAATAATCAGTAGAACTAAAAAGGACTTAGACTCGGTTGCAAGAATTATTAAGAAATTTAGGGTAAAATGCAAATCTTACATCTGTGATGTTACAAATTATAATGAAATAAAATCAATCATTAATAAACAATCAAGAATAGATATATTAGTAAATAATGCAGGAAATAATATTCCTGAACATTTTACAAAAGTTAAAACGAAAAATATGGAATATTTAGTAAAGATAAATACTATAGCAGCTTTTAATATAGCTCAATTATGTGCTTTAAAAATGATGAAATTAAAAAATCGTAAAAGAATTGGAGCTTCAATTATTAATATGTCGTCTCAAATGGGTCACGTTGGTGGTCCAATAAGAAGTGTTTACAATATGAATAAATGGGGACTGGAAGGATTAACAAGAGGAATGGCTATAGACCTAGCAAAATATAATATAAGAGTAAATACTGTTGCTCCAACTTTTGTGGTAACGCCCATGACAAAAAAATTTCTTAAAAATAAAAAATTTAAAAAAGAAACATTAAACAATATTCCTTTAGGAAGATTTGCTGAAATGTCAGAGATTGCATCCACAGTTGTTTTTCTTGCCTCAGATGCTTCATCGATGATACATGGCACTTCTATATTAGTAGACGGTGGATGGACAGCAAAATAATTAAGTATTCAATTATATTATTTTTTTTAACTTTTCAGTTACATGCTATTGAATTTAATGGAAAATTTATTCAAGGACACTTTATAATTGGTAAAACTAATCCTGGATCAAAAGTTACAATCGATAATAAAGAAGTTAAAGTATCTAAAGACGGTTATTTTGTTTTTGGTTTGGATAGAGATAGAAAATATGACGTTGTAATTCAAGTTAAAAAAGAAGGGTCAAGTGAAAAAGTAATTAAAAAAGTTAAAAAAAGAAAATATAATATTCAAAGAATAGATGGTTTGGAAGAAAAGAAAGTAACTCCTCCTGAAGAAGTTTATGAAAGAATTAAAGAAGAAAATAAACTGATTGCTCAGGCTAGAAAAATAAATTCCGATTTAGATTTTTTTAAAAATAAATTTATTCTACCACTTGATAATGCAATAATTACTGGTATCTATGGAAGTCAAAGAATTTTAAATGGTAAACCGCGTTGGCCACACTATGGAATTGATTTTGCTGGAGATCTTGGGACGCCTATAAAAGCTATGGCGGATGGAGTTGTTACACTATCTGAAAATGATTTATATTTTACAGGAGCAACATTAATTTTTGATCATGGCCACGGCATTTCAACATTGTATATGCATTTAGATAAGATATTTGTAGAAAAAGGCGATATTGTAAAACAAGGAGATATAATTGGCACTGTAGGGTCAAGTGGTAGATCCACTGGTCCACATTTAGATATTAGATTAAATTGGTTTGGAACAAGACTGGATCCTGCTACAGTATTAGATATAAAATCATGAAAAAATCTCAGCAAGATAAATTAGCTAGTAAATTAGTTAAGGCTTTCTTAAAAAATAAAACAATTTCACCTCTACCTAAAAAATTTACAAAAAAATTAACTAATGCAGATAAATTTAGAAAATTATGTGAAAACAAAATTAAGGAACCAATTATTGGATTTAAAGCTGGAGGAACTGCAATTCCAGTAATAAAAAAATTGAAAGAAAAAGAACCTTTTTATGCATCTATATTTGAAAGAAATTTTATTAAAAGTGGTAAAAAAGTAAAAATTAACAACTCTACCTTAGGTATTGAATTAGAGGTTTATTATTTAATTAAGAAAAAATTCTTTAATTTAAAAGGTAGAATAAAAAAACAAAATATAACTAGATTAATTTCCCATATGGGTCCTTGTATTGAAATTGTTGGATATAGACAAAGAAAAAAAGGAATAACATCTTTTGGTGATTTATGTAGTGACTTTGGTGCAAATGTTAAGTTTTTAATTGGTCCAAAGAAAAAATTTAAAAAAATAAATATAGGTAATTTAAAAACTAATATTCAAAATAAAAAAATTAAACAAATTGTAAATGGAAATACCAATACTGTTTATGTAAATCCAATAAACTCTTTAATTTTTGTCTTAAATAAACTTAAAAAAGATAAAATCAATTTGAATAAAAATTTTTATGTTTTTACAGGATCAACCGTGGGAGTGGTTCCGATATTGGGAAAAGGTTCATACATAGGAAAAATAGATAAACTTGGATCAGTAAAAGCTATTATAAATTAATGAGTCTTCATTTTTCAAAAGAAGAATTTAAATCAAGAAAATTAAATGTTTTAAAATCAATGAAAGAACAAAACATAGATGCTTTGCTTATGTTCAGGCAAGAGTCTATGTATTGGTTAACAGGTTACGATACTTTTGGTTATGTTTTCTTTCAAACTTTAATTTTAGATCAAAAAGGAAATATAATTTTATTAACCAGAGCTCCAGATTTAAGACAAGCACAAAATACTTCTATTATAGACGATATAAGAATATGGGTTGATAAAGATGGATCAAACCCAAACGATGATCTAAAGCAGATTCTAAATGAATTAAATCTTAAAGGAAAAAAATTAGGAATAGAATATGAAGCTTATGGTTTGACAGGAAGAAATGCATTAAGATTGAATAAGGCTTTGGAAAATTACTCTTCAGTAGAAGATAAATCTGAATTAATTACAAAGCTAAGAGTAGTTAAATCAAAAGAAGAAATTGTTTATGTAAGAAAAGCTGCAAAACTTGCTGATAAAGCTTTAGATGAAGTATGGAAACATGCGAAAGCAGGTGTGAGCGAATCTAAAATTTTAGCTGAAATGAACAGAGTAATTTTTGAAGGTGGAGGTGATTATCCTGCTAATGAATTTATAATTGGATCAGGAAAAAATGCCCTACTTTGTAGATACCAAGCTGAAAAAAAAATATTAAAAAATATCGATCAGCTAAGTATTGAATGGGCTGGAACATATAAACATTATCACTCAGCAATGTTTAGAACTATTGCTATAGGAAAAGCAGATCCTAAACATTATAAAATGCACGAAGCCTGTATTGAAGCGTTACATAACTGTGAAAATAAATTAAAACCTGGAAAAAAAATTGGTGAAGTTTTTGATGTTCATGCAAAAACATTCGATGATCTTGGATTTAAAAAATCAAGAATGAATGCTTGTGGTTATTCTTTAGGAAGTACTTTTTCACCAAATTGGATGGACTGGCCAATGTTATATGTTGATAATCCATATATTATAAAACCGGGAAATGTTTTTTTTATGCATATGATTTTAATGGACTCGGATAATCAATTAGCGATGAATCTTGGTGAAACTTACCTAGTTACAGAAAACGGTAATGAAAGACTTGGAAAGCAAAAACTTAATTTAGTAACTTTATAAAGTTCAATATTCTATTTAGAATTATCAATCATATTATTTATCTCTTTTTCACACAAAACTTTTGCTTGGTCGACACTTAGTGAGTTAGACGTTTTTTTATGAGCAACGATACATGCTGAAATAGTTTTTTTAAGATTGTGACTCTTGTATTGATCTTTAAATACAAAAAGAATAATTATCCCAAATATTACTAGAGCTATCATTTTAAAATTATTTAACTTGTTCATTGTTTTTTTTATTAATAATTTTAACGTTTAATCATCTTCAAATTTGTTAATATATTCTCTTTTTAAAAATTTATCTTGTTTATTTTTTTCTAGGTAAAAATTTCCAATTGCTAAGTTGTCTAAATCTGTTCCCATAAAACAATTAAAGGCATCTTCTGGTGTATTTACTATTGGCTCTCCTCTTATATTAAATGAAGTATTTACAATTACTGGACAATTTGTTTTTCTTTTAAAATTTTTAATTAAATCGTAATATTTTTTATTAGTTTTTTCGTGTACTGTTTGAATTCTTGCAGAATAATCTACGTGTGTAACTGCTGGAATTTGTGATCTTTTTATATTTAATTTATCTATACCAAAAAGTTTCTTTTCTTCGTTAGACATTGCATTTTGTTTTTCTTTCTTAATGTCGGCTACTAACAACATGTAAGGACTATCAGTATTAAGTTCGAACCATTTATCGATATCTTCGCGCAACACGGATGGTGCAAAGGGTCTAAAACTCTCTCTATATTTAACTTTCAAATTTAAATTTTTTTGCATATTCGGTGATCTTGAATCGCCTATTATAGATCTTCCGCCTAAAGCTCGTGGACCGAACTCCATTCTTCCTTGAAACCATCCAATTGCATTACCTTTTACTAAGTCATCGGACGTTTTATTTAATAAATCCTCATTTGATAAATGTTCAAATTTAGCTCCTAAACTTTTTAGAGATTTTTCAATTTGTTCATCTGAGAAAGATGGTCCTAAATAAGAACCATTCATCTCATCATTTTTGTTAAATTTTCTTTCTTTATTTAATTCGATATACCAATATGCTAAAGCTGCTCCGAGTGAACCACCTGCGTCTCCTGCTGCAGGTTGAATCCAAATATTATCAAAAATTTTTTCTTTTAATATTTTTCCATTAGCAACACAGTTTAAAGCAACGCCACCAGCCAAACATAAATTTGAAATTTTATACTCATCTCGAAGAGATTTACAAATTTTAATCATAATTTGTTCTGTTACTTTTTGTATAGATGATGCGATATCCATATGAAATTGAGTTATTTTTTCCTTTTTACTATCCCTTGGTTTTTCTCCAAAAAGATTATTAAACTTATCATTAGTCATTGTAAGACCAGTTGTGTAATTAAAATATTTTTGATCAAGTCTAAATGAACCATCCTCTTTTATATGAATTAAATTTTTTTTAATTAAATCTGTGTATTTGGGTTCTCCGTAAGGAGCCAAGCCCATTAATTTATATTCACCACTGTTAACTTTAAAACCAGTGTAATAAGTAAATGCCGAATATAGAAGGCCTAGAGAATGGGGAAAATGAATTTCTTTTTTTATTTGTAAATCATTTTTACATCCTATTGCTACTGTAGTAGTCGCCCATTCACCCACTCCATCAGCTGTGAATACTATCGCTTTTTCAAATGGTGATGGGAAAAAAGCGCTGGCTGCATGACTTAAATGATGTTCTGAAAAAAAAATTTTTTTTTGATTATTAAAATTTTTATCGTGCTGTTTTAACAAGTTAAATAGCATTTTTTTTTGAAATAACTTTTCCCTCAACCATGTGGGCATTGCTTTAGAAAATTGTAAAAAACCCTTTGGTGACATAGCAACGTAAGTTTCCAAAAGTCTTTCAAATTTCAAAAAAGGTTTTTCAAAAAAAATTATGTTATCTATTTCGGATAATTTTTTATCAGCAAAATTTAAAACAAATTCAATTGCATTAAATGGATAACCAAAATCGTGTTTTTTTCTTGTAAATCTTTCCTCTTGAGCGGCAGCTATAATCTTTCCATCTTCAATAATTGCAGCCGCACTATCATGATAGAAAGCTGAGATGCCAAGAATATATGTCATTCATTTAAAAGTTTAAACAATTCTTTTGCGATAGACTTATTAGAATCTGGCGAGTAATGTACGCCATCAATATATGATAATTGTCTATCATTAATTAAAATATATTTTAGATCTATTATACCTTTTGCTTTACTTAAAACTTCATATTTATTAATAAAATCCTTTTTTCTCTCGTCAGTGATAAGTTTACTTATTTGTTTGCCGCTTGAACCAACCATTGGTTGGAGAAAAGAATAACATTTAATATTATGTTTATTACATATACCATCTCTTACGGACACTCTTTTTTCATATAAGGATTTTAGATCAGTATTTGATGAACAGCTGTCGATTTTAAGTATATTATTGTTGTCATCTTTAATCCATCTTGATGATCCTGAAAATGAATTAATAAATTGAACAATTGGCAAGGTATAAAATAAATTTATAATAGAACTTTTCCACATTAAGTAAGGCCTTTCAACCATCATATTGAAACTATTATTTATCTGATTCATGTATTCATAACCTCCACATCTTTCATTGATTCCATCTAAAAAAATTGCAGTGTTAATTTTTTTATTATTTTCAATATGATTGATAAATAAGTTATTCTCTTGTTTTGAATAATAATAAGCTCGTCCATGATTAAAAACACAAGTACTGTTATCAACTAATTTTTGTAAATAAAATCCCAGAGTTTGATTATCTGTTACGTTATAGCCAAATGTAGTACTTCCTCCATAAAGATAGATATTATTTTTACAATTAGATGGTCTAACTATATGCCTGCCATTTTTTTCTGTAAAATTAACAAATTTATTTTCACGATCTGTCTCAGTGTGACCTAAAAATGGAATAAATCTGAATTTATCATAATTTTTCCAAGTATTATTATGTAGCTCTACTAACTCATCTTCCGATAAATTTAACAATTCTACTTGCTCTTCAATATAAAAATGTTTGTTTGCATTTAATTTTGAATATATTGGCCAAGTTAAAACTACTAAAATATTTACAAATATTAGCAAGACAAGTGTTATCAAAAAAATTAAAGAAAAATTTTTCACTTTAAAAAATTGTATATATAAATGGAGCAACCACGGTTCCTTGGCTTAATACTATTAATCCACCAAATATAACTAGAACTATTATAATGGGCAACAACCAATATTTTTTTCTAACCCTTAAAAATTGCCAAAATTCCTTAATAAATTCCATTTAAAACTGATTTTTCATATTAGACTTAATACTTTTTTTTTCAATCCAATAAGTCTTATTATTATTTTTTTTTAAGTTAATTAAATCTTTTTTAAATAACCTCATAATAAGTCCTGTTGGCGTAACCACAAAAAAGAAAATAATACCCATGATTATTGGTGAAATAAAATTACCTAAAAAAATACCAAACTTAAACCAAAGTTTATTTAGAGGTGTGAGTATTTTAGAATTTAACAAACCTAAAATTAAAAAAACTAATGATACTAGTAAGGACCATGCTCTAACTTCTCCATCATTTAATAAAGGCCAAAATGCAACTATTAAAAATATAAAAGTAAAAAATACTCCAAAACTTCTATTTGAATTGATTTTTATATCTTTATATCTCAAATTAAATCGCAGACTTTTGAGGTTTCATGTCAGCTTTATTAATTCCAGCTACCTTCACAGGTTTTTTCATAGCATCTCTTCTAAATGGTTCGCCAAGTTCTTGGTTAAGAATAACTTCAATAAATGTTGTAATACCTTTTTTCTGGTCTTCACATGAATCTTTAATTGCTTTGGTAGTTTCTTCCATAGTTTTGACAGTAACACCTTTTAATCCACATGCATTAGCAACTTTTGCATAACTTAATTCTGGATCTAGTTCAGTTCCTATAAAATTATCATCAAACCAAAGTATAGAATTTCTTTTTTCCGCTCCCCATTGATAATTTCTAAAAATAACCATTGTAATTGCTGGCCATTCTTTTCTTGCGCAAGAACTCATTTCATTCATGCTTATTCCAAATGCACCATCCCCTGCAAAACCTATAACAGGTGTATTTGGGCAACCAATTTTGGCTCCTAGAATTGATGGAAATCCATATCCGCATGGACCAAATAAACCTGGTGCTAAATACTTTCTTCCTTTTTCAAATGTTGGATAGGCGTTTCCAATAGCACAATTATTTCCTATATCGCTAGATATAATTGCATCGTTTGGAATAGCATTTTGAATTGCTCTCCAAGCTTGTCTTGGTGACATTCTATCTTTATCTCTTTCTCTAGCTTCTTTATTCCAAACTGTTCCTGGATCGTCGTCCTCATGATCTAAACTACTTAAGGTTTGCAACCATGCTGATTTAGTTTGATGAATTAAATTTTTTCTTTCTTCTCTTCCATTGTTTCCAGCTTTTGCAGATAATTTTTCTAATAATTGTTGAGATACCATTTTTGCATCACCACATATACCAACAGTTACTTTTTTGGTTAAACCAATTCTATCAGGATTCATATCTACCTGAATAATCGATGCTTTCTTGGGCCAATAATCAATTTCATATCCTGGTAAAGTAGAAAAAGGATTAAGTCTAGTTCCTAAAGCTAGAACAACATCTGCTTTAGAAATTAACTGCATTGCAGCTTTTGATCCATTATAACCCAACGGTCCTACAGCTAACGGATGGCTTCCTGGAAAACTGTCATTGTGTTGATATCCACTACAAACTGGTGCATCAAGTTTTTCAGCAAGCTTTTTACAATCTTCTATTGCATCACCAATCACAACTCCGGCACCAGAAAGTATTACAGGAAATTTTGCTTCTGATAATAATTTTGCTGCTTTGTTAATTGAATCTTTACCACCACCTTGTCTTTCAAATCTTACAATTGGAGGCAAATCTATATCAACTACTTGTGTCCAATAATCTCTTGGAACATTTATTTGTGCTGGAGCTGATCCTCTAATTGCTTTTTCAATAACCCTATTTAAAACTTCTGCCATTCTTGATGGATCTCTAACCTCTTCTTGATAACAAACCATATCTTTAAATAAATTCATTTGCTCTACTTCTTGAAATCCACCTTGACCCATTGTCTTATTTGCAGCTTGGGGTGTTACTAATAATAATGGAGTATGATTCCAATATGCAGTTTTAATTGGTGTAACCAAGCCAGTAATACCTGGACCGTTCTGAGCTATAACCATCGACATTTTACCTGTGGCCCTTGTATAACCATCAGCGATTAAGCCGCCGTTTGTTTCATGAGCAACGTCCCAAAATGTTATACCCGCCTTTGGAAATAAATCAGATATTGGCATAAACGCAGAACCAATAATTCCAAACGCATGCTCTATTCCATGTTTTTGAAGAACTTTAATAAAAGCTTCTTCGGTTGTCATTTTGGTCATATTTAAAATCTTTCTATATAATTTTTTATTTATTATTTTTAATGATTAATATATAAGATCTATCAAATTTCAAATAAAGAAATCGTCACAATGGCAAGTACAGATATAATAATACATGACAAAAAGGACAATGTTGGTGTTGTAGTTATTGAAAAAATTAAGCCAAATCAAGATTGTAATTGCTGGATTATGGAAAATGACTCCTCTGCAAACATAAAATCTATAAGTGAAATACCTTTAGGTCATAAAATTGCTATGATTGATTTTAAAGAGGGCGATACAATTATAAAATATGGCCATGATATTGGTAAAGTAGTAAAATCTATAAAAAAAGGTGAGCATGTTCATGTTCATAATGTTAAAACAAAAAAGTGGTAGTATGGAAATTCCAAAAAGTTTTTTAGGTTATAAAAGAGAAAATGGTAGAGTTGGAACAAGAAATCATGTGGTAATTTTGCCTGTGGATGATATTTCAAATGCTTGTGCCGAGGCCGTCGCCAATAATATCAAAGGCACTTTTGCAATACCTCACGCTTATGGAAGGTTACAATTCGGTGCTGATTTAGAATTATTTTTTGACACTATGATTGGAACTGGGAAAAATCCAAATGTTGCAGCATGTGTTGTTATTGGTATAGAGCCAAAATGGACTAAAAGAATTGTCGATGCTATAGCAAAAACTGGAAAACCAGTTGAAGGTTTTAGTATTGAAGGTGCTGGAGATATAAAAACAATTATGAAAGCTTCACAAAAAGCACAAGAATTTTCTCAATGGGCTTCAGAAAAACAAAGGGAAGAATGCCCTTTAAGCGATCTATGGATATCAGTAAAATGCGGAGAGTCAGATACAACTTCTGGAATGGCAGCAAATCCTGCAGTTGGAAATTTAATGGATAAGTTGGAGCCACTAGGAGTTCATTTGTGTTTTGGAGAAACTTCTGAACTTACTGGAGCAGAAAAAGTTTGTGCTAAAAGAGGTGCTACAGAAGAAGCTTCAAAAAAATTCATGAAAACTTGGAGTGATTATAATGATTTTATTCTTAAAGAGGCAACAAATGATCTTTCTGAAAGTCAACCAACCGCTGGTAATATTGCTGGTGGTCTTACTACAATTGAAGAAAAGGCTTTTGGTAATTTTCAAAAAATTGGATCAAGAAAATTTATTGATGTTTTAACACCTGCTGAAGAACCAAAAAAAGGTCCAGGTCTATATTTTATGGATACATCTTCTGCAGCTGGAGAATGTTTAACTTTACAGGCAGCTGCAGGTTTTAACATTCATTTATTTCCAACAGGACAGGGAAACATTATAGGAAATGCTATAGAACCAGTTGTTAAGTTAACAGGAAACCCTAGTACAGCAATAAATATGAAAGAACATATTGACTTAGACGTTTCTAAAATTTTAAAAAGAGAAATGAATATGGATCAAGCTGGTGATGAATTAATAAAAACAACAATTAGATCTGCTAGTGGTCGTTTAACTTGTGCTGAAGTATTAGGTCATAAAGAATTTATTATGACTAAATTATTTAGAAGTGCGTAAAGTTAAGCTTTAGGTTTTTCCGTTAATTTTTTTCTTAAATTCGAAAGAAATCTTCTAACTATCGCCGCTCCAACTCCTAAAACCAAAGCAAGCGTAATTGAGGCTAAACCGTATAAAACAGGAACTTCATCAGAAAGTTTTTTAACAAATTGAGAAATTGGTCCAAGAGTTTTTGTTCCATTGTTTATAGTCATAGCAACAGTTTCTTCAGCAAAAAAACTATCATAAGCTATTGCAATTCCGACTAATAACAAAAGTATGGCTAAAATTGTTTTAAATTGTGAGCTATCAACTTTTTCACCAATCTTTTGGCCTATTTGAACACCCAATATCGAACCTAATATTAAAACTGTTACTAAAATTAAATCTATTGAACCATAATTAAAAGCGTGAAGAATAGTTACAATTGCACTAATAAAAATAGTCACAAATAAAGAAGTACCAGGAATTAATTTAGTGGGCATTCCAATAATATAAATCATTGCGGGGACTAAAATGAAAGCTCCTCCAATACCCATGATTGCCGCAATAAACCCAACCAATAAACCAATAATTATTGGGGTAAAGATACTTTCGTATAATCTTGATTTTTTAAATCTCATTCTAAATGGCAAGCCATGAATCCAGTAATGAGAATGTAATTTTTGTTTTAAAATTATTTTTTTTCTAGCTCTATCAATTTCACTTACACCTTGAACTAACATCATAGTTCCAATAATTGCGAGTATGTACATATAAGATAATGAAATCACTATATTAATTTTTCCAATGTCTTGAAAATAAGTAAAAGTTAAAATTCCAAGAACTGTACCGACTGATCCACCGGCCACAATCATCAAACCCATCTTATAATCCAATGTTCCTTTTAAATAATGTGTAGTAGAACCAGATATTGACGTTCCTAATATATTGTTTGCTTCGTTAGGTACTGCGTATGCTGGTGGAATTCCTAAAAAAATTAAAAAGGGTGTCATTAAAAAACCACCTCCAACTCCAAATAGTCCTGATAAAATTCCAACAACTAAACTTAGGGTAAATATCAGAGGCAAACTTACAAAAACTTCTGCAATCGGAAGAAAATATTCCATAAACACTAATTATTCCTCTAGAATATTAAAGTCAACTAAATGGTGAAAAAAGATTAAAATTTTAAATTAAACTATATTAAAAAAAGTGCCTGCAAGAATTACACACCAGTAAACTGCTAAACCAAAATAAATTACTGTTTTTGATGATAAATTAATTAAATTTTCTGGAACAAACTTAATAATTTTTTTCATATTTTTATTTAAATTATCAAGCATAAATTTGAATTATACCTACAGATCAAAATTTGCAAGCTTAATTTACAAAATTTAGATTTTTTTTTAAAATATTGTAGCTCCAAAAACCTTTGTCAGACCACCTTCTTCTCCTAGAACAAGACGACCTAGAAAGTCTCCTGACATCTTGGTGCTCGTCTGTTTATAAAGAATAGTTATATATTGTCCTCTTCTTAAACATCCAATGGGTTTATACTCATTAGATAAAGTTGAAATGAGCTCATTACTTGCCCATTGTTTGCCTAGCTCAACTTCATTTGCTCCATAAAGCATTTGTGAAGAAAAATCTTTTGTAAAACCACCATAGTCTTTCATGTTTGAGGATTTAATTAGATTAATCCAAATTGGATCAGCGATTTTGAAAATTTCTTCGTCTGACTTGTCTAGAAGACTCATGAATTTTTTTATGATGCTTCTTTTTTTTCTTTTTCATCATCTATGATATGATAAACAGGAGCTTTCTCCATAGTAAATTTTCCAGTTTTTGGGTCACGTCTTGACAATGTTAAGCAATGCCAATTTTCATCATCCAATTTCATATAGTCGCCTCTATAATAATATCCTGGCCAACGTGTTTCTTGTCTAAAAAGTGTATGTTCAGTTACGCACTGAGATGTAAGTGTTCTGTGTTTTAGTTCCCACGCTCTCATAAGTTGATGATAATCTTCAGCACCAACATTTTCTAGGTCTTCTTGCAGCCATTCTAGCAACTCTAGACCTTTTTTAAGCGTATTTTCATTTGTCATATAGTTATAAGTTATACCACCAACATACTCATCCATAATTTTTTGTAATCTTTGAAGACCTTGTATTGGAGATATATAGCTTGGAGAAACTGTCCCTCCTGTAATCTCATTTCTTCCCACAGTATAGGTTTCTAAAGGTTTAAATATCATTTTTTTAAATTCTTCACACTGTTTATCGCTTACTGTAATGTCTTTTGCTTTTTTCTCTTCTATGTACTTTACCGCTGCTTTAGCCGCTAAACGTCCTTCTGTAAAAGAGCCTGATGAAAACTTATGTGCACTTCCTCCAACGGTATCTCCAGCTCCGAATAAACCCTCTACTGTTGTCATTCTATTGTAACCCCAGAAATATTCTGGAGGAGAAATATCTTCAGGGCCACTAACCCACGCTCCAGAACAAGTTGCATGCGAACCCATTACATAAGGTTCTGATGTGGTTAATTCTGGATTTGTATACTTAGGATCAATATTTTGTGATGCCCAAACTACCGCCTGTCCAACGGTCATACCAAGAAAGTTTTCCCACCCAACTGTTTCTAAATGTGGGTCTTGAAATGCTTCTTTGGTAACCATATGTATTGGTCCACCACCAGCCATTACTTCTTGAATAAAAGCATGATTTCTTAAGCAAGTCGGTGTTGGATGATGATCTATATATTCCCCAACAAGTTTTTTAGTTTGGTCATACCATTTTTTCTCATAATTCTCACCATTTGCATTTTGGGTGTAAGTTTTTAAATGTAAAAAATAAGCTCCTACTGGACCATAACCATCTTTAAATCTACATAGAACAATTCTATTTTCCATTTGAGTCATTTTAGCTCCAGCTGCAATTGGAAGAGCATAAGCTGAGCCGTTACTCCAAGGCGCATACCAAGTTCTTCCCATTCCTTCTCCAACTGCTCTAGGTTTAAAAATATGAGATGCACCACCAGCAGCAACTATTACAGTTTTTGCTCTGAATACATAATAATCTCCGGTTCTCATATTAAACCCAACAGCACCACCTACTCTATTTTCTTTACTCTCATCCATAAGCAAATGAGTAATCATAATTCTATTGTAAATCTTATCAGCAGATTTTTTTGCTGCTTCGGCAACTATTGGTTTATAGCTTTCTCCGTGAATCATTATTTGCCATTTACCTTCACGTTGGTAACGGCCAGTTTCTTTATTCTTCATCATTGGAAGGCCCCATTCATCAAACATATGAACAGTTGAGTCTACGTGTCGAGCCATATCATAACCAAGATCCTCTCTAACTAACCCCATCAAATCGTTTCGTGCATAACGAACATGGTCTTCTGGTTGATTTTCACCCCACTGCATTCCCATATAGCAATTTATTGCGTATAAGCCTTGAGCAACTGCTCCACTTCTATCTATGTTTGCTTTTTCTACACAAATAATTTTTAAGTCTCTTCCCCAATGCCTAGCCTCAAAAGTAGCTCCAGTTCCTGCCATGCCTCCACCAACAACAAGAATATCGCAATCTTCAAAAATAGTTTTTTTTGCCATTAGTAATAAACACCTTTTTTGAATGCACTTTTTTCGACTTTTGGTAATTCTTTATTTGTATTCAAACCCTTAGGTTCATTATATAAAGTTTGTGAATTAATTTCCCCTTGGTTTGGTTTATCGCCTTCTGCAAGTTTTGGTATAAATTTTCCCCAAGGTTTTGTTGTAATAGGAGAAACAAAATCTTTTACTGTTCCATTTCTAAATTTAATTTTCCAGGAAATAGTTCCTTTTTCTTCTTCTCTTCTAACTCTTACGCTATGACCCATTGGTGCAAAATCAGCATAACCACGAACATCAATTGCATGATTTGGACATGCTTTAACGCAAGAATAACATTCCCAGCAAAAATTTGGTTCTATATTCTTTGCTCTTCTTATAGTTTCGTCAATATGCATTATATCTGAAGGACATATATCAACACAATGCCCACAACCATCACAACGCGTCATATACACAAAAGTTGACATAATTTATTTTTTTCCTTTCAATATCATATTAATAATGTTTTGGATCCTCTCTAGTTATACCTAATCCAAACTGTTTTGGGGCATCGGACTCGGGTGGCAAATTGTCTCTAGATCCATCAGCCTCGGCTAAATTTTTTTGAATTGCTGCTCCAGGTTTATAAAACATATGTGCAAATTTTGACCAATATACTCCTCCAAATAATACAAGATTAGATACTATATATAAAACTAAAAAAACTTTATCATCCCATCTATCATTCAGATTTAAAGATTGTAAATAAGACCAAATTAATCCAAATAAAGATGAAGCAACTAATGCAAGAACAAACAAATCTGCTTTGATAATTCTATACCAAGGCTGTGCTTCCGAATAAACATCTACTCTTAAAAAAAACCAAAACCAACCTCCGCCTATAACTGTCATGATTGCTCCTAGATGCCAAATCATTGGCCAAATTGATGGAGTAGTTGCTGATGAACTTGAATAACAAAATATCATTATAACTGAACCCAACCAAAATAAAATTGTTCCATACATTCCTAACAGATGTGCCACTCTTCTTTTTCCGGCTCCTAATTCAGAAGTTGTAGCTATATCACTTACAATTGTTTTTGAAATTACCGATATTTTTTCCCCAGTACTTAAAGTTTTTGTGGCAGACAGTTTAGCTTTTTTTGCATTTTCAAAAAAATATTTAACATTTTTTTTATGGATAATGTCTAAAAGAGTTCCGACAACAACCATTACAGCCATTAAGATGACAAATGATTGCATGAAAATAGGAGATACAGTTTCTGCTAAAGTTGAAAATGGATTTAATGATAACATAGTGCTTTTTTACCCTTGTGATAAAAGTTTTTAGTATAGTTGTCTAAAGAGATCAACCGTTATATGAGGGACAGTTGGTAACAGCTTTTGAGTATATTTTAGATAAAATTCTATAATTTTTTAAACTTTTTCTTTTCCAATAAGGTTTTTTAATAGAATTGACTGAAACAACACCTTTTCCAGAGCCAATAACGATAATTTCATCATATTCATGCAGAGAATCAATTTGTATATTTTTCTTTTTAATTTTTTTTAATTTGTTTAAAAAAAATCTTAAAGTTGTTCCTTTGTAAAAATTATTAATCGGTGAATATATTTTATTTTTTTTACAAAATAAAAGATTAGAAGTTCCAGTTTCTAATATATTCTTACTTGTGTAAAGAGCTATATCAAATTTTGTTGTATCAATTTTTTTAAGATAAGACAAAATTTTTTTGTACTTTAAATTTTTATATTCCGGATCAATTCTTTTATAATTAACTAATTTAAGACTAAAATTTAACTTTGCTTTTAATTTTTTTCTTAATGAAATTGATATCATCTTATTATTTGATGCTACTCTTAATAAATGATCATATTTTTTTTTATTATTAATATTTAGTTTAATTATTTTAAGAATATTTTTTCTAATATTCGTTTTATTGATTCTATAAATCTTTAAAGATTTAAATAAGTTATTTATATGACTTTTAAAAAATAGAATTTTTGCTGGTCTGCCTATAACTCTCATTGTGGTAAAAACTCCATATGAGTTCCACAGATCGTCAAATTTTATTTCTTTAAGATCCTTATGCCGATAAGATTTTTTTAATAATAGTGTTGCCATTTTCTGTTAAAAAAGATTCAGGATGAAATTGAAAACCATATACATTATTTTTTTTATCTTCAATAGCCATCGGAATGTTTGATTTTGAACATCTCATTGATATTTTTAAATTATACGATTTATAAGGTTCGTATAATTTTAAAGAATGATATCTACCAACTTTAAATATTTTATTTTTTTTAAATAATTTACTTTCTTTAGTTACTCTTACCTTCGATTGAAAGCCATGAAAAATATTTTTTTGTTGTACTATCTTGCCTTTTTCATTAAATAAAATTTGTTGGTAACCTAAACATATTCCAATTATTTTCTTTTTTCCTTTGTATTTTTTATAAATTTTTGAAGTTAATGGATAATCTTTTGGAGATCCTGGTCCCGGTGACAAAACAATAACATTAGAATTATCTAATTTTTTTTTATCAATATTAAAAAAATTAGAACAATAAACTTTACCGAATTTTGAAAATTGATGAACAACGTTCCAGGTAAAGGAGTCTTGATGATCGATTATATATATCATTTGTATAATTCTAATAACGATTTTGCTTTAATAAAGTTTTCATTAAATTCTTTTTTAGGAGAACTATCTAATACTACACCAGATGCAGCAGATATTTCTGAAATATTTTTATAATTTAATATTGATCTTATAATTATATTAAACCTCATATCCTGATTAAATTTTATATACCCAAAACTTCCAGTAAATATATTTCTATCTTCGATCTCCTGTTTATTTAAAAGCTCCAATGTTCTAATTTTGGGACATCCAATAACTGATCCTCCTGGCATCATAGATTTTATTATATTTTTAACTTTAGTTTTATTTTTTAATAATCCTTGAATAGTAGTTACATAATGAAACAGATGTTTGTACTCTTCTACATATTTTTTTTTTGAAATCCTAACAGTCCCAGGTTTGCATATTCTTGATAAATCGCTTCTTTCCATATCCACAATCATATTGTGTTCTTTCGTTTCTTTATCATTATTTTTGAAAAAGTTAAGCGCTATG
>CABYVA010000020.1 GCA_902522325.1 uncultured Pelagibacteraceae bacterium
TCTACCATCTTTAACCATTTGATCTAATATAAATAATTGTGGTGAATTTTTTATAATTCTTGCTACATCTAGTATTTTTTTTAAATTATTCTCTTTTGTAGTTATTCTTGCATTTTTAATCGAAAATTCTTTTTTTAATAAAGCACCTAATGATAAATTAGCATTAATTTTTTTTAGATTAATCTTTTTATTTTCAACAATTATATTTGGATTTTTGGTTATTACTGCAATCGTAAAATTTACAGGATTTAAAACAATCTTAACTTTATTAAGCTCAACTTTAATTTTATTATTATTTTCTGAAACTTTTTCTTTTATAGCTTGGTTAAATCTTTTTGTTTCAATTCCAAAATAGGTTAAATAGACTGCAGTTATTAATATAAAAATTAATGAATATAAAAATATTATAATAGTTTTTTTAAACATTTATTTTATATAATGAGCTTTCTAAAAAATCGTCAATTTCTCCATCTAAAACTTTATCGGGACTTGAACTTTCATAATTAGTTCTATTGTCTTTAACCAGCCTATATGGATGAAGAACATATGATCTTATTTGATGTCCCCATCCAATCTCAGATTTTGAACTTTCAATATTCTTTGCTTCTTGTTCTCTTTTTTTAATCTCAAAATCATATAATCTAGCTTTCAACATGTTCATGCATGTTTCTTTATTTTTATGCTGTGATCTCTCGTTTTGGCATTGAACAACAATTTTTGTTGGTATATGAGTAACTCTAACAGCGCTGTCTGTTGTATTAACATGCTGGCCTCCAGCTCCACTAGATCTATAAGTGTCTATTCTCAATTCACTTTCTTTAATATTTATATCTATATTTTCATCAACTATAGGATAGACCCAGACACTTGCAAAACTTGTATGCCTTCTTGCTCCAGAATCAAAAGGAGAAATTCTAACTAATCTATGAATTCCAGATTCAGATTTGAGCAAACCATAAATGTAATCACCTTCAATTTTTATAGTTGAAGACTTAATGCCAGCCTCATCTCCTTTGTGTTCGCTAATAAGTGCAGATTTGAAGTTTTTACCTGAAGCCCATTTCATATACATTCGTCTTAGCATATCAGCCCAATCTTGACTTTCTGTTCCTCCTGCCCCAGCATGTATTTCTAAATAACAATCCAAGCTATCGCTTTCCTTAGAAAGAAAACATTTAGTTTCATTTTTTTTTGATTTATTTTTTAGTTGCTGAATTTTTTTTAAAGTTTCTGAGATAACTGTTTGATTTTTTTCTTCAAAAGCAAGTTCATAGAGCTCAAATAATTCTTTAAGTTCTTTTTTTGAATTTTCATACGAAACGACCAAATCTTCTTGAAGTTTCTTTTCTTTAATTAATTTTTGAGCTGATAATTTATCTTTCCAAAAATCAGATTCTAAAACTTTTTTATTATTTTTTTCTAGTTTAAGGTAAATTTTATTTTTATCAAAGATACTCCTTAATTCTTTGTAAAATCTTTTCTACTTCAGTTTTATGATTTAAAAATTCTGAATCCATTAGTAGAACTTTAATATATTATTGTTTTTTAATCTATTATTAATATCTAAATTCTTATTATCTTTAAAATTGAATTTATTTTTTTTAAATGCTTCTATTATTGTTTCTTTTGATGCAAAATTTGCCTTTTTACCTGTATTGTGATCTACAACCATCATAATAATATTATCAGCAACCTTAAATGGCCTAGCATCTTTCTTTTTAACACCTTTTTTAATAAATTCTTTAAATATAGGCATTGCAGTCTTTGCTCCTGTTTCAAATTTTCCTAAAGATTGTGGTTCATCAAAACCAACATAAACTCCTACTACCAACTTAGAAGTAAAACCTACAAACCATGTATCTGTATTTTTGTTAGTTGTTCCCGTTTTACCAGCTAGATCTAAGTTTAAATCTCTTAATTTTCTTCCAGTCCCTCTTTTAACGACTCCTTCTAATATTGAAGTCATTTGATATGCTGTTTCAGGAGAAAATATTTGGATAAAATTATCTGTAACTTTTGGCACATCATTGTTTAAAAAAGATATTTGGTCACATTTGCTACACCTTCTTTTTTCAGAGTTAAATATTGTATTACCTTCACTGTCTTGTATTCTATCTATTAAAATTGGCTCAACCAGCTTCCCTCCATTAACAAATGAACAGTAAGCCGATGTTAGTTTTAACAGTGTTGTTTCTTTAGAACCGAGTGAAATTGACAAAAGTTCATCTGGATTTTCATAAATTTTAATTTTTTTAGAAAAATCAGTTATTTTTTTTAAGCCTAAGTCTTGAGCTATTCTAACTGTCATTAAATTTCTAGATTTTTCTAGCCCCATTCTTAAAGTTGATGGGCCATAAAATTTTTTTCCATAATTTTCGGGTTTCCACAATTTTAAATCAGAACCTTGTTCTAGAACTAATGGAGCATCGAGAATTAGAGATGAAGGAGTATAGTTATTTTCTAATGCAAGTGCATAAATAAATGGTTTGAAAGCTGAACCAGGTTGCCTTAGAGCTTGTGATGATCTATTAAATTCACTTTTTTTAAAACTAAAACCCCCACTCATTGCTATTACTCTCCCAGTAAAGGGGTCCATAACGACAATTCCTCCGTTAACTTTGGGCAATTGTTTCAAATCATAAACATTATTTTTAATTTTTTTTACATAAATTACGTCACCTATTTTAAATAATTCATCGAATTCTTTTTTAGTCCATGAGATAGAATTATAATTAATTTTTCCTAGAAATTTATCTTCTGTTTCTATTTCAGTAGAAAATTGATTGATATTTTTTACAATTGCAAGTTTCCAATTTATAGATTTTTCTAATTTAAAATCTTTTAGTCCTTTAGTCCAATTTTTTGAGTACTTTTTGTTAGTTAATACACCTCTCCAACCTTTTCTTTTATCGTAATTTATTAATCCATTTCTTAAAGTAGTAGTAGCGATATTTTGTAACTTTACATTTAAAGGTGTTTTTATATTAAAACCTTGTTTATAAACTTCATCAAAGCCAAACTGATCTACTATATGTTTTCGAATATCTTCAACGTAATATCTTGTATCCTCCAAATATATTTTTTTTCTTTTTTTTAAAATTATTTCTTCCTTTATAAAAGAATTGTATTCCTCTTTAGTAATATAGTTATTTTGTAACAAATTTTTTATAACTAAGTTTCTTCTAAATTTAGCAGTTTTAGAATTTTTATAAGGATTGTATCTGCTTGGCGCTTTAGGAAGAGCTGCAAGCAAAGCTGCTTCTGGAAAATTTAATTGATTAATTGGTTTATCAAAATATACTAGGCTTGCTGATGCTATGCCGTATGATCCCTCACCTAAGTATATTTGGTTGAGATATAATTCTAAAATTCGTTCCTTTGTTAAAGCTCTTTCTATTCTAAACGCAAGTATAGCTTCTTTTAATTTTCTGCTTAAACTTACTTCGTTTGTTAGTAAAAAATTTTTTGCTACTTGCTGAGTAATTGTTGAAGCACCTTCTAATCTCTTTGAAGAGATTATATTAGAAATATTATTTATAGTCGCTCTTATAACTCCTTTTGCGTCAACACCAGGATGAGAAAAAAAGTTTTTATCCTCTGCTGATAAAAAAGCATTAATAACTTTTTTAGGTATCGATTTGTAAGGTATAAAAATTCTTTTTTCTGAAGAAAAATCGCTCACTAACTCGCCCTCACCCGAATAAACTTTGCTTGAAACTGGAGGTTTATAATTTTTTAAAAAGTTGTAATTGGGTAAATTATTCGAAAATACCCATAAAATTGCAAGTATAGAAAAGCTTGTTAATAAAAAAGCGCTAGAAACGAGTATTAATATTTTTTTAATAATTTTGTTCATTTTAGTATTAATTAATATACGAATTTGTTAAACATGTGGCATAGAATTTTAACAAAATTAGAATAATTAAACAAAATACTAATGAAACAATTAATCGAAATAACATGGAAAAGAATTTATACATTGATGCATCGCATCCAAATGAAACAAGAGTTGTTCTTAAGTCGAATGGCAATATTGAAGACTACGAATACGAAGGCATAAAAAACGCTCTAATAAAAAATAATATCTACTTAGGAAAAGTAAGTCGAGTTGAACCATCGCTTCAAGCTGCATTTGTTGATTTTGGAAGAGAAAGACATGGCTTTTTATCATTTAACGATATTCAATCAGATTATTATCAACTTCCTCAAAGCGATTTAGATAAAATTAAAGAAGAGGAAGAAAAAGCAAGAGAAGAATTGCAAAAAGAAAGTGAAGAAAAAGAAGAAAAAAATATAGAGGAAGGTAATCTTGAAATAGATGATCCTGTTGATAAAAAAAATGATCAAACAATAACTGAGGAAGTTAAAAAACCTGAAAAAATATATCATAAAAAAAGATATAAAATCCAAGAAGTAATAAAACCAAATCAAGTTATTCTTGTACAAGTTTTAAAAGATGAAAGAGGTTTAAAAGGTGCAGCTTTAAGTACTTTTATTTCGATTGCAGGAAAATATATAGTTTTAATGCCTAATACTCCTAAAGGTGGAGGTATATCTCGTAAAATATTTAACCCAGCAGAAAGAAAAAAAATTAGAAGTATTTTAAATGAAATTCAAATTCCTAAAGAAATGGGGTTAATTGTAAGAACAGCAGGTTCAAACAAAACAAAAAATGAAATAACGCACGATCTAGAAAATTTAATAAAAACTTGGAATTCTATTAAAGAAAATGCAATGGATTCTATAGCTCCTGCATTAATTCATCAAGAAAGCGAAATTATAAAAAGAACTCTAAGGGATATGTATGATGAAACAACTCAAAACATAATTATTGAAGGTAATGATGGATATCAAAAAGCAAAAAATTTTATGAAAATGATGATGCCAAGTCATGTAAAAAAAATTAAAAAATATAGAGATAAAATTCCTCTATTTTTTAAAGAAAACATAGAAGAAAAGCTTAATCAAATTTTTGAAACAAAAGTTAAGTTAAACTCTGGCGGCTATTTGGTTATTAACCCAACAGAAGCCTTAATTTCAATTGACGTAAACTCTGGTAAATCAATCAAACAAAAAAATATTGAAAGTACTGCTTTAGACACAAACCTAGAAGCCGCTGAAGAAATATCACGACAAATTAAAATTAGAGACCTATCTGGTCTTATAATAATCGATTTTATTGATATGATTAATTACGGAAATAGAAGGCTGGTCGAAAGAAAATTAAAAGAAAAGTGTAGAACTGATAGAGCAAGAATACAAATAGGAAGAATTAGCAATTTTGGTTTACTTGAAATGTCAAGACAGCGACTAAGGGAAAGTTCTATAAAATGGGAAGTTTCTTTAACAAATGAATCTTTTGCTTTAAAAATTTTAAAATTAATTGAATTGAAATCTATTTTAAGAAAAGCAAAATTTGTTAAACTTAGAATTGCTGAAAAGGTATCAAATTTTATCAAAGAAAACTTTTTAGAAGATTTAAAATATTTCGAAAAAAAAAATAAGATTAAAATTGATATAATTGCAGATAATTCTCTTATTGTTCCTGAGTATATAGTTGATTTACAAAATAAAAGTAAAAAAATTTTAGAAAGAGTTGAATCTTTTAAAAAATTAAAATCTTTAAACGAAATTAGAGTTGAAAATAAAAAAACGGATTCAATTAAATTGAATAAAAAAAAGAAATTTTTTAAAAAAAAATATTTTAAGAAAAAAACTAAATAATGCCCTTCTTAGGGGAAGAGGGACTTCCGTATAAAGATTTTTCAATTCTTCCAGATAAATAAGATTCTCTTCCTGCGATCACTGAATATTTCATCGCTTTTGCCATTTGAAATGGATTTTTTGCTTTTGCAATTGCAGTATTAATTAAAACACCATCACAACCTAATTCCATAGCAATTGCAGCATCAGAAGCTTGTCCTAAACCGGCATCAATTATTAAAGGTAGTTTTGTTTGGTCTCTGATGATTTTTATATTTGTTTTATTTTGAATGCCTAATCCTGAACCAATCGGAGCAGCTAAGGGCATGATTGCACATGCTCCTACATCTTCTAATCTTTTTGCCATTAACGGATCATCAGTACAATAGACCATAACTTTGAAACCTTCTTTAGTTAAAATCTTCGTTGATTTTAATGTTTCAATCATATCGGGATATAAAGTTTTTTTATCTCCTAAAACTTCTAATTTAACTAATTTCCAACCTCCTATTTCTCTTGCTAATCTCAAGGTTCTTAAAGCGTCATCCGAAGTAAAACATCCAGCTGTATTTGGTAAATATGTTATTTTTTTTGGATCTATATAATCCATTAATAATGGTTTTTTTTTATCTGATATATTTACTCTTCTAACTGCAACGGTAACGATTTCGGCCCCAGAAATATGAATAGCTTTTGCACATTCTGGCATGCTCTTATATTTTCCAGTCCCTACTATTAATCTAGAAACAAATTTTTTACCGGCAATTTTTAAATAATCTTTTTTCAATTCTATCCTCCGCCAATAAAATGAACAATTTCAATTTTATCATTATTTTTTAGCTTAAATTTACTCAATTTATTTTTATCTATAATTTCTTCATTTAGTTCAACAGCGACTTTTTTAATTGGAATTTTTAATTTTTTAACATAACTTAATAAACTTAAATCATCTTTAATTCTTGATATTTTGCCATTTACTATTATTTTTATTTTGTTTATTTTTTTCATACTATATAAGTGTTGAATGAATAATAATATTACAATTATTAATGGACCAAATCTTAATCTATTAGGCGAAAGAGAACAATCACAATATGGTAGCATAACTTTTGATGATCTTAAGAAAATTTGTTTAGAACAAGCAAAGAAATTAAATATAAATTTAGACTTTCTTCAATCAAATGTTGAAGGAGAAATTGTTAATATTGTTCAAAATGCAAGAAATAAATGCGATGGTATAATTATTAATGCTGCAGGATTTACACATACTTCTGTTGCTATTCGTGATGCTTTGGATATTTTTAAAAAACCTATAATTGAATTACACATATCAAATATATACAAAAGAGAAGAATTTAGACACAAATCTATGATCAGCGGAGTCGCGACAGGAGTTATTTGTGGATTAGGAGCAAACGGTTATATTTTGGCCATAAATGCAATGCAAGAATTGCTAGAAAATGGAAATAGATAAAAAAGTAATTAAAAAATTAATAGAAGCTTTAGAGGATTTAAAAAAATCCTTAAAACCTGACCAAATAAGTGACGTAAAAAATGTAGAAGAAAAAAAAGAAGAAAAAGTTGAGTCCTATAAAGTAGCTATAAAAACCCCTATTGTTGGAACCGCATATCTTGCTCCAGAGCCTGGAGCTAAACCTTTTATTTCTGTTGGAAAAAAAATTAAAAAAGGTCAAACAGTAATGATAATCGAAGCCATGAAAACTATGAATCATGTTCCAGCTACATCTGATGGTGTTGTAAAAAAAATCTGTGTCGAAGACGGCCAACCTGTTGAATTCGGACAAACAATTGTCACTTTAGACTAATGTTTAAAAAAATATTGATAGCAAATAGAGGTGAAATTGCTGTTAGAGTGATAAGAGCTTGCAAAGAATGGGGCATTAAGACGATAGCAATTCATTCAGATGTCGACAAAAAAAGCATGCATGTAAAATTAGCAGATGAAAGTGTTTGTGTTGGACCTTATCAACCTGCTAATAGCTATTTAAATATACCAGCTATCATGTCAGCAATAGAATTAACTAATGCTGAGGCCGTTCATCCTGGTTATGGTTTTTTATCTGAAAATGCAAACTTTGCAAAAATACTTGAAGAAAATAAAATTAAATTCATTGGTCCTTCTTCAAAATTAATAAAAATGATGGGTGATAAAATTGAAGCAAAAAGAATTGCGAAAAAGTTTGGCTTGCCTGTAATAGAAGGTTCAGAAGGAGGAATAGCAGATTTAAAAGAGGCTAAAGAAATATCAAAAAAGATTGGATTTCCTGTTTTAATTAAAGCGGCAGGAGGAGGCGGTGGTAAAGGAATGAAAATTGTTCACAAAGAAAAAGATTTTGATTTATTATTTTCAGCAGCAAAAAATGAGGCTCTCAAATTTTTTGCCAATGATGAAGTTTATATAGAAAAATTCTTTCAAAATCCTAGACATATCGAAGTTCAAGTTTTGTCTGGAAAAAATAGAACAGTTCATTTACATGAAAGAGATTGCTCAGTACAAAGACGACACCAAAAACTTATTGAAGAAACCCCAAGTCCAATTTTAACAGATAAAATAAGAAAAGATTTATTTGAAAAAACAGTAAATATGGTAAATCAAATTGGGTATGAGGGCGCAGGAACAGTAGAGTTTATTTATGAAGATGGAAAATTTTATTTTTTAGAAATGAATACAAGAGTTCAGGTAGAGCACCCAGTTACAGAAATGGTTACTGGTATAGATATTATTAAGGAACAAATTAATATTGCTTTCACAGGTGAAACAGCATTAACTCAAGATGATGTAAAGCCTAGGGGACATGCTATTGAATGCAGAATAAATGCTGAAGACCCAAGTAAAAATTTTCAACCTTGTCCTGGAACAATTGGAATATGTCATCAACCATCAGGTTTTAGAACTAGAGTTGATGGTTCTATATATCAAGGTTATACGGTAAGTCCGTATTATGATAGCATGGTTTGTAAACTTATTTGTCAAGGTAGAAATAGAACTGAAGCAATTCAAAGAATGTTGCGCTCATTAGATGAATTTGTAATAGAAGGAATAACAACTACAGTTGAACTACATAAGAAATTATTGACGCATAAAAAATTTATTGAATCTGACTTTAACGTCAGTTGGTTAGATAAGGAAAAAATTATTTAATAACATTTTGTAAGCCAAATATCATAAACTGGATGATCAAAAGGGTTTATTGTAGGACTTGAGGAAAATGTCCATCCATTAAATACGAAAACTTCATCATTGCTTTTGTTATCTAAATCTTTTACTTGAAGATAAGCTGTTATCTCAGGATTATCATCAAACTCTGAATTTTTACATTTTAAAGCTTTAATTGAAATATCTTTAAATTTAATACTTTTTCCAATTTTTATCTTCAGTAGTTCGTTTTTAGAACTAACTTTATCTAAGATTTTTATCTCAACAAAATTTCCTAAAAGAAAATTTGACTCCTCAGCAGAATTTAGAGATGAAATAATTGTAACAAAAATTATAATAAATTTTAAGAAACTAGCTATTCCAACTTTTATATTTTTTATCAAATTCATGATTATTTTTTTTAGGGTGATAGGAATTTGCTGTTCCCGTTTGATTTGCTTGGTGAGGTTTTTGCCATTTATATTTTTTTAAATCATGGGAATTTTCAATTTTATTATTAATAAAATGCATCCACGAATACCACTCGTTAGGGATTTTTGACGCATCAATCTCGCCTTTATAAATTACCCATCTTTTGCCTGATTTATTTTGGTAATATTTATTACCAAAAGTATCTTTGCCTACAAACTTGCCAAACAAAAATGTATGAATTTTCGTTCCTAGAGTCTGTTGATTCCACCAAATGAAAATCTGTTTTATAAATGTCAACATAAAATTTTATTATTTATTTCAATTTAAAATTGTAAAAAATAAATTAGACTAAATTAATAATTTGTATATACAATATTTAAATTAAGACTCAAAAAAAATATTTAAAATAAAATGGCTAAATACTTAATAGAAACTTATTATACCTGCAGTTTTAAGGTAAATCATTATTTGGATAATATTAGTGAATCAGAGCTATCAAACTTAGAAAAGAGAGATGACGGTAAATTTGAGATTTTAGATGTTAAACTAGATAGTAGAAAAACAAAGAGTCTGGACCCTAAAAACGAAAGTTTAAACGAACAAAAAATAGACATAGTACCAGATATATCCAAACAAAAAATTACATCAGCAGACTTAAACAAAAAATTTACTAAAAAAATCAACGAAGGAGTTAATAAAAGATTTAGTATGCCTGATAGAAGAAAAGGTTATATTCAAAAAGCTACTATCGGAAATCATAAAGTTTATTTGCACACTGGAGAATACGAAGATGGAAAAATTGGTGAAATTTTCATTGATACAAGTAAAGAAGGTGAATTGGTAAAAGCCTTAATGAATAATTTTGCCATAGCTATTTCACTTGGACTTCAATATGGGGTTCCTTTGGATGAATTTATAAACGCTTATGTTAACACTAAATTTGAGCCTTCAGGTAAGGTTCATGGTAACGATAGAATATTAAGCGCTACATCTATATTAGATTATATATTTAGAGAGCTGGCCATCTCTTATCAAAACAGAGAAGATTTGGCTCACACTCCTTCAATAGGTAATACAGAAAAAATAGATATTAATGAAGAAGAAAACTCAGATGATCAAAACCAATTTTTAAAACTTGTAAAAGATATAACTAGTAAAGGTTTTGTTAGAAGTAATTATAAAAAAAACCTAGTCGATTTGTCGGATATTAAAATTAACTTAAAAGGTAAAAAATAAATTATTTTTTCTTCTTTAAGGATAAATTTAGCTCTTTCAACTGATCTTCAGAAATTTCTGAGGGAGCATTCATCATTAAATCTTGTGCATTTTGATTCATTGGGAACATTGTTACTTCTCTAATATTTTTTTCATTTGCTAAAAGCATAACTATTCTATCTATACCAGGAGCGATACCGCCATGAGGTGGCGCACCATAACTAAGAGCATTTATCATTCCTCTAAATTTTTCATCAACCTCATTTTTATCATACCCTGCTACTGAAAATAATTTGTACATAAGCTCAGGAATATGATTTCTTATAGCTCCAGATGACAATTCAATACCATTACATACTATATCGTATTGATAGGCTTTAATTTTCAAAGGATTTTTTAAATCTATATTTTTAATATCTCCTTGAGGCATAGAAAATGGGTTATGACTAAATTTAATTTTATTAGTTGTTTGATCTTTTTCAAACATTGGATAATCAATTATCCAACAAAAAGTGAACTCATTTTCATTAATCAGATTCAAATCTTTGCCAATTTTATCTCTTGCTAAAGAACAAATTTTTTCAACTTCATTTATTTTTCCACAAGCAAAAAATATACTATCGCCTATTTCTGCTGAAGTAATTTTCATTATTTCTTTTAATGATTCTTCGGAAAAAAATTTTCCTACTGGCCCCTTTGCTGGATTTTTTCTAAATCTTTAAAATATTTATTACTTTTATCAATAACACATTGTGTTAAACCGTAATTATCTCTTAAATCAATAAATAGAAGATTTCCATGATCTCTTTTTTTGTTAATCCATCCTGATAAAATTACTGATTGACCTTTATTTTTTTTTGTTAATTCTGCGCAATTATGTGTTCTATATTTATTCAAATTATACCTTCAATACTTCTTTAATAGTTTTTAAATCAATTGGTTTTTTCTTTTTTAAACTGATTTCATCAATTTTATATATGAATTCTGATATTTTGCTATATGATCTATTTATTCTTTTAATAATAAAATCAATCAATTTTTTATCAATTATAATTTGTCGGTCAGAAAAATTTTTTAAAATTAAAGCAAACATTAATTCATCATCAGGTTTTTCAATTTTAGCAAACAAGCAGTTATTTGCTCTAGATTTTAAATCTTCTAAGTCAAAATTAATTTGATTGATCGGAATTAAAGAATTGATAATTAAGTATTTGTTATCTTGGTCTATAATATTAAATAAAGAGTAAATTAAACGTTCATTAACGCTGCTATCAAAATTATCTAATACGATATTTTGATAAATTTTAATATTGGTTAAGTCATCATTGTTAAAAGAATGAGCATCTATGCTCTTGCTTTTACTTTTTTTTAAAAAAATACTTGCCAAATGAGTTTTTCCTGAATTTTTCTCCCCGTGTATATTTAAAAAATTTTTTTCCCATTTAGGCCAACTATTGATTAATTCAAATGCATAATAATTACAATTACTTACATAATAGTCTTCATCTTTGAAGTTTTGAGTGTGTCCAAAATTTAAGAGTTGTTGATTTAAATTTTTCATTGAACTTCCCAAAATTGATTTTGAGTTGATATTTTTATTTTTTTGCTTTCCATATCGGTTAAAAATTTCTTTGGTGATCCATTGTAAATTATTTTATAATAAACATTTTGATTATTAAATTTCAATATATCCACATGTGATACTAGATCAATATCATTTAAAATCTCTTCAAAATTTTGAATTTTTTTATAAGATTTTGAATTAATAGAAATTGTTATTGGAAGTTTTATAGATGTATTTATTTGATTTATTTTTTTCCAATAATTTTCATATGTATTTTTAAGTTTCGAAAGAGTTGAATTTATATCTTTTTCATTTGTTAAATCTACATTTTCTAATTTTTGGTTGTCTACCTTGAATAATTGATTTAGTTTTATTTTTGATAAAATTCTTAATTGATTATTATTTTTATAAATAATTGTTACTATATAATCATTTATATCATATTTGTTTATTACCTCTTCAAAGTCATAATCTTCAATGGATGATATGTTTTTAGAAATTATACTCACATCCTCTAAATCCTCACTTGGTAAGATATATTCGAGTAAAAAATGTTTTTTAGTTTCTGTGTTCCACTTTTTGTAAAAAATATTATCGCTATGAAATAAAACTTTATCTTGTTCTATATCTACTAATACAGGGATTAATAAAACTTTTTTCATTTTAGGTATTGAGGGAAATACATTTTTTTTTTCTAAAAAATTTAATGTATTTTTCTTACTAAAATTTACATCAAATTTTACGTGGTACTCATTATTTATAAATGTTTCATTGCTTATGGTAAAAGAATCAACAAGCCTTTTAATTGTTGATAAAGATGTATTTTTAATTTTATTTTTATCATCAGTGGTTGTGATAACCGCCATCAGTCTAATAAATGCTTTCTTAAAACCTTTGTCTATAACTTTTTCCTTGTTAAAATTTAGTTTAAATGGCTCGATGATCTCTACGTCAGTTATTTCAAATATACTTGCGCGTGAAGAAGTGGTTATAAATATATTTATAAATAGAACGATTGAAAAAAAGATTATATATAGTTTATCTAAGCTATTTAAATTTTTTTTAATTTGCATAATTTATACTAATGAAAAAAGACAAATTTACATACGAAAAAAGTGGCGTAAATATTACTGCTGCTGACAATTTTGTTAAATTTATATCCAAAATTTCAAGTAAAGATAATAAAAATATTGGTGGTTTTGGATCAATCTCGAATATACCACAAAATTATAAGAAACCTAAAATTGTTGCAAGCACCGATGGTGTTGGAACAAAAATTGAAATTGCAAATACCTTAAATAAATATGACACTATTGGAATCGATTTAGTTGCTATGTGCGTAAATGATTTAATAGTTCAGGGTGCAAAACCATTATTATTTTTAGATTACATATCCATTAATAAAATTGATTTAAAAAAACTTAAATCAATTATCAAAGGTATTGTAAAGGGATGCAAAATTTCAAATTGTGAATTAGTGGGAGGTGAAACGGCTGAAATGCCAGGAACATATGAAAAAGGTAAATTTGACATAGCGGGCTTTTCAATTGGTGTCGTTGACCAAAATAAAATTTTAAACAAAAAAAGAATTAAAAAAAATAATTTGATTTTAGCTATTCCTTCTAGTGGAGTTCATTCAAATGGATATTCTTTAATAAGATATATACTTAACAAAAGAAAAATAAATTTTGCAAAAAATAAATTTCTTAAAAACGAATTATTAAAACCAACAAAAATTTATGTAAAAGAAATTTTAGATCTTCATAAAAAAAACTTAATTAATGGATGTGCAAATATAACAGGTGGTGGCCTCGAAGATAACATTAAAAGAATAATACCAGATGGGTTAACAGCAAACATTCACTTAAATAAAATTAAAACAAAAAAAATATTTAGTTGGATAAAAAAAAATAAAATTAATGACAAAGAAATGCTTAAAACATTTAACTGTGGAGTTGGTTTTTGTATTGTAGTCAAACAAAAAAATTTAAATAAGATTAAAAAATTTTTTAAGAGGGATTATAGGCCTTATATTATTGGAGAAATAATTTCAGGTAAAAATAAAGTTAGGTTAAATGAAAAAATTAATTGGATGGAAAAAAACTAGATCTGCAGTTTTTATTTCTGGTGCTGGTAGTAATTTAAAAAATCTAATAAAATTTTCTCATAAAATAAAATCACCTATATCTATAGAAATTATCATCTCAAACAATAAAAAAGCAAAGGGACTAAAATATTCAAATCAATATAAAATTAAAAAACAAATTATAAATTTTAAAAATCATAAATCTGCAGAAAAAAAAATTTTAAAAATTTTATTGAAAAAAAAAATTAATTTTATCTGTCTTGCTGGTTTTATGAAAATTTTATCTAGTAGTTTTATTAAAAATTTTAAGGGAAAAATAATAAATATTCACCCATCTTTACTACCTAAATACAAAGGTCTTAACACTCATGCAAGAGCTTTACAAAACAAAGAAAAATTTTCAGGATGTACAGTTCATTTTGTTAACTCAAAACTTGATTCAGGACAAACAATACTGCAAGAAAAAGTTAAAATCGCTAAAAAAGATACTTCTTTTTCCTTAAGAAGAAAAATCTTAAAAAAAGAACATAAACTGTATCCTGCTGCTATTAAAAAAATTTTAAGCTAATCTTTAAAAAAGAAATTAATTTCTATTTTTGCGTTCTCAACGCTATCCGATCCATGAACTGAATTTTTATCAATAGAAACTCCAAATTTTTTTCTAATTGTACCCTCATCTGCCTTTTTAGGGTCTGTCGCTCCCATAATCATTCTATTGCCTAAAATAGCGTCTTCTTTCTCAAGTATCATTACTACTATGGGTCCTGATGATAAATATGAGCATAAATCATTATAAAAAGGTTTAGTTTGATGCACTTTATAAAATTCTTCTGCTTCTGCCTTTGTAATATGTATTTTTTTATCTTTTATAATTTTAAATTCATTTTTTAAAAAAATATTTTTTATTTCATTTTCTAAGTTTCTTTCAACTGCATCTGGCTTTATAATTGACAAAGTTTGTTCTAGGTTACTCATAATTATCTTCCACAAATTTATTTAATAATCTCACACCATAACCTGTTGCCCCAGTTGGATTTATTGCTCCTCCATATTTTGAAAATGCCATCCCGGCAATATCTAAGTGAGCCCAAGATGTTTTGTTTAAAATAAATCTTTGTAAAAATTGAGCTGCAGTTGTGGAGCCAGCTCCCCCAACATAATTTATATTTTGCATATCAGCATTTTTCGAGTCCATAAGTTTATCAAAGTTTTTGTGAAGCGGCATTCTCCATAATTTCTCCTCAACTCTTTCTCCAGCTTTAATTAACTGCTTTGATAGTTTGTCATCATTAGAAAAAAGTCCTGCGTACTCTGAACCCAATGAAACAATAATAGCACCAGTTAAGGTTGCTAAATCGATCATTAATTCTGGTTTAAATTTTTTCTCGGTGAAAGTCAAAGCGTCAGCTAAAACTAATCTACCTTCAGCGTCAGTATTTAGTACTTCTATAGTTTTTCCACTATAAGATTTTACAATATCGCCAGGTCTCTGAGCGTTTCCACTTACCATATTCTCAACAAGACCTACTACACCAACTGCATTAATTTTTGCTTTTCTTAAAGCTAAAGTTTTCATCAAACCTACTACAGCAGCAGACCCTGCCATATCGTAGGTCATATCTTCCATAAATCTTGCAGGTTTTAAAGAGTAACCGCCAGTATCAAAACAGACTCCTTTTCCAATAAATGCTAAAGGTTTTGATTTTGATTTACTTCCTTTCCATTCAACAGTTACTAGATAAGAACCTCTTATACTTCCCTGTCCAACTCCTAATAAGGCATTACATCCTAATTTCTTTAATTTTTTTTGATCATAAACTGTAACTTTTAATCCATGCTTTTTTAACTTAAGTAATCTTTTTGCATATTCATCAGGATGTAAAATATTTCCAGGCTCAGAAACTAAATCTCTAGTAAAAAATGTACCTTCTTCTAAAGCTTTGAACATTAATTTATTTTTTATTGATGCTGAAGTTTGTTTACCAATTAAATTAATTTTAATTACATTTTTTGTTTTTTTAGATTTGTATATATTGAATTCATAAGACTTTAATTTTAGACCATGCATAAAACGGCCTATAAAATCTTTTCCAGGCTTAGCTTTCAGACTATCGCTTATTACCGATATTTCTTTAAATGAATTTTTTTTTATAAAATTATAAAAAATTCCACCTAAATTTTCTACATCAAAGCTTTTAAGATCCTTTTTTAATGCAATTAAAATGATAGTGGTTTTTTCATCTATATTAAAAGAAATTATATTATCTTTGGTATTTTTTTTATTTTTTGAAATTTTTTCAATATATGAAATTTGACTATTTGATAAGAAACCACTTCGATTTTTAATTTGAAATTTCTCATCTACAAACAAAGCAACTACTCCTGAATTGCTTGATTTAGCTTTATTTTTGTAGTCAACTTGAACAGTCATAGATTTTTAAATATATACTTATGGTTGAAATGTTATATATGTTCAAAATTGGCATATTTCAATGAAAAAATTAATTTTTAAAAAACTTTTAAAAGA
>CABYVA010000021.1 GCA_902522325.1 uncultured Pelagibacteraceae bacterium
GAATTGGAAGAGTTTTTGTTACATGTTTTAGAAACAGAGAAGAGAGGGAAAATCCAGGAGGACATTTAACCTCTGATTGTCGTGGAAATCTTAGAATATTTATGGATGAATTTGAGAAAAAACATGGTTTAGAATTGAGAGTTGGAACTGAACCTGAAATGATGTGGTTGACAAAAAATCCTGATGGAAGTCCTACCGGATCAGGTTTTTCTAAACCCTACTGCTATCACATTGATCAATTTGAATCTTTAAGACCTGTGTTTATGAAAGTAATTGAATACGCTTCAGCCATGGGTTTAGATATGATCCAAGGTGACCATGAAGATGCTCCTGGACAATTAGAATTAAACTGGACATACGATAATGTTTTAAGAAATGCCGATAGACTTTCTACTTACAGACAAATTTGTGCACAAGTAGCAAGAGAACACAATCTAATAGCGTGCTTTATGACAAAACCATTTATGGGTGTATCTGCAAGCGGTTGTCATACTAACATGTCTTTATGGAAAGGTGGAAAAGTTGTAACAAACAAATTAGGTCATAAAAAATTACCTGGAGTAGAAGAAGTGTTTGGTTATGTGCAAGGTGGCACAAATACTTTTATGCCTGATACTAAAGACATGCAATTACCAGGTAAAGTTGGTTTACAGTCCATTGCCGGAATAATGGAACATTTGCCTGCTTTAACTGCTTTAGGATCTTCAACAGTTAATTCTTATAGAAGACTTTGGGATCAAGGATTCTGGGCTCCAGTTTATGCTGATTGGGGATATCAAAACAGAACTTGTGGTTTAAGGGTATCAGCACCAGGAAGATTTGAATACAGATCAGTTGACTCAATGCACAATCCATATCTATTAGGTGCAGCTTTATTAAAAGCATGTGACCACGGTATTTCAAAAAATTTAAAACCATCTAAACCGGAATCTAGAAGTATGTATGAAGCTAAAAAAGCGGGTAAAGATGTTAAAAAACTTCCACTAAGTTTAGGAGAAGCATTAGATAGATTAGCTGAAGATGAAGTAATAAAATCAGCAATGCCAGATGAAATGTATAAAGTTTTCCATTGGTATAAGAATGATGAGTGGGAAAAATTCTTAGGTGCTACAACTCAATGGGATCTAGATACTTATTTGGATTGCTTACCATAATAAAAAATTAAAAAGGGGGTTGTTTAGATGTGCGGAATAGCAGGACTAATTCATAGAGGAAAATCTTCAGATGTAGGTAGTGAACTTCAGAGTATGCTTCAAGCATTAAAACATAGAGGTCCGGATTCCACTGGATATGCTCTTTACGCTGAAAACGATGGCCAAAATTTTATTATGAGATTTAAAGTAGGAGAAAACGTTGGAGAAGGAAGTACGTCGGTAAATGAAGATGAAAGTGTATATGATGAAAGAAAAAAACTTGTAGATAAAAAACTTTCTGTCTTAGGAGCAACAGTAGTTAAAGAAGACAAACTAACACCTTACTCTTTTAGATATGAAATTAAAATTGATATAGATTTGATGGAGTTTTCAAAAGCCATTGAGAGTATTAATAATGTTGAAATATTATCAATTGGAAAATCGCTTGAGCTTGTTAAAGATTTAGGTGACGCAACTGTAGTCTCAGAAAGATATGGACTACACAAAATAAAAGGCACACATGGAATAGGTCATGCTAGAATGGCTACAGAGTCAGGAGTTGATATAAAATCAGCGCATCCTTTTTGGGGTTATCCATTTTCCGATGTATCTGTAGTTCATAATGGTCAATTAACAAATTATTGGAATAATAGAAGAGCGCTTGAAAATAAGGGCATGCGTTTTATGTCAGAATGTGACTCTGAATTAATTGCAGTATTTCTTGCAGAAAAAATGAGAAATGGAGCAACATTAGAACAAGGAATGAAAGAGTCTTTAACTGGACTTGATGGTGTATTTACCTATTTTGTTGCGACAAAAGATTCTTTGGGAATGGCAAAAGATACTATGGCTGCAAAACCATTGGTACTTTATGAGTCTGATGAATTGGTTGCTATGGGATCAGAAGAAATAGCTATTAGATCAATTCTTCCTCAAGAAATTGACACTTACGATCCTTTTGATGGAGAGGTTAAAGTATGGCAAATTTAAAAACTTCAGACAAAAAAACAAAAGCCCAGTCAATGGGAATGCACACAGAAGTTTTGACAGGAAGAACTCAACAAAAGTTTTTCAATCCTGATGAGGGAGAAAACTTCTTTTACTTTGGTGCACACGACGTAGATTTTAATAAAAGAACTGAATTAGATGTCAAAGATTTAGATTGTAAACAAGCTAATAAAAAAATTGATGAACTTATGAGTAAAGGGTATGGGACAATAGTAATTAAAAATCCTCAAGGAAAACACAGTTTAGGAGTTGGAATACTTAATAAACTTAATTTAATTTTTGAAGGAAGTTTAGGATATTTTGGCGTTGGTTCAATTGACGGACCTATTGTTAGAGTTAATGGACGAGTTGGTTGGTCATGTGCTGAAAATATGATGGCTGGGAAAGTTGTGATAGAAAAAAATGCAGGATCATGTTTTGGAGCGGCAATCAGAGGTGGTGATTTAATTTGTAAAGGAAGTGTTGGAGCAAGAACTGGTATTGATCAAAAAGGTGGCTCAATAATAGTTGGTGGTGATGCTGGAGCATTCACAGGATTTATGATGCAAAGAGGAAGAATTGTTATTTTAGGAGATGTGGGAATTAATCTAGGAGACTCAATGTATGACGGAACTATTTATGTGGGCGGAAAAATTGGTTCTTTTGGAAGTGATGCGGTAGAATCTCCCATGACAAAAAATGATATAGATTGGTTAACGAGAAAACTTAAAGTTGCTGAAATTGGAAATAATTTTGATGTATCTAAAATGACAAAAATTGTTTCTGGTAAAAAACTTTGGAATTATGACGCTTTAGAACCGACCGAGAAAAAAGGAGCTATATAATGGCAAAAAAGAAAAATGGAAAAAATAATGGACATTCAAATGGAAAAACTGAATTTGCAAAAAGAAATAAAAGTTTATTAGGTTATAATTCTATTTTTACTCCAGAAGTAATTGACGATATTCATATCAAAGCTCAACTAGGAAGATACAGAATGCGTGGAATGGCATTGATGAAAAAAATTCCAACATTTGATGATTTAGTTTTTTTACCAGGAACTTTAACAAGATTTGTAATCGAAGGTTACAGAGAAAAATGTGAAACAAAAACTGTAATTGGTCCAAGATGCGAAAACCCAATTAAACTAGATATTCCAGTTTATATAACAGGTATGAGTTTTGGTGCTCTTTCTTATGAGGCTAAAACGGCTTTAGCGAGAGGTGCTACAATGGCAGGCTCTGCAACATGTTCAGGAGAAGGTGGAATGATACCTGATGAAAGAAGATATTCAGAAAAATGGTATTACCAATGTATTCAATCAAGATATGGATTTAATCCTCACCACGCTCAACTTGCAGATGGAATAGAAGTATTTATTGGACAAGGACAAAAAGTTGGAATGGGTGGCCATTTGATGGGGCAAAAAGTTACTGATCAAGTTGCAGAAATGAGATCTTTGCCCGCAGGTATTGATCAAAGATCACCAGCTAGACATCCTGATTGGTTAGGTCCTGACGACTTGGCTTTAAAAGTACAAGAGCTCAGAGAGTTGACTAAAAATAAAGTTCCTATCCAATTAAAACTAGGAGCTGCAAAAGTTTATGATGATGTTCGTATGGCAGCAAAATGTGATCCAGATTCAATTTATTTAGATGGGATGGAAGGATCTACAGGAGCAGGTCCTCACATTGCAGCGGCAAACACTGGAATTCCTGGTATTGCTGCAATAAGAGAAGCTAGAAGAGCGTTGGACGATGTTGGTCAAACTGGAAAAGTAACTTTAATATATGCTGGTGGTGTTAGAGATGGAGCTGATATGGCAAAAGCGCTTGCATTAGGTGCTGATGCAATAGCAATTGGAACAGGAGCTATGATTGCGCTTAACTGCAATAAAGAAATACCAGAATCAAACTTTGAAAAAGAAATGGGTGTACCTGCAGGACATTGTTACCATTGTCATACAGGTCGTTGTCCAGTTGGTGTTGCAACTCAGGATCCTAAATTAAGAAAAAGATTAAATCCAGATGATGCTGCATTAAGAGTTTATAATTATTTACATACAATGACTTTGGAAGCTCAATTACTAGCTCGAGCTTGTGGAAAAACAAATATTCATTCTTTAGAACCAGAAGATATGGCTGCATTGACTATGGAGGCTTCTGCACTAGCAAAAGTTCCACTGTCAGGTACAAATCATACTGTTGGTGTTGATGATTTCCATAAAATATAAAGATAAATATGGTAAAAAAAAAGAAAAATAAAAAAATAAAACAAGTTAAAGGTCAATTAGGAAAGAAAAAAGAAACAGCAAGAGAAAAAATGATCGGCCAAACGATTGGGTATCGATATGATGTTAACTTGCTACCTGACTATAAAAAACTTACACCATTTCTAAAAAAATATATTGAACATATGGGATGGGACGATCTTAATTGGTTAGAAGATGTTCATATGGGTTATGAAGAAAATAGGCCAGCAGTATTTGATAGAAATGCAAATGGATGGGTAACTATTCCAAAAAAAATTAAGTTACCAGACAACCAACAAGATAGAGATATGATAGCAAGAGAATTGCTAGTTAAATTTCAAATGTCTCCAAACCATCCATTGGTTGATTTAAAAAAAGCTTACTTAAAATTTTAGTTTTTTAAAAACACAATCTATAGTTGATAATATTTATAAAAGCTGCGGTCTTCTGTGGGTTTTTTAAATTATAATTATTTGTCACACCTATCAAAATTTCATAAGATTTCTATTAACTAATAAGGGAGGAAGACATGACTGACCAATTAGCAGCTCTGACTACCATATTTACAGAATTTTACTATTGGATAACAGTAGTACTTATGTTTTTAATTCACGTAGGTTTCTGTATGTATGAAGTTGGTGCTTCTAGGTACAAACATCACCAACACACCCTAATGAAAAATACTATGCTGATACCTTTGGTAACAGTTACGTGGTTTTTATTTGGTTGGTGGATATACTGGGCTTTCCCAACAGGACCAGGATTGGCACCTTCTATAATGAATGAAAGTGCAGCACTAATTACTGATGAAAGTACTTTTAGTGCAAAATGGTACCAACCCAATACTGAATATATGGCGGTAAACTTAGGTGACCACATAAGTGGAGTATTCTGGGCTGCGTTCCTATTATTCTCTTGGACTGCTGCATCAATCGTTTCTGGAGCGGTAATTGAAAGAATTACAACTTTTGCATTTGGAATTTTAGCAATTGCGATTGGATCTGTATTCTGGACAATTGACGCTGCTTGGGGATGGCATTTTGATGGCTGGATGCTTAAACTTTTAGGATATCACGACGCTTATGCATCAGGTGTAATTCACGCTGTTGCAGGTGGATTTGCATTAGGTATTCTTATAGTTTTAGGGCCAAGAATTGGAAAATTCTCATCTAGTGGCGAACCAAGAAATATAGGACCAAGAAATCCTTGGCTAGTAACAATTGGATTATTTTTAATTTATACTGGCTTCTGGGGATTCTATGCTGCTTGTAATATACCAATATTCGACTTAGGACCTGAATATGGTATGGAAGGCGTAACATACTGGACAGCAACAAACATATACGTAACCCCTACTACACTTAGCGGTATTACAATGAACTTCTTGATGTCATTATCAGGTGGTTTATTAGCTGGATATTTGATCTCTAATAACGATCCTTTCTGGACATACTCAAGTGGACTAGCAGGTATCATCTGTGCTTCAGCAGGAAATGACTTATATCACCCAATACAATCTATGATCATAGCTATGATCGGTGTTGTGGTTGCATATAAATTACATTACTGGGTTGAGCGTAAGTTTAAAATTGATGATGCTGTTGGCGCAGTAGCGGTACATGGATATGCAGGAGTTGCGGGACTTATAATTTGTGGATTTGTTCTTAACGGATATCCTTCATCTGGATACAGTGTTGGATCAATGTGGGTAGGAACAGACTATGCACCAATCAATCCTTTGGGAATGTTTATAGGTGCAATTATAATGTTCGTTGTTCTTGGATTAATACCAGGCTACGTCATAGCTAAAGTACTTCATGGAATGGGTAAACTTAGAATCCCACGTGAAGTAGAAATAGCTGGTCTAGACTACGATCTAATGGAGGCTGCTAGAGAAGATGAAAAAGCAGTATCCTCATCAACTAGGTAAAGGAGATAAATTATGGCAACAGTAACAAACTGGATTGATCATTTAAGTGCCAAAGAAGTTCAGGGTGCAATTTATCCTGGAGTTGGTAGTGAAGGCATCTTAGTGATAATTGCTCTAGTAATTTGGATAGGATGGCATGTTCTACAAAACAATGCTGAGTCTAACCATCTAGAGAAATTAGCTAGAAAAAGACACGGTGCTAATGATCACAAAAGCAATATTACCGAATGGTAATTAAGATCTAATTATAAAGGGCGCATTAATATGCGCCCTTTTGTATTAAAGAATTCAAAAAATGTCTGATAATAACTTAAAAGAAAATATAAACAAAACACCAGAAAAAATGTCTCGTTTGGCATGGCCTAAGGCTAAATACGGAGCTATAATTGCAATTACAATTATAATAGTTGTTAATTTAATTCTTTATAAAGATATAATCTTTTCTTTTTTAAAATAAAAATATGTTAGATTAAAAAATGCCAAAAAATTTATTTAAAATTGCACAAACAAAAAAAATTAAATATTTTTTAATTAGTTTTGTAGATTTATTTGGAGTCTTGAGATCAAAACTAGTTCCTACTGAAGCTATTTCAGAAATGCAAAAAAATGGAGCAGGTTTTGCTGGCTTTGCGACTTGGTTAGATATGACTCCTGCAGATACCGATATGTTTGCTATACCAGATCCGGATAGTTTAATTCAACTTCCATGGAATAAAGAAGTAGGTTGGTTAGCTTCAGATTTGTGGATGGATGGAAAGCCAGTTAAGGCTTCACCGAGAGTAATGTTGAAAAATCAAATTAAAAAACTTGATAGTAAAAATTTAAAAATGAAATCAGGAGTTGAGTGTGAATATTTTTTAATTTCTCAGGATGGTACAAGCATTGCTGACCCCCGAGATATTCAATCCAAACCTTGTTATGATCAATCAGCTTTAATGAGAAGATATGATTTAATTAAAGAAATTTGTGACAGTATGATTGCAATGGGCTGGGGTCCATATCAAAATGATCATGAAGATGCTAACGGACAGTTTGAAATGAATTGGAATTACGATGATTGTTTAATTACAGCAGATAGACATGTTTTTTTTAAATATATGGTAAAAACTTTAGCAGAAAAGCATGGATTAAGAGCAACATTTATGCCTAAACCATTTCAAAACCTAACAGGGAATGGTTGCCACGCTCACGTTTCTTTGTGGGATGATAAAATAAATAAATTTTTAGACAGTAATGATCGTTACGGTCTAAGTAAACTAGCATATAATTTTTTAGGTGGTCTAATAAAGCTTGCAAAACCATTGTCTGCTTTTTTTAATCCTACAATAAATAGCTATAGAAGAATTAATGCACCTCCGACTAAATCTGGTGCTTCCTGGTCACCAAGTAGCATCTCTTATACAGGGAATAATAGAACTCACATGATAAGAATCCCTGATGCTGGAAGATTTGAACTAAGACTTATGGATGGTTCTGTTAACCCTTATTTATTGCAAGCAGGCGTGATAGCTGCGGGTCTTTATGGGATGAGTAATAAATCTGATCCTGGAGAACCTTTAAATTGCAATATGTATACTGATTATGAAAAGTATCCTGATTTAGAAAAACTTCCAGATGAAATTGAAGATGCTATTTATAATTTAGATGACAGCAAAGAAATTAGAGAGTGTTTTGGTGATGAGGTAATTAACAGTTACATTAAATTAAAAAAAAATGAAATTAATGATTTTAGTAAAAGTGAAAGTTTTAACAAAGAAGAGCCTGTCACCGAATGGGAAAAAAATAATACTTTAGATTGCTAGTAAATGTCAGCTTTATCTGAAGTTTCAAAATGGAAATACTCAAATTTTTTAAAAAATAAAAAAAATAACTTTAATAAAAAAAATATATTAGATGTACTGTCTTCAAAAGAAATAGATGAAGCATATAAGACTATATCTAAGTGGAAAAACTATTCACCAACTCCATTAATACATTTAGATAAATTATGTAAAAAATTAAAAATTAATAAAATTTTTTATAAAGATGAATCTAAAAGATTTAATCTAAAATCATTCAAGGCTTTAGGCGGTGCATATGCGGTAGAAAAAATAACGAAAGGAAATAAAGATTTGATTATTTCTACAGCTACAGCTGGGAATCATGGAAGATCAGTAGCATGGGGATCAAAAAAGCTAGGACTTAAATGTAAAATTTTTATTAGCGAGTACGTAAGTGAGTTTAGAGCTGGAGTAATGAGAAGTTTTGGAGCGGAAGTTATAAGAGTTAAAGGAAACTATGATAATTCATTGAAAGAATGCATCAAACAATCAAATCAAAATAATTGGCAAATTGTCCAGGACGTCGCATGGCATAATTATAAAATAGTTCCTAAATTAACTATGGCAGGATATTCAGTAATGATGAAAGAAATTTCAGAGCAAATAAATAATGAAAAAATTTCACATGTAATATTGCAAGCTGGCGTAGGTGGAATGGCAGCTGCAATGGTAGCAGGTATAGCTAGATATTTAAAAAATATTCCCAAAATTATAATAGTTGAACCAGAAAGTGCTGCTTGCGTATTGGAAAGTATAAAAATAGGAAAAATAAAAAAAATTTTTGTAGAAAAAGAAAGTTTAATGGGAGGTATGTCTTGCGATGAAGTATCTTTGGTTCCCTGGGAAATACTAAAAAATTCTGTAAATTATTGTGTAACTGTTCCAGATGACTATATTTCAAATACTATTCAATCGCTTGCGAAATCTGATTTTAGTAGTTCAAAAATAATTGGCGGTGAGTGTTCTACGCCAGGAATTACAAGTTTAATCTGTTTAAATAATAATATTCAAACAAAAAAAATAATTGATCTTAGCCCAAGCTCAAACGTATTATTATTTGGTTGTGAGGGTGATGCAGATGAAGAATTATATCAAAAATTACTAAACCAATAGAAATGCCTAAATCAAAAAAAATTATAAAAAAAGAAATTAAAAATATAGATTTTTATAAAATCTTTAAACCTGAACTTTCTCCCAAAAAAATGCTAGAAATAGGAGTTTTTGGCGGGTCATATTTTGGTTTAAATATTAAAGAATATCCAAAATCTTGGTTTAAAAAAGCTAAACTGAGCAAAAGTTTCGATGTAAGCCTAAACCGTTTTAGAATAAAATCAGGATTATCACGAGAACATTGGATAGAAAAAGGATGGATTTTTAAAGAAGATCCTTTGGGCTGGTTTCAATGGTATTGTAGATTTTCCAATGGTAGAAGAATTCCACATATGGATGAAATTCAAATTAAAAGGTGGAAAAATTTTAGAAGGCATGTTCTTGCAATAGAAAAAAATTGTGAAAAAAATGATTTACAATGTAGAAGAAGACAAAGACAAGCAATTCTACAATGGGCATATAATCCATTTAGATAACTTAAACTGTATATAAATTCGACTATCTAGCTATCTATATTTAGTTTTAAAGTCTATTCCGTACTCTGATCTAGGGCCCTTTCTTAGACCAAATGGTCCTGGAATAAAGAGAGTGAGTGGTTTTGAGTTAGGTTCAAGATCAACTCTATGAAGATTATTTGCAGATCTAAAACCTATATATCCAGGTCGTCTCCAAAACTTTCCATCTTTTGTGGTTTCCCAGTACCCTCCTCTTAAAATTATTGTAATGTAAGGACAAGTATGGTTATGAACACCATTTCCATGATCGTCCGCTAACATTTCATGTATCAAAATATTAAAAGGAAACCATTTGGGTCTATTTCTAAATAAAATATAATATCTATTAATCCAAGGTTTGGCTTTATAGTGCTCTGGGTGACTTGGACCTCTATCTAAAACAGTTCTTTTTCTTCCTAATTTATCTAATAATTTTAAAATCATTATTAATTTAATC
>CABYVA010000022.1 GCA_902522325.1 uncultured Pelagibacteraceae bacterium
ACTTGTGTTACTTCTAATGCTTCTGGAATTACAAAAGCAAACGCTACTGAATTGGAAGGCAAGAAAGTTGCTGTTCCACTAGGAACAATGGCTGAGTATGTTTTTGATGAAAGTATGAAAGTTGTTGGTGCTGATAGAAAAAAAATGGATATTATTCAAATGGATCCTGAAGAAGGAGCTGCTGCTTTAGTAAGCGGTGATGTTGTAATGGCATGTTTATTTGGTGGTAACTCTATTAAAGCTGCAACTGCAGTTGGATCAAGATTGTTAACTGTAGATGAAGCTAGAGCAGCAGGTATACTTGGTATAGATATTACTTCTGTAACAACGAAGTTTATGAAGGAAAATCCAGGAATGCTAAGAACTTTTATTGAAGTAACTCACGAAGCTAATGCAAGATATAGAGCTGGAAAAAGCGATATGAATTCAATGGCAAAAGCTTCTGAAATGAAAGTTGGAGACATGAAAGAAACTTTAAGTGGTTTCAAATTCTTAACACCTGAAGAAACTGAACAATCTATGAAAAGTGGTAATCTTGATGCATTCTTAAAAGGAATGGGAACACCAAGAGGAAATGTAGACACTAGTTTCTTACCTTTATAATTTGAAGGTAAATTAAATTTAATAGGCACCAATCTTTTGAATTGGTGCCTATTTTTTTTATTGTAATTTTAATATAAAGTCATCTTATGAGTGATCTAGTTTCTCAAAATCTAAATATGATTTTTAAGTCTCCAAAAGGAGAAACTGTTCACGCTCTAAAAGATTTAAATTTCACAATTAAAAAAGGTGAACTCTTAACAGTACTTGGTCCCTCAGGATGTGGAAAAACTACGTTATTAAATATTGCAGCTGGTTTTATAAGACCAACATCTGGAACTATTAGTTTAGGTAATAACGAAATTAATGGACCAGGAGTTGATAGAGGTATGGTCTTTCAACAAGGTGCTCTATTTGAATGGTTAACAGTTTCTGAAAATGTCAACTTCGGATTACGAATGAAAAAAAATGATCCAATAGAAACTGAAAAAAAAGTTGATGAATGGTTAGAGATTGTTGGACTTAAAGGATTTGGTAACACGCCTACCTATCAACTATCAGGAGGTATGCAGCAAAGGGTAGCTCTTGCAAGATGCTTAATTAATGATCCAGATTTAATTTTAATGGATGAGCCTTTGGGAGCATTAGATGCATTAACTAGAGAAAAGATGCAATCATTAGTATTAAAAATTTGGAAAGAGACTGGAAAAACAATCATCTTAATTACTCACTCAGTTGAGGAAGCTTTGTTACTTGGTGAAAGATTGTATGTTATGGCACCAAGACCTGGCAGAATACATAAAGAATACAATCTTCCTTTTGCAGAAATGGGACTGAAAGAAGATTTAAGAGAAATAAAAAAAAATAAAGAATTTTCATCAAAAAGAGAAGAAATATTATCCATGATCTGGGATATGGAAGAAGAAATTATGGGGAAAGAAAATTAAATGCTTACCCAGATAATAACTATATTAATCCTCGTATCAATTATCGGATGCATACTTTACGGCAGAAGATTAATAAAAACCGAAAAAGTTGATGCAGTTTTTGGCAATCCAGAGAGAGCCAAAGGAGGTACCCATTGGATAATTGTTGGGAGCAGTGCGATATTATTTGTTTGGTTATATTACTCTTGGGATATTGCTAAAGGATTTTATCCAAAATCTGCGAATGAACTATGTCAGGTAGCTAAAATAAATGAGTCTCTTTTGGGATTAAAATATCAATTTCCAATAAAGGAAAGAGAATTTAAAAGTACCTCAATAATTAAAATTGAAAATAAAAATCTTCAAAAAATTTCTAAAGAAATTAAAAATTCAAAAGATTTAAATAGCCAACAAAAAACAGTTTTGATTGGCTTTGTAAATAAAACTGATCAATTAATTCCTCTACTTACTAAAGACAATTTAATGGAAATGGAAACAAAACAAAAAATAGAGGGAATAACTGAAAAAATAAATCTTTTGATAGAAAACTTCAAAAAACCAGATTATCCATTTGAAACAGAGGAAGAATTAAATAACAGACTTCAAGCTGTCAAAGAACAAGGTGGATGGGGTATTACTACAGTAAGTGCAGGTACTGGTTCTATTGAAAATACCTTTGAGGTTCCATTAATACCTGCAACAGATAGGGGTTTAAAATTTAATGCTGCCGCAGAAGAACTTAAAGTTATTGATGAAGAATTTTTTAAGTTGAGAAACCATAATCCACAATTTAAAAATTCAGTTAAAAAAATCAAAGATGAGATAAAAGCATATAGAGCTGGTTTAGATGACTCGGAGGAAGTGGCATCAACATATGCTAAAAATATTGTAAAAATTACAAGAAGAATTGAATATGCAAGTATCTACCCTCCTAACGCTTTAAATAAGATGCAAAAAGCAATTATCGAATTTGATAATCTTCAAAAATCAGAGCAAGGAGGATTAAGAATAATAGATATACTTTTATTCCCTGCAGGGACAATAGTTTCAAGTGGTACTAGTTGCTCAGAACAAGGTTCCGGAAGATGGCTACCAAAACCATCTGATACACTCAACAAATTTATTTTAATGTCAAAACCAAGCGTAGGTTACAAAAATATTCCATTGCTTTGGGTTGATATGATGGATGTTAGTAAAATAATTGGATTTATTTTACCTGATTGGATTGCTGATGTTCTGCCAGGAGAATACCCAATTCATAACAATGATGGAGTTGTTAAACAAAATTTTAAAGGTAAAGTTCTTAAAATTGTAACTGGAGATTTTAAATTATTTAAAATACCCGTTCCATATGGACATATATGGGATTCTTTTTTAAGAGTATTTCTTGGATTAGTATTTGGAATAATAATAGGTGTTCCACTTGGTTTATTTATGGGTTTAAATAGATTTGCCAAAGGTTTCTTTGATCCTTTAATAGAACTTTATAGACCTGTACCTCCTCTAGCATGGGCTCCACTTATAATTTCAGTCTTAGGAATTGATAATACAGGTAAAGTATTTTTATTATTTATGGTTTCATTATCAATTATGATAATTTCTGCAAGAGCAGGTGCTTCTGGTACGCAGTTATCAAAAATTCATGCTGCTCACTCATTGGGTGCTTCTAAAAAACAAATATTAAGATATGTAATTTTTCCAAATTCTTTACCAGAAATTCTTACAGGTATAAGAGTTGCTGTTGGAATGTGCTGGGGAACTTTAGTCGCAGCCGAATTTTTAGCTGGAACTACAGGAATAGGTTTTGTTGAAAACGTTGCTAAAAAATACTTTCAGTATGAGGTGATATGGATTACAATTTTTATAATGGGTATGCTAGGACTATTATTCGACGTTACATTAAGAAAAATTATAGATAAAACTATTCCATGGCGTGGAAAAGGTTAATATTTTTATTTTTTTTTATAACTTCATTCGTTGAAGCCAAAGATTTTAATTTACAAAAAATTATTTCATTTGATGAGCCTTGGGGTTCTACATTTATAAACGATAATGAATTATTAATCACTGAAAAGTCTGGTAAAATAAAATTATTAAATATTATTAATAATAATATCAGTGAGATAGATCATAACTTAAAAGTTTTAGCTTATGGTCAAGGTGGCCTTTTAGATATAATATTTCATAATGACTACGTTTGGGTATCATACACGGAGAAGAGAGAAAACTGGGAAACAAGCACATCAATTGCTAAAGGTTTATTTAATAAAAGTAAAATAAATTTCGAAAATATCTTTCAAGCATTTCCGCCAATTGATTCTCCATATCACTTCGGATCTAGGCTAGCTATCAAAGATGATTATTTATTTGCATCCGTAGGGGAAAGAGGGAAAGGAATGATTGCACAAGATTTTACAAAACATCCTGGAAGTATAATCAGAATTTACTTAGATGGAAGCATACCGAAAGATAATCCGAAATTTAAAAATAAAAAAAAATGGCTTCCTGAGATTTATCAAATTGGAGTAAGAAATCCTCAAGGTTTAACATTATCGCCATATGACGGCAAAATTTATATTAGTAATCATGGAGCAAAAGGCGGTGATTGGTTTGGTGAAGTTAAAGAAGGAGAAAATTATGGTTGGAAAATTTTAGGATGGGGCGGTACTAATTATAGTGGTACAAAAATAGGTCCTAAATGGAAACCTGGTTTTACAAAAGCTATCCAATATTGGGTGCCCTCTATAGCAACTAGTGCTATTGTTATATATAAAGGTGAAGAATTTAAAGAATGGAATGGTTACGCGCTTATTACATCTTTAAAAGATAAGTCTTTAAGAAAAATTGATTTTTCTGATAAAAAAAATGTTAAAGAAGATGTTGTGTTTAAGAACAAAATTGGAAGGATAAGAGATATAAAAATACATCCAGGTACTGGTAAGATATATTTTTTAAGTCAGAATGCACTATGGCTAATGGAAAAAAACTAAACAAAATAATAATAAAAATTTTAAAAAAAAACGGTTTAAGCACAAAGCATGCTCTAATATGTTCTAAAGCCTTAATAAATGCAGAATTGGTTGGTGCTCATTCCCACGGATTATCAAGATTAAAAATGTATTGCGACAGAATTCAAAAAAAAGTTATAAATCCAAAACCAAAAATAAAGATTAAAAAAATATCAAAATCTATTTCACACATTGATGCGGACAATAGCATCGGCTTTGTAGCTGCGGACATGGCTATTAAACAAGCAATTAAAAATGCAAAAAAAACTGGTATAGGTTTAGTGGCAGTACGAAATAGTGGTCACTACGGCCTCTCTGGGTATTACATAGAACAAGCTGTGAAAAAAAAATTAATTGCAATGTGTTTTACAAATGCTCCTCCAGCAATAGCGCCTTATGGGGCTATTAAAAGATTATTTGGAACTAATCCAATTTGCTTTGGCTCTCCAACAAGTTCGAATGTACCTTTTATATTAGATACTTCTGTTTCAATGATAAACAGAGGTAAAATAAGAGTAGCTGCTAAAAATGGAAAAAAAATTCCTGAAGGAGTTGCTTTAGATAAATACGGTAAACCAACAACGGATGCTCAAAAAGCATTAAAAGGAGTACAGTTACCGATTGGCGAATTTAGAGGTTCTGGCTTAGCTTGGATGGTTGATATTTTAAGTGGAGTATTTACAGGAGGAAATCATGGTGGAAGAGTCAAGGATCCCTTTGATGATTTTTCAGGCCCACAAAATATTGGGCATTTGTTCATTGCTTTAAAATCTAATCTATTTGTTAAAAACTATAATAAAAGAATTAAAGAAAATATTAGTTTAATTAAAAGACTCCCAAAAATCAGAGGTGTAAAAGAAATTCTTTATCCAGGACAAAATAAATACAAAAGATATAGAACTAATTTAAAAAAAGGTATTGTTATTCCCAAAAATATATTAAAAGAAATAGAAAAATTAAATGCTGTCAGATAAAGAAATAATTTGTCCTAACAATCTATTAGATGTTGCCCATAAAAAAAAGGGTGTGTCAGCAGGTATTGTAAATGCTGGTAAACCGTTGCCAATGCATTCAGTAATGGATGCTGTTAATGAAAATTTAATTTTACCTATATTTATTGGTGATGAAAAAGAAATAAAAAAATGTGCAGATGATTTAAAATGGGATATTTCTAATTACGAAATAATTAATGAGACAAATGAAAATAAAACAGCAAAAATTGCCGCTGAATTAGCTTCAAAAAAAAAAATTAAAATAATTGTAAAAGGTCATATTCACACTGACGTTCTGATGAAAGAAGTTTTAATGAGAAAATATAATTTACTTGGAAAAACTAGATTAAGTCATATTTGGCATATGACACTTAATAAGGATGATAAACCATTAATTATAACCGATGGAGCTTTAAATGTTTTGCCAAATGTCAAAACGAAAATACATATCTTAAAGAATGTAATCAATTTTTGTAATAGAATTGGAATTGAAAAACCAAGAGTATCAATTTTATCTGCAACTGAAGAAGTTTTAGATAGTATGCAAAGCTCTTTGGATGCGAAAGAAATTACTGAAATTGCAAAAAAAGAAAACTTAAACGCTGATGTATTCGGACCACTTGCTTTTGATAATAGTATCTCAAAAAAATCAGCCACTATAAAAGGAGTAAAAAATATAGTTGCAGGCCAAGCTGATGTTTTATTAGTTCCAAACATTGAGTCAGGAAATGCGTTAGTTAAAATGATGATTTATTTTATGGGAGCGTGTGCGGCGGGAGTAGTCATTGGAGGTAAAGTTCCTGTAGTAATAACTAGTAGATCTGATAATGCTCCTGCGAGATTAGCTTCAATGGCTGCAGCTGTTGTTGCTTTAGATTGAAAAATTTAAAATATAAAGTATAAAAATAAACAAAATGTCTATTACTTATCTTAAAAAGGCCAATAAAACTGCTTCAACTGACGACACAAAAACTAGAGAAATAGTTGAGAATCTTTTGAGTGAATTAGAAAAAACTAAAGAAGATGGCTGTAAGAATCTAACAAAAAAATTTGATAAATATGATGGAGAAATAATAGTTTCAAAAGAGAAAATAGAAGAAATTAAAAAAAATATAGACCAAAAAACTAAAGACGATATTAAATTTTCTTATGATAGAGTGAGAAAATTTGCAGAAGCACAGCTTAAAAATTATGGTCAAAACTTTGAAGTTGAATTATCTGAGGGTTTATTTGCTGGTCAATCTTTAATTCCAATAAATACAGCTGGATGTTACGTACCAGCTGGAAGATATGCTCATATTGCTTCAGCGGTTATGAGTATAACTACAGCCAAAGTAGCAGGAGTTAAAAATATAATTTGTTGCAGCTCTCCTAAACCTGAGACAGGTGCTCATCCAAAAATTATTTACACTGCTGATTTGTGTGGTGCCGATGTAATACTAAATTTAGGTGGTGTGCAGGCTATTGCGGCAATGGCTTTTGGTTTTTTTGGAAATGCTCCAGCAGATATTTTGGTTGGACCGGGTAATCAATTTGTTGCTGAAGCAAAAAGAATATTATTTGGTAAGGTTGGTATTGATTTATTTGCTGGACCTACAGAAATTGCTATTATAGCTGATAAGACAGCTGATCCTGAAATTGTTGCTTATGATTTAGTAGGACAAGCAGAACATGGTTACAACTCTCCGGCTTGGCTTTACACGACTGATAAATCTTTGGCAGAAAAAGTAATGAAAAGAGTTCCAGAATTAATTGCAGATCTTCCGGAGTTGCCTAAAACAAATGCTGAAGCAGCTTGGAGAGATTATGGTGAAGTAATACTTTGTGAAACTAATGAGGAAATGGCTAAAATTAGTGATGAGTATGCGCCAGAACACTTAGAAGTACAAACAGATAATTTAGATTGGTGGTTAAAAAGATTAAAAAATTATGGTTCTTTATTTTTAGGTGAGGAGACTACTGTAGCTTATGGTGATAAATGCTCAGGAACAAATCATATATTGCCTACAAAAGGTGCTGGAAAATATACCGGTGGTTTATTTGTTGGGAAATTTATTAAAACATTAAGTTTTCAAAGGATGACAAAAGAGTCAACAAAACTGGTTGGTGCTGCTGCAGCAAGACTTTCAAGATATGAAGGAATGGAAGCCCATGCAAGAACAGGTGATGTAAGACTTAAAAAATATGGTTATTCAAACTAAATATATCCAACAAAACATATACAACTAGCATCGACATAAAAATAATTATAAATAA
>CABYVA010000023.1 GCA_902522325.1 uncultured Pelagibacteraceae bacterium
GCTATCTTACAAGTATTTCTTATAAAATTTTTACTTAAAATTATTTTTGACACAGATACTATCTGCCTATTTCTGCCATTCTCTCAACTGATTTTCTTGCTTTTTCAATAGTCTCATTACTCATTAAAATTTCGTTAGTTTCGTTTTTTAAACAATCTAAAATTTTTGGAAGAGTAATTTTTTTCATATGAGGACATAAATTACATGGTTTAATAAACTCTACATTTGGGTTATCCACTTGAACATTGTCGCTCATTGAACATTCAGTTACCATCATAACTTTTTTTGGTTGCTTATCTTTTACATATTTTATCATACCACTTGTTGATCCAGCAAAATCAGATGCTTTAATTACATCAGGTGGACATTCTGGATGAGCAATAATTTTTATACCAGGATTATTTTTTCTTATATCATTTATTTCAGCATCGTTAAATTGTTCGTGTACTTCGCACGTTCCTTTCCATGAAATTATTTCGACATCAGTTTGCGAAGCAACGTATTTTGCTAAAAAATCGTCAGGAAGAAATATAACTTTTTTAACACCTAATGATTTAACAATTTTTACAGCGTTAGCAGATGTGCAACACACATCTGTTTCAGCTTTGACCTCTGCTGAAGTATTTACATAAGATACCACTGGAACTCCTGGGTATTTTTTTTTTAAATTTCTGACATCGTTTCCAGTTATTGAAGATGATAGTGAGCAACCTGCTTTCATGTCAGGAAGCAAAACTTTTTTTTCTGGACTCATTAATTTTGCAGTTTCAGCCATGAAGTGTACACCACACATAACGATAATATCAGCTTTAGTTTTTGCTGCTTCAACAGCTAATGCGAGTGAGTCAGCAGAAAAATCTGAAACACCATGATAAATTTCTGGAGTTTGATAGTTGTGAGCAAGTATTACTGCATTTTTTTCTTTTTTTAATTGATTTATTTTATGAATATACGGAGCATGAATTGACCATTCAATTTCTGGTAATACTTTTGAAATTTTTTTATAGATTGGCTCAGTTGCTTTTTTTATTTCACTTGTAAATTCCATAATCAAAATCTATCAACTTGAAAGATAATTGTCATTCACTTATTCTGACGCACTAATGTTACTAACTTAACCATTCAGGCCTTAAAACCTTTATTGAAGCAGATCCACAATTCAATTTTTTATTAAAATTAAAATTTTCATCCTTAAATTTTATTAAACCAAAAGGGTGTTTTTTTCCGATTACAATCTTACCTATTTTACTATTATTGATTGATATTTCGTCATCAATTTTTACAGAACCTTCTAAAACTTCTATAGGTAATAACTTTCTTGAAAGTTTGTCTTTAAGTTTGATTCTTGCGGTATTTTCTTGTCCAACATAACATCCTTTTTTAAAATCTAATCCGTTTAACTCTTCAAAATTACATTCAATTCCAAAAATTTTATTTTGCAACGCTGCAGTACCTTGTTGAAGAATACCTAGTTTGTAACTATAATTATAATAATGATCACTATTGCTTAATTTTAATCCTAGTTTTTTAGTAGAAAGATATAATTTTTCTAAATTAATAAATAACCTTCCCCCCAATTCTTTATTTCTGGGGTCTAAAACAACGGAGTCTTCTCTGTACTTTATAGTAAATCCATTTTCTTCTTTTGAATTTTCAAGAGATAGAAACTTTTCTTTGCTAATTGCAGCAACAACAAACTCATTGCTTAAATTCAAAATTTCTACTTTAGATCTTAGTTTATAAGTTTTTAATTTTTTATAAAGTTCCTCAAGTTGTTTTTTTTCACAATCTAAAAAATAACCTTTTTTATGTTTTACTATGATAAAATCAAAAAGGTATTTTCCTTGAGGAGTCAAAAGAGAAGCAAAACAACTTTTATTATCAGTCACTTTATAAATATCATTTGTTATGATATTTTGTAAAAAATCTGAAGTATCATCACCACAAATGTAAATTATTCCTCTATCATCCAAAGTATAAATATTCTCATTATTCATAATTGATTATAACTATTTTATAATATAATTACTTTTCTAGAAAATGTTAGATCTAATAATAAAAAATGGAAAATGTTACATTAATGGCGAGCTAAAAGATGTTGATGTTGCTATTAAAGATGGAAAAATTTATCAGATTGGTCAGATTTCAGATGAAGCAAAAAAAATAATAAATGCAGAAGGATTAACTATTTTACCAGGATGTATAGACACTCAAACTCATTTTAGAGAACCTGGGTCAACTGATACAGAGGATCTTCATTCAGGCAGTAGAGCTGCAATAGCAGGAGGCATAACAAGTGTATTTGAGATGCCTAACACTAATCCACCAACTTCTAACATGAAAGAGTTTCAAAGAAAATTAGATCTCGCTAAAAATAGAATGTATTGTAATTATGCTTTTTATTTTGGTGCAACAGCCGACAATTCAGAAGATTTAGCAAGTTTAAAAGATTTAGTGGGTTGTTGTGGTATCAAATTGTTTGCAGGGTCATCAACTGGCAATTTACTAGTCGCTAAAGAAGACGACATCGATAAGGTTTTTCAAAATAGTTCAAAGGTTGTAGCAGTGCATTCTGAAGATGAAGCAATTTTAAATATAAATAAAAAATTAATCAAAAAAGGAGATGTTCATACCCATCCAGTTTGGAGAAGTGTAGAATGTGCAATATCGTCTACAAGAAGAATTGTTAAAATTGCAGAGCGTTATAACAAAAAAGCACATATACTTCATATTACAACAAAAGAAGAGATTGATTTTTTATCTCAACACAAAGGTAACATTACATTTGAGATTACTCCTCAGCATTTAACTTTATTTGCTCCAGACTGTTACAACAAACTTGGAACTTATGCCCAAATGAATCCACCTTTAAGGGATAAATCTCATTACGATAGATTATGGTATGCAGTAAGAAATAATTTTAATGATACAATTGGTTCTGATCATGCTCCACATCTAAAGGTAAATAAAGATAAAGAATATCCTAATTCACCATCAGGTATGCCAGGTGTGCAAACTCTAATTCCAGTAATGTTAAATCATGTAAATGACGGGAAGCTAACACTAAATCAATTAATTAATCTTGTTTGTGAAAATCCAGTCAAAATTTTTGGAATTAAAAATAAAGGATATATTAAGGAAGGTTTTGATGCTGATTTTACGATTGTAGATATGAAAAAAAATATAGAAATTAAAAATGAAAATATCGAAAGTAAATGTAAATGGTCACCATTTCATGGATACAAATTTAAAGGAACTCCTGTTGTAACAATTATAAATGGAGATATAAAGATGAAAGATGGAAAAATATTGGGCGAACCTTCTGGCAACCCTATGAATTTCAAATAGTTTTACCAGAGTAAGTATTTACTAGAATAATTCCGATAATAATAACAAAAAGTCCCATAACTGTTTGCCAATTCAAACTTTGTTTAAAAAATATGTATCCTAATATTGCTATAGAAAAAATACCAAGACCGCTCCAAGTTGCATAAACTATAGCTATTGGAATTTTATTAACAACAAAAGTTAATAAATAGAATGCCGACATATAACATATAGCAAGAATTACTGATGGAGTTACTTTTGTAAAATTTTGTGTTACTGGCAACAACATAGTACCTGCTACTTCACAAATTACTGCTCCGAATAAAAAAATATATGTTTTAATCACTTTAATATGCCATTTTTAATTAAATCTTCCTTAATTTCCTTCAATATTACTGGATCGTCAATTGTTGCAGGCATCTTATATTCTTCTTTATCTGCTATTTTTCTAACAGTTCCTCTCAATATTTTTCCAGATCTTGTTTTTGGTAATCTTTTTACAACAATTGCTGTTTTAAAAGCTGCAACAGGACCAACTTTATCTCTTACCATTTGAATACATTCTTTAGATACTGTTTCATTATCTTTTTTAACTCCAGCTTTAAGTGCTATTAAACCAATTGGCAATTGTCCTTTTAGTTTGTCTGCAATACCTATAACAGCACATTCTGCAACTGATTGATGTTCTGACAAAACTTCTTCTATTGCTCCTGTCGACAATCTATGTCCCGCAACATTTATAATGTCATCTGTTCTAGACATGATCCAAATATATCCATCCTCGTCTATATGGCCTGCATCATAAGTTTGATAATAACCTTCATAATTTGTCATATATGTTTTTTTATATCTTTCATCAGCATTCCATAGAGTCGGGAATGTTCCTGGAGGCAATGGAAGTTTTACAACTATATCTCCCATTTCGTTTGGCTTAGCTAAAGTTTGATCCGGTTTTAAAACTTTAACATCATAACCGGGAACTGCTTTGCAAGCTGAGCCATACTTTGTTTTCATCATTTCTATACCAGTACAATTAGAACTTATTGCCCAACTAGTTTCAGTTTGCCACCAATGATCAATAACCGGAACTTTCAAAAGAGATTCTGCCCATTTAATAGTATCTGGATCAGCTCTCTCTCCTGCTAAAAATAAACTTTCAAATGAACTTAAATTGTACTTAGAAAAAAATTTACCTTCTGGATCTTCTTTTTTAATTGCTCTAAAGGCTGTAGGTGCTGTAAATAAAGATTTTACTTTATATTCTGAAATTATTTTCCAAAAAGCTCCTGCATCTGGAGTTCCAACCGGTTTACCTTCGAATAATACTGTTGTGCATCCTTTAAACAAAGGAGCATATACAATATATGAATGACCAACAATCCAACCGATATCACTTGCTGACCACCAAACATCATCTTGATCAATATTATAAATATTTTTCATCGTCCACTTAAGAGCGGCAACGTGGCCCCCAATATCTCTTACAATTCCTTTTGGAATACCTGTTGTTCCTGAAGTATATAAAATATATGCAAATTCATTTGCGTTCATTTCAACGCAATCAACATTTCTTGCTTTGGACAATGCTTCTTCCCAATTAATTTCGCTAGGAGGATTTAATTTAACCTCATTACTTGGTCTTTGAAATAATATTAGCTTTTCTATTTTATGAGTTGCTAGTTTTAAAGCTTCATCAACAAGTGGCTTGTATTGAACTGTTCTTCCAGGCTCAAAACCACATGAAGCTGTCAGCAAAATTTTAGCTTTGCTATCATCTATTCTACTTGCTAATTCATTTGAAGCAAAACCACCAAATACTACAGAATGAACCGCCCCAATTCTTCCACAAGCAAGCATACCAATGACAGCTTCAGGTATCATTGGCATATAAATGATAACTCTATCTCCTTTTTTTATTCCTTGATCTTGTAGCACTCCAGCAAACTTTGAAACTTTTTCCCTTAATTCTTTGTAGGTATATATTTTTTTATTACCTGTAATTGGGCTGTCATAGATCAAAGCATTTCTATCACCTCTGCCATTATCAATATGAAAATCTAAAGCATTATAACAGGTGTTTGTAACGCCATCTTCATACCATTTATAAAAAGGAGGGTTAGATTTATTTAAAATTTTTGAAGGTTTTTTAAACCAAAATATGTCATCGGAAACATTTTTCCAAAATTCCTCGGGTTTTTTGATTGAATTTGCATAAATTTCAGAAAATTTTTGATTCATATTATTTTGTGTTTTCACCAGTTTTTCCCAATGTTTTCTACAAGAAATTGCATTTAAATTAAAAAAGCTAGTAAAATCAACATAAATTAAATGTAAAAAAGTCTTCAATTAACTATTTTTTTTGCTATGGTTCACCCAACTTCACTGTATATCGTGTACAGTTGTAGTTTAAATTTAAACTAAGTTAAAAACTAACTAATAGAGGGAGTTTTTTATGAAAACATTGAAAACCTTAGCGTTAGCATTGTTTGCTCTTGTAGGAGTAAGCACAGCAGCTAATGCGGCAACTACCTTTTTAGCTACGGATGATTTCGTTGGTATTTCATTCTGGTTAATTTCAATGGGTATGTTAGCAGCTACTGCGTTTTTCTTTATGGAACAGGCACATGTTTCTGTTCAGTGGAGAAAATCAGTAAACGTAGCAGGATTAGTAACTGGTATAGCTTTTATCCATTATATGTATATGAGAGCTGTTTGGGTTGAAACAGGTGATACCCCAACTGTTTACAGATACATTGATTGGTTAATTACTGTTCCTTTACAGCTAGTAGAATTTTACTTAATTCTTTCAGCAGTAAGAAAAGTTGACGTCAACATTTTCTGGAGAATCTTAATTGGTTCTTTAGTAATGTTAGTAGGTGGATATCTTGGAGAAGCAGGATTCATCAACCCTATGCTTGGTTTCATTATCGGTATGGCGGGATGGATTTACATTCTTTATGAAATCTTTTCAGGTGAAGCAGGAAAAGCAGCAGCTAAGTCTGGAAATAAATCTCTAGTTACTGCCTTCGGCGCTTTAAGAATGATCGTTACAGTTGGTTGGGCGATTTATCCTTTAGGTTACGTATTTGGTTACCTAACGGGTGGAATCGATGCTAATGCACTTAACGTGATTTACAACTTAGCAGACTTTGTTAACAAGATCGCATTCGGTCTAATTATATGGTCTTGCGCTGTTGCGAACTCTAGAGGAAGATAATAATCTTTTTAGAGTAAGAAACTAATAAATAGGGCGAGTTTAACTACTTGCCCTATTTTTTTTTGTCCTTATATATAGTTAATGCCTAAAATCACTTACATAGAATTTAATGGAAAATCACATACTATTGATGTTGCGAATGGATTGACCGTTATGGAGGGCGCTATACAAAATAATATTCCCGGAATAGATGCAGATTGTGGGGGTAGCATGGCATGTGCTACTTGCCATGTTTATGTCAAAGAAGAATGGTTTGATAAACTTGTAAAAAAAGAAGATGGCGAAGAGGATATGTTAGATATGGCTTATGAACCAAATAAATTTAGTAGGCTAAGTTGTCAATTGATTGTTTCAAATGATTTAGAAGGTTTAGTAGTTACACTACCAGAAAAACAAGCTTGATGAACAAAACAGATGTTTTAATAATAGGCGCAGGTCCAGTAGGACTTTTTTGCGCTCATCAACTTGGATTGATAGGATTGAATTGTCAAGTAGTAGATAATTTAGATAAAATAGGAGGACAATGTATAGAACTTTATCCAGACAAACCAATTTATGATATTCCAGCTTTACCTAAATGCACAGGTGAGGAATTAACAAATAATTTAATAGAACAAATAAAACCTTTTAAAATTAAATTCCATCTAAACGAAAGAGTTGAGGAAGTTAAAAAAACTGAAAGTAGATGGAATGTGAAAACTAATAAAGGCACAGAATTTGATGTTTCAAATATAGTCATTGCTGGCGGGGTCGGTTCTTTCGAGCCTAGAAAGTTTGCTGTAAAAGAATGTGAAAAATTTGAAGCAAAATCATTATTTTATTCAGTAAAAGATAAGACTATTTTTAATGATAAAACAGTTTCTATTTTTGG
>CABYVA010000024.1 GCA_902522325.1 uncultured Pelagibacteraceae bacterium
ATTCATTTTTAAAAAGTAAAAATTCTCCTTCTTTATCAATAGGATCTATTCCTTCTAAAAATTTTGAAAAAGTCAAACATAGAGTTCCAATGCTTTCTTTAGGAAATGCTTTTAACGAAAATGATTTAATAAATTTCGAAAAAAAAATTTTAAATTTTCTTAGTTTTACGAAATCTGAAGAAATTGAATATACAGCAGAGCCAAAAATAGATGGCATATCAGCATCTTTAATTTACAAAGATGGTGTATTTATCCAAGGTCTTTCAAGAGGCAATGGCGTAGAAGGTGAAGATATAACTAAAAATTTAAAAACAATATCAGATATTCCACAAAAAATTTCAGCAGAGAATTTTCCTAAAAGAATTGATATTCGCGGTGAAGTATTTATTAAAAATAGTGATTTTAAATTGATGCAAGATAAATTTTCAAATCCTCGAAACGCAGCATCAGGATCATTAAGACAAAAAGATCCAAATATTACAAAAAAAATTCCTTTAAAATTTATAGCTTATACCTTTGGTTATGAAGAAAATTTAGCAGTCAGTTCCCAATCAGATTTTTTAAAAAATCTCAAATCTTGGGGTTTTCAAACAAATAAGTTTAATAAAAAAATTATAAGTATTAAAAATTTAGTTTCTTATCACAAAGAGTTAGATGAAAAACGTAAAGAACTAGATTTTGATATTGATGGTATAGTTTACAAAGTAAATGATTTTAATTTACAAAAAAGGTTAGGTTTTGCAGCAAATGCTCCTAGATGGGCAATAGCACATAAATTTTCCGCAAATAGTTCTATTTCAGAAATTATTAGTATTGAAATTCAAATTGGAAGAACGGGAGCTCTTACTCCTGTTGCTAAAATTAAACCTGTAAATATTGGTGGGGTTATTGTTTCAAATGCTACATTACATAATGAGGATGAAATAAACAGAAAAGATATAAGAGTCGGAGATGTAGCAACTGTTGAAAGAGCAGGTGATGTAATTCCACACGTAATTTCAGTCGATCTAAAAAAAAGAAAAATAAATTCAAAAAAATTTATTTTTCCTAAAAAGTGTCCATCATGTGGATCTAAAACAGTTAAAGATTTTAACGAACAAACAAAAAAATTTGATGCAGTGAGAAGATGTATAAGCGAAGGGTATGATTGTGAAAAAATTGCTATTGAAAAAATAAAGCATTTTGTTTCAAAGGAAGCTTTCAATATTGATGGTTTTGGAAAAAAAATAGTAGAAAATTTTTGGAATCTAAAAATATTAAGATTTCCTCAAGATATATTTCAACTTAATTATAAAAAAATTGAAAATTTAGAAGGTTGGGGAGATTTATCCGTTAACAATCTGAAAAATTCTATTAATAAGTCAAAAAAAGTTTCACTAGATAAATTTATTTATGCATTAGGTATAAGACATATAGGACAAGAAAATGCTAAGCTTTTAGCACAACATTTAAAAACTCCGGATAATTTTTTTAAACTATCAAAAACCAAGGACGTAAACACATTATTAAATATTGACGGAATTGGCGAGACACAAATAAAATCAATAGTAAATTTTTTTTCAAATAAAATTAATTTAGAAGTTTTATATGAACTTAAAAAAGTATTAAATATTCCTAATGCAGAACTTACCAATAAAAGTGGTGTATTAAAAAATAAAACTTTTATGCTTACTGGAAAATTAAAAGGAATTAGCAGAGCTGAAGCAAAATCTTTAATTGAAAAAAATTCAGGAAAAATATTAAGCAATGTAAATAGGAAATTAGATTATTTGATTATAGGTGATAAACCTACATTAAAAAAAGTTAATACTGCAAAAGAATTAAAAATTACGATTATTACACAAAACGAATGGTTAAAAATGCTAAATAAATCTAGCTAACCATTTTTTTTCGTTACTGCTTAAAAATTTTGATAATTTTGCATATACATCTAGGTGATATTGAAACAAATAATCTTTTTCATTTTTGTTTAACAATTTATAATTAATTAAATCCTTTTCAATTGGTGCAAGGGTTAAATTTTCAAACTTTAATTTTTTTTTATTTTTTTTAATGTAGATAAGATTTTCTATTCTTATTCCATATTTATTTTTTTTATAATAACCCGGTTCATTGCTTAATATCATTCCTTCTTTTAGTTTAATAGAATTATATTTTGAAATAGACTGAGGTCCTTCATGAACATTAGAAAAAAATCCTACACCATGTCCAGTGCCATGAGCATAATCAAGACCATCTTTTTTTAGAAATTGTCTCGCTTTTTGATCTATTTGTTTTCCGGTGTTTGTTTTTGAAAAGTCATTTGTTGCTACAGCAATATGACCTTTTAAAACTTTAGTAAAAATATTTTTTACAGAATCAGAATGTTTGGAAAAACAAATTGTTCTTGTTACATCTGTTGTTCCATATTTATATTGACCACCAGAATCACATAAAAATAAATGATTTTTTTTTATAATTTTGTTTGTCTTTTTAGATGATTTGTAATGAACTATGGCTCCATTAGCACCAGTGCCAGCTATTGTATTAAAACTAGGAAATAAATAGTTTTTATTTTGTTTTCTAAACTTCTCTAATTTATTTTGTGCATCAATTTCTGTTATTTTTCTATTTTTTTGATTTTTTATCCAAAAAATAAATTTTGTTAATGCAGCACCATCCTCAACATGTGTATTAATCATATTTTTTATTTCCGATGAATTTTTGATTGCTTTTAATTTATAACATGGATCATTTTTGTTTATTACTTTGAATTTTGACTCAATTATTTTTTCATTTAAAACTGAGCAAGAATTTTCATCTATAATAAACTTATCTCCTTTTAAAGTTTTAACTAAATCCGAAAAGTGCTCTGGAGAAATAATTTGTTTTTTTTTTATTTTTTTTTCTTTTAATATTTTTGTAGCTTTTTTTTCTTCTGTGATTAGATATATTTGTTTATTTTTTCCTATGATTAATCGACTATTAGGTATTGGAGAATACATGCTGTCAGATCCTCTGATATTTAAAACCCAAGCAACATTTTCTGGCGCGCTAACAAATAAATAATCTGATTTTTGTTTTTTTAATATTTTTGCTATTTTATTTAATTTTGATTTATAACTTTCTCCTACAATATGCTTTTTTATAGAGAAAAATTTTTTAATTTTTTGTTTTTTTAATCGATAAATACAATCAATTAAATTTTTATTTATAGGTTTTAATTTAAAAGAATCCTTGAATAAAATCCTTAAATTTTTGACAGTGAATAAACTAGGATCAAAACCTAATTTTAAATTTTTTAAAATTTGATGAGGTAAAAATTTGTGAATCTCAATTATCTCAAATAATTTTCCTGATTGTTGTTGTGCTTGAATTGTGTATCTGCCATCTACAAATAAATAATTTTTTTTTTTTAGTATGATAGCTAATCCGGCAGATCCTTCAAAATTAGTAATAATTTTCAACCTATCATGAAAAACATATTCGGCGAAGTAATCATCATTTTTTGGAACTATATATCCATCAATATTATATTGATTAATTTTTTTTCTTAATAATTCAATTCTTCTTTTTATCATTTAATTCTTTTTTGGTACCTTATCCAACCTGGGCTTCTCGTTTCTTCTTGAATATCAAAATCTTGATTAAATTCAAAATCATCTTCGTCGCTATTTTTTTCATCGAATAAAGTATTTTTTTGTAAGTTTTTTTCAGGTAGTTCCCCAATAAACCTTGATGCCATACTGTCAATCCAATCCCCTTGATAGTATCTATTCATTGAAAAAGATATTAAGGCTAATTTTTTAGCTCTTGTTATACCAACATAGGCAAGTCTTCTTTCTTCTTCTAACCCATCTTGTCCTTTTTCCTCAATAGATTTTTGGTGAGGGAATAACCCTTCCTCCCAGCCTGGTAAAAAAATTACATCAAATTCTAATCCTTTAGCACTATGCATTGTCATTAAATTGACTTTTTCACCTTCCCAATTTTTATCTATAGAGGTAGCTAATGCCACATGTTCTAAAAAGCTTTCAAGGTTATCAAACTCTTTCATTGCACTTAAAAGTTCTTTAATATTTTCTAATCTATTTTCATTTTCTAGATCTTTTTTATTTTTAAGCATCATTGAATATCCAGACTCATCTAAAATTATTTGTAATAATTTTACATGATTCATTTTTTTAATATTTAAATCATTTCTCCATTTTACTACTAAATTTAAAAAAGAACTTAAGCCAACTTTAGCTTTTGGCTTTATCAAATTATTTTCTATCATTTTTTTTGAGGACATTTCCAAACTAATTAAATTTTTTTTGGAGAATTTATGAATTTCTTTTAAAGTAGTATCTCCAATTGATCTTTTAGGGTTATTGACTATTCGATCAAAAGCTAAATCATCTCTATCTTGATAAACAATTCTTAAATATGAAACACAATCTTTAATTTCAGCTCTTTCATAAAATTTTATTCCACCAAGTATTCTATATGGAAGACCAATTTTAAGGAAGCGTTCTTCAAATTCTCTTGTTTGGAAAATAGCTCTGACTAAAATTGAGATATTATTAAGTGAATATTTTTTTTTTAATTTTTTTTCTATTTCATCAGAAATACCAATTGCCTCATCTCTCCCATTCTTAAAACAGTTTAGTTTTACGAGATCGCCATCTTTCATTGAGGTTCTAAGTGTTTTTCCAACTCTATTTTGATTATTTTCAATAAGATTTGAAGCAACTGACAATATGTTTTGAGAAGATCTATAATTTTCTTCTAGTCTTATTATTTTTGCATCTTTATATACTTTATCGAATTCTAAAAAATTTTTAATTTCAGCACCTCTCCAACTGTAAATAGATTGGTCATCATCTCCGACGCAGCAAATATTTTTATGTTTTTTTGCTAGCAAATTTAACCACTTACTTTGTATAAAATTGGTATCTTGATATTCGTCAACTAAAATATATTTAAAATTATTGGAATAAATTTGATTTATATCAGGATTATTTTCAAATATTTTTACACAATGCAATATTAGATCTCCAAAATCACAAGCATTTAAATCTAGCAATTTATTTTGATAAATTTTGTATATAGGTAAGACAGTTTTTTCATAAATATTTTTTTTATCTATAATTACGTCATTAGGATAAAATCCTTTATTTTTCCATTTATCAATAATTGACAAAATATATCGTGGGGCAAGTTTTTTAATGTCTATATTTTCAGCCTTACATATATTTTTAATTAATCTATTTTGGTCATCCTGATCTATAATTGTAAAGTTCGAATTTAAATTGGCTGCACTAGCATGTTTTCTAAGAAGTTTGGCGCATATAGAATGAAAAGTCCCTAACCATGAAAGTCCCACAGCTTCTTTTTTTAAAATTGAGCTTACTCTATTTTGCATTTCTTTAGCCGCTTTATTAGTAAAGGTTACAGCTAAGATTTGATTGGGGAATGCTTTTTTTTGTTTAATAATATGTGCAATTCTTGATGTAAGAACTTTTGTTTTACCAGATCCTGCGCCTGCAACAATTAATAAAGGGCCATTAACCCATAAAACAGCTTCTTTTTGAGCATTATTTAAATTTTTTAGGTATTCAGAGTTTATCATTTTTAAATTATCATTATAAAGCAATTATATTTTCATGAAAAATATCAAAATTAAAATAAGTAATTTTAATAAATATTTAATATTAACTATAACATTATTATTTTTATATTTATTTTATTTATCAATACCAGCATTATATAACAAAGAAACATTGCAAAAAGACTTAACTGAGAAATTATTAAATGATTTTAATATAAATATTAGTTTATCTTCAGATATTAAGTATCTAATTCTTCCCTCTCCACATGTATTAGTACGAAACGTTAAGATTTTTGATGACAACAAAGAGAATCCTAGGGAATTAAGTCAAATTAAAAATTTAAGAGTTTTTATATCTCAGAAAAGTTTACTCAATCAAAAAAATCTAAAAATAACTAAATTTTTAATTAAAGATGCAAATTTTCAAATTCAAAGGGACGATTTTAAATATTTGAGTAATATTATAAATAAAAAATTTTCTAAAAAAAAAATTAATATAAAAACTAGTAATATTTTTTT
>CABYVA010000025.1 GCA_902522325.1 uncultured Pelagibacteraceae bacterium
CATTGCATATGAAAGATATGATGAGCTTATCTCATCATGCATCGAGATTAATTTAGATTTTGACTCTTTAGAAATTTCGTTTTTTTGCATAGTAACTAAAATGGAATTTCATCATCCAAATCATTTTGGGGAATATCTGATGCATCTTCAGTTTTTTTAGAAATAGATTTTGATGAAGGGTCGTTTTGGATACCTCCACCACCCCCTAACATAGTAAGTGATGAGTTATATCCTTGTATTATAATTTCTGTTGAATATTTATCTTGACCAGACTGTTCATCTTTCCATTTTCTAGTAGAAATTTGACCTTCAACATAGATTTGCGCACCTTTTTTTAAATATTGTTGAACTACATTAACCAGACCTTCATTAAATACAACTATACGGTGCCATTCTGTTTTTTCTTTTTTTTCGCCTGTATTTTTATCTTTCCAAGATTGGCTTGTAGCTAAACTAAGTCTAGCGACATTTTTACCATTAACCATTTGCTTAATTTCGGGGTCAGCACCGAGACGACCTATTAATAATACTTTATTTAAACTTCCTGCCATAATATTTTAAGATTTTTAATTTTAATAATATATATTTATATCACAATTTTGATTTGAATATTAATTTTATTAACCTAAAGCAACAAAAAATATGCAAAAAAAGATAGTTATAAAGGGCGCAAAAGAACACAATTTAAAGAATATTTCTTTAGAAATTCCTAAAGACCAATTTGTGGTTATAACTGGTCTTTCTGGTTCAGGAAAATCTTCTCTAGCATTTGACACAATCTACGCTGAAGGTCAGAGAAGGTATGTGGAAAGCTTGTCTGCATACGCAAGACAATTTTTAGACAAAATGAAAAAACCAAAAGTTGATTTAATCGAAGGTTTGAGTCCAGCTATATCGATAGAGCAAAAAAATACATCAAAAAATCCACGTTCAACAGTCGCTACTGTCACTGAAATTTATGATTACATGAGAGTTTTGTTTGCAAGGGCTGGGATTCCATACTCTCCGTTTACAGGTAAACCTATACAATCGCAAACAATAACTCAAATAGTTGATCAAATAAAAAAGTTGCCCAAAAAATCAACAATTTATATTTATGCTCCTGTGGTAAGAGGTCGTAAAGGTGAATATAAAAAAGATATACTAAATTACAAAAAAAGAGGATTTAGAAAAATAAAAATTGATACTAAATTATACGATATTGACAAAATTCCTGAACTAAACAAAAAAATTAAACATGATATTTCAATTCTTGTAGATAGAGTTGTTTTAAATTCGAATTTAGGAAACAGATTAGCAGAAAGTGTCGAGACGTCTGTAAATTTATCAAATGGACTTATATTTGTAGAATATGAAAATGAAACATTGCCCACAAAATATAGAAAAATTGAAAAATTAATTTTTTCAACAAAATTTGCATGTCCTGAAAGTGGTTTTACCATTGAAGAAATTGAGCCAAGATTATTTTCTTTTAACAGTCCATATGGAGCATGTGAAGAATGCGAAGGTATAGGTGTAAAATTAAATGTTGATCCCAAACTTGTGGTTCCAAACGATAAAAAAAGTATAGCTGATGGCGCTATAGAACCTTGGTCGAAATCCTCTACCTTATATTATGCGCAAACGTTAGCCTCATTAGCAAAACATTATAATTTCTCTCTTGATGATAAATGGAAAAAACTACCTCAAAAAATTAAAGATGTAATTTTATTTGGATCTGATGATGAGGAAATAAGATTTTCTTATAATGATGGATATGAGAAGTATTCACATAAAAAAACCTTCGAAGGAGTTGTAAATAATTTAGAAAGAAGATATCTGGAAACTGACAGTGACTGGAAAAGGGAAGAAATTTCCCAATATCAATCCGACACAAAATGTGAAAAATGCGAAGGTCAGAGGCTAAAAGATGAGGCTTTATGTGTAAAAATTGATAAATTAAATATAAGCCAAATAACTGAAAAATCAATTTTAGAAGCAAAATCTTGGTTTAGAAATCTTGAGTCTAAACTTGATAAGACTCAATTAAAAATTGCCGAACATATTTTAAAAGAAATTAATGAGAGATTGGATTTTTTATTAAATGTGGGTCTTGATTACCTAACATTATCAAGAGAGTCAGGAACTTTATCTGGAGGGGAATCACAAAGAATAAGATTAGCCTCACAGATAGGATCTGGATTAACTGGAGTTTTATATGTTTTAGACGAACCTTCGATAGGATTGCATCAAAAAGATAACATAAAACTTATTAACGCTCTTAAAAGATTACGTGACTTAGGAAACACAGTAATTGTAGTCGAACATGACACAGAAACAATGGAGAACGCTGATCATATTATTGATCTGGGTCCAGAGGCTGGAAACAATGGTGGTCAAGTTGTTGTTCAAGGATCGTATAATGATATTTTAACAAATGAAAATAGTATTACTGGTAAATATTTATCTTATAAAAAATTTATTCCTATACCGAAAAAAAGAAGATTAGCAAAAAATGGTCGTTTTCTTGAAATATCTGGCGCATCAGGAAATAATTTAAATAATGTAAATTTAAAAATTCCTCTAGGAACTTTTTCTTGTGTCACAGGAGTATCTGGTAGTGGAAAATCTACACTAATATTACAAACTTTATTTAACGCTTTGAATTTAACTTTAAATAATAATAAATCACGAAAAATTCCAAAACCATTTAAAGGTTTTAAAGGAATCGAATTAATTGATAAAGTAATTGATATAGATCAATCGCCAATAGGCAGAACACCAAGATCAAACCCTGCAACATATACTGGAGCATTTGGGCCCATTAGAGATTGGTTCACAGCATTACCTGAATCAAAAAGTAGAGGATATAAACCTGGAAGATTTTCTTTTAATGTAAAAGGAGGTCGTTGTGAAGCTTGTGAAGGTGATGGAGTTATAACATATGAAATGCACTTTTTACCTGACGTGTACATAACTTGTGATGAATGCAAAGGATCTAGATATAATAGAGAAACGTTAGAAATTAAATTTAAAGAAAAAAGCATAGCTGATGTACTTAACATGACAGTTGATGAAGGTTGTGAATTTTTTGAAAATATATCTAATATTAGATCTAAACTTTTGACTTTAAAAAAAGTAGGTCTTGGTTATATAAAAATTGGACAGCAAGCAACTACACTATCTGGCGGAGAAGCGCAGAGAATAAAACTTGCAAAAGAACTATCTAAAAGATCAACAGGTAGGACTTTTTATATTTTAGATGAACCAACGACAGGTTTGCATCAACATGATATTAAAAAACTTCTTGAAATACTACATACATTTGTATCTTTAGGTAATACAGTTGTTGTTATAGAACATAATTTAGATGTTATTAAAACAGCAGATCATATAATAGATATGGGCCCAGAAGGCGGTGTAAATGGAGGTAATATAATAGCTGAAGGTAAACCTGAGACAATTTGTTCAAATAACAAGAGTTACACGGGTAAATTTTTAAAAGAAATTTTGTACAAAAAATTTAAAAAAATAGCTTAATATTTGCTAGTAGATGCTATATAGTTAAGATATGGGAGAAATTCTTAAATCACTTTCTAAGACAATTCATATATCGTTAGGTTTGTCCTTATTATTGTTTGTAGTACTTTTTTATGGAAATGGTGGATTTGACTTTGATGCATTGTTTTGGAGCTGGTTTTTCAGATATTTACATGTTTTAGCAGGTGTAATGTGGATTGGTTTGCTTTGGTATTTTAACTTTGTTCAAATACCTAATATGGGCAAAATTCCAGATGAACAAAAACCGGCAATAGGTAAAGTAATAGCTCCAGCAGCACTATTTTGGTTTAGGTGGGCGGCATTAGCGACTATTGTGACCGGTTTAATAGTTGCTTATTTAAATGGATATGTTCATCAAGCTTTAATATTAGATATAGGAAATGGCTTTACCAAAAATACTACGATTGGAATTGGTATGTGGTTAGGTATTATTATGGCATTTAACGTTTGGTTTGTAATATGGCCAAACCAAAAAAGAGCTTTAGGCATTGTTGAATGTGACCCTGATTTAAAAGCAAAATCAGCTCAAACAGCAATGTTATTTTCAAGAACAAATACTCTGTTATCTCTTCCTATGCTGTTATCAATGGTAGCAGCGCAAAATTTATATTAATTTTTATCTTCCTTTAATATAGTTTTTTGACTCACGTTGAGTAATATCAAAATTGGATTTGCTATATATATTGACGAATATGTACCAAACAACACGCCCAAGATCATTGCTAGAGAAAATCCTTTAAGAATTTGACCGCCAAAAATATAAATTGAAAGCAAAGCAAGAAGTGTAGTAATCGATGTAATTATCGTTCTAGATAAAGTTTCATTAATCGATTTATTAGTTAAATCAAAGATTTTAATGTCAGCAAATTTTTTTAAATTTTCTCTCACCCTATCAAATATAACAACTGTATCATTCATGGAATATCCTACTATAGTTAAAACGGCGGCTACAATTGAGAGATTAATTTCAAGACTAAAAAGTGAAAAAACACCAAGTGTCAAAATAACATCATGAAATAAAGCCAATATTGCTCCTAAACTAAATTGCCACTCAAATCGAATCCAAATATAAATTAACATCGCTGTTAATGCTAATAAAATAGCTAAAATTCCAGATTTCAATAATTCTGAACTTACTTTGGGTCCTACATTCTCAACTCTTCTAAAATCAAATCCTGGACCAACGCTTTGTTCTAAGTCTTTTTTAATTTCATTTATAAAATTTGAACTATCATTTTTTTTTTCAAATTTAATTAAAAAATCATTTTTTTTACCAAATTCTTTTATATTTACATCTCCTAAATTCATACGATTAAAAGATTGTCTTAGTTTACTTATAGTAATTTGATCATCGGTAGATCTAAGTTCTATTAAAGTACCTCCTTTAAAGTCTACCCCAAAATTTAACCCTTTAAATATAAGTAAAAATATTGAAACAATTACTAATGATATTGAAAAAAGATTAAATATTTTAAAATATTTATTAAAATTTATATTATATTTTTCCATCATATAAGTTTCTCTTTGTTTTTATTTTTTGTCACATAAAGTGAAGTTAAAAGTCTTGCAATAAAATAAACTGAGAATAAAGTAGAAAAGATACCCACTCCTAAGGTTAGAGCAAAGCCTTTAATTGGACCTGATCCTAAAAAAAATAATATAATAGCTGATATTAAAGTAGTAATATTTGCGTCTATTACTGCGGTTTTGGATCTATTGTATCCACTGTCAAAAGCTATAATATTATTTTTTTCAGATTTAATTTCTTCTTTTATCCTTTCAAAAATTAAAACATTGGCATCGACAGCCATACCAACTGTTAAAATTATACCTGCTATACCAGGTAAGGTTAATGTTGCTTCAAATAAAGTTAAAATACCTACTAATAAAAATAAATTACTGATTAGTGCAAAATTAGCTATTACTCCAAAGACTTTATATTTAAAAAACATAAAAATTATTACAAGGAAAAAACCAATAATTAGAGCAAACATTCCAGCATCTATAGAATCTTGACCTAAATCTGGACCTACTGTTCTTTCTTCAATAATATTTAAAGGTGCTGGTAGTGCCCCTGATCTTAAAAGCAAAGCTAGATCGGTAGCTGATTGAAAAGTGAAACCGCCGGTTATTTGTCCAGATCCCCCTACTATAGCGTCTCTTACGACTGGAGCACTAATAATTTTACCGTCTAAAACAATTGCAAGTCTTTTTCCTATACCTGATGTAGTTGCTTTACCGAATCTTTTTGCACCAACTCTATCCAAAGTAAAAGTAACCACAGTTTCATTAGTTTGATTATCCATTTTTGGTTTAGCATCAATTAAATGCTCTCCACTTATAATAATTCTTTTACTTACAATTGCTTCATCTGACCCATCTTCAAATTGAATGGTCTCAGTTCCAAAAGTAGACTCTTCATTTTGAGACACGAATCTAAAACTTAAATTTGCAGTTTTTCCCAACAATGATTTAATTCTCATAGGATCGTCTAAACCAGGAAGCTCAACTAAGATTCTATCT
>CABYVA010000026.1 GCA_902522325.1 uncultured Pelagibacteraceae bacterium
GTTTTGTAATAACCAACAGGAATATGAATCCATGGATAATTATCTTTGCCACCTGCTTCTAATAGTAAAACTTTATTTTTAGAATTTGATGACAAACGATTTGCCAAAACACATCCTGCTGAACCTGCACCAATAATTATATAATCGAAATTTTCCATCTAGAGTTGTTATTCCTTTTTTTTTATATAAATAATTACCACTAAATTGTTTTTTACACCTATATATAGATATTGTCACTTGTATCAGCTTTATTTTTCTGATTGGATGCCACACGTTAAATTTAACTTACAAAGAGGAAAATATAATGAAAAAAATCATTTCAATGTTGTTTGGTGTGATCTTAGTAGCTTCTTTTGCTTCTAATGCTAATGCCAAAACATTAAAGTGTCAGACTGTCCTTAACACTAAAGCTGATGAAGTTAAGATGTTAAAAGACTTTACAGACACAGTAACAGCTTTAACTGGTGGTTCTTTAAAATTTGAAATTTTGCCAGCAGGTGCAGTTGTTGGAGTAAAAGAAACTTTAGATGCAGTTGATAAAGGATTAATTGACTGTGGTTTCGCATGGACTCACTATTGGTCAGGAGATCATCCTGCTGCTATGTTATTTGGTTCGCCAGTAGCTGGTGGTGGAGTTGGTATTGACAATTTAGCTTTCCTATCGTGGTTTCAGTACGGCGGTGGTAAAGAACTTTATGATCAATTATGGAAAGAAATGGGAAGAGATATTAAAGGATTTATGCTTCAACCAGTTGGTCCAGAAGCTTTAGGTTGGTTTCCAAAACCAATTAAAGACATGGCTGACTTTAGAAAATATAAATTCAGAACTCCTCCTGGAATCCCGGGACAAACTTACAAGGACATCGGTATAGCATCTGTTGCTATGGGTGGTGGAGATATTCTACCAGCTCTTGAAGCAGGTACAATCGATGCCGCTGAGTGGTGTTGTCCAAAACCAGATATGGTTTTTGGTTTCCAAAAAGTATTAAAGCACTATTATCTACAAGGTTTACACCAAGTAGTAGTAAATGCTGACTTTTATATTACTGGAAAAACTTATAATGCAATGAGTGATCATGAGAAAAAATCTATTGAAGTTGCTGCTAATGCTTCATTAGCTAAATCTTTAAGTTACAGAATCTATGAAAACGGAAAAGCATTACAACAGTTAACTACAAAGCATGGAGTGATATTAGAAGATACTCCATCTGACTACTTCGTAGAATATATGGCTGCTGCAAAAGCTACTTTAAATAAAAATGCAGAGAAAAATGCATTTTTCAAAAAAGTATATGACTCTATGAAAGAGTTTGCTGATGTTGCTGTTCCTTTCTGGAGTGGTGCTCAAATGTCAAATGCTAAGCTAGGTATGGCTCACGCAGCGACATTAAAGTAATCAGTAATAAATCTTGATTTAATTAGAGCGGACTTTAAAGTCCGCTCTAATTTTTTATAACAAAAAATTTTATGTCAGACGAACCATCAAAATTAGATATTTCAGATGAAATGATAGCCGAAAGACGAGGTGGTTCTGGTAAAATGCCAAGCGATATGCCATCTTGGATGGCTAAATCTATAGTCAAAATTGATAGGTTCAGTAAATATATTGGAAGTGTTGTCTGTTGGATATTAATGCCATTGATATTTGCAATGACATACGAAGTCTTTGCAAGAAAATTATTTTTAGCACCAACTATTTGGGCTTACGATATAAGTCGATTTCTTTATGGAGCTTTATTTATGTTAGGCGCAGGTTATGCTCTTTCTAAAGGAGTCCATATCAGAGCAGATTTTTTATATAGAAATTTTAAAACTAGAACACAGGGTTTAATAGATTTTTGGTTATATATTTTATTTTATTTCCCAGGATTAATAGTTTTTTTATACATGACGATAGGATTTGTTGAAGAATCCATTAGAAGAGGTGAGAGAGGGATGGACACTACATGGATGCCATACATGTGGCCAATTAAAACTTGTCTCTTATTAGGAATAATATTTTTACTTATACAAGGTTTTTCTGAATTGCTAAAAAGTTATTGGGCTGCCAAAAAAGGTGAATGGCCTGGAGGAAAAAAATGATCGCAGAATTAATAGACCCAGCAATTTTAGGATTTATTTTAGTTGGAGTAATGCTTTTTGCAATATTTGTAGGATTTCCAATTTCATTTACTTTAATATTTCTTGGTTTTGTTTTTGGATATTTAGGATTTGGAAAATTGGTTTTTTACTTAATGACACTCCAATTTTCTATGGTTATGACCGAACAAACACTTGCGGCTGTGCCACTCTTTGTTTTTATGGGAATAATGATGGAACAAGCTGGATTAATGGAAAGGTTGTTTTCTGCATTTCAACTAATGTTATCAAAAGTTCGAGGCGCTTTATATTATGCAGTTTTATTTGTTTCTGTAATATTTGCTGCAGCAACAGGAATTGTTGGAGCTTCAGTCACTATTCTTGGAATTATGGCTGCTAAATCTATGAATAGATCAGGTTACGATGTTAAACTTGCAGCTGGAACAATTACTGCCGGCGGTACATTAGGAATTTTAATTCCACCAAGCATAATGTTGGTTGTTATGGGCCCAATTATGGAGATCCCAGTTATTGATTTATTTGCCGCAGCAATCTTACCAGGAATATTGCTTGCATCTTTATATGCAGCTTACACAACGATTAGATGTATGATTAACCCGAAACTAGGCCCAGTATTACCTGAAGATATGAGAGCGACAAGTATGAAAGAGGTATGGATTGAGTTTTTTCTTGGGCTAGTGCCACCGGCAGCCTTAGTTTTTGCTGCACTAGGAAGTATTTTGTTTGGATTTGCAACTCCTACTGAAGCAGCTGGTTGTGGAGCAATGGGAGCTTTACTTTTATCATTAGCATATAAAAAATTAAATTTGAAAAAATTACAAGAATCTTTAGTTAAAACACTTGAGATTACAGCATTAATAATGGTCTTAGTAGCTGCTTCAAATTTTTTTGGAGCTGTATTTGCAAGACTTGGAACTCCCACTTTATTAACTGAGTTTTTATTAGGTTTGGAAATGAATAAATATTTAATTCTTGCAATGATAATGGTAATGATTTTTCTATTAGGTTGGCCTTTAGAATGGGTACCAATTGTAATGATTATAATCCCAATTATATTGCCATTAGTTGAAGCATTAGGATTTAATTTAACATGGTTTGCAATTTTGGTTGCAGTAAATTTACAGACCGCCTGGCTCTCACCACCAGTAGCACTATCTGCTTATTTTTTAAAAGGAGTAGTTCCAGAGTGGGATTTAAAAGATATTTATCTTGGAATGATGCAATTTATGGTTCTTCAAATCATTGGTTTAATTATAATTATAGTATTTCCTAAGATTGTGTTGTGGTTGCCTACGATGCTGTATGGACAGTAGATTTTATTAGTTTAATATAAAAATTGTGATTCAGGATAAAGGCAAAATTAAACTTACAAACTGGGAGATCGTTTCAGTTAATCCTAATGATAAGTTGTGGGACTGGAAAGATCTTTTTTGTTTTTGGGGTGTTAGCATTCAAAGTATTATTGGTTTTTCACTTATCACTTCATTATATCTTGCTTATGACCTTAATTTTTTAATTGTATTAATAAGTTGTATATTAGGTTCTTTTTTAGTTTATATATTTGCAACTTTAATTGGTAAGCCTTCTCAATTACATGGAATTCCATTTCCAGTTTTTCTAAGAATTTCTATGGGAGTTAACGGCGCTAGATATGTATCTTTGTTTAGAGGAATTGTTGGAATATTTATGTTTGGAATACAAACATATTTTTTATCTAAATCTATTGGTTATTTAATAAGAATATCTCTACATGTTCTTGACAGCACTTTTTTGGATCAAGATTTATTTTTAATATTTTTTTTACAGATGAACATTATAGATTGGTTTTCACTTATAATTGCTATTGCTTTCCAATTTTTTTTATTCACGAAAGGACATTCGTTTAACAAATTTCTTATAAATTTTTCAGCAATTATTATTTATTTGGGTTTAATATTATTTTTATCAATTATAGTTTCAGGATATTCCAATGATTTATTTAACTCATTTGAAAATATTTTAGTCTATGAAAATATTTTTTATAAAGAAAATTTAATTCCAATATTAACAATGACAGGAACTATTTTTGCGTATTTTTCAATTTTAATTGTAAATTTTGGTGATTTTTTCAAGATACGTAAAGAATAATAAAGAATTAAATAAAGGTAATTTAAGTCTACTAATAAATTTAATTATTTTCTCAATATTTTCAGTTTTAATTGTGCTAGGTGCCGATATAATTTTAGAAAAAAAACTCAATAGACGTAGAAAGAATTTTAACCAATCCTACTGATATTATTGGAAAATTTGATAATATTTCTTTAAGTGTTGTGGTATTATTTTTTATACTATTTGCGTCCGCTTCAACAAATTTAATAGCAAATTATGTGCCAACACAAAATACTTTGCTAAATTTTTTGCCAAATAAACTTAATCTTAAAAGCTCAGGTATAATAATTGCATTATTGGCATTTATAATTGCTGCTTTTTGGCAATCTTTATTAAGTCAAATAGGAATTTTATCATTTATAGATACTGCCGCATCTTTATTCGGACCAATATTTGGAATAGTAATTATAGATTATTATTTTTTAAAAAATGGTAAAATTGTAAATAAAGATATTTTTTCCTCTTTGAGAGATAGTACTTACTATTATTCTGGAGGGTGGAATATAAAAGCAATATATGCATTGTTTATTGGGTTTGTTTTTTCCTCATCAACTATTTGGAATATGAATTTAAGTTTTTTACAATCTTACTCTTGGTTTGTTGGAGCACTAATCTCATCAGTTGTTTATTATTTATTGGCAAATCGTTAATACAGACATGAATAAATTTGATTTTAAAAATAAAACAGCAGTAATTACTGGAGGAGCTCAAGGGTTTGGTTTAGATATTGCGAAAAAATTTTTGAATTTTGGTGCAAAAGTTATAATTTGGGATGTTGATAAAAAAGAATTAAATAAAGCAGCGCAAAAAATAAATCATTTAAGACTATCTTTTGAGGCAGTTGATGTTTCAAATTTTAAAAAAGTAAAAAACGCTACAAACAAAATTAACAAATTTTCTAAAATAGATATACTTGTAAATAATGCTGGTATAACAGGGCCCACTACTAAACTGTGGAAGTATTCATCAAATGATTGGAATAAAGTTTTAGATATAAATTTAAATGGAACTTTCAATTGCTGCAAAGCAATAGTTCCGTTGATGATTAAAAGTAACTATGGCAGAATAGTTAATATAGCTTCTGTATCTGGGAAAGATGGTAATGCTAATGCAAGCGCTTATAGTTCGGCAAAGGCTGCAGTTATAGCTTTAACAAAAGCCCTTGGAAAAGAGCTGGCAGATAAAAATATTGCTGTAAACGCTGTTACACCATCTACTGCCAGAACTAAAATTTTAAACCAAATGTCAAAAAAGCACGTAAAATTTATGTTATCAAAAGTTCCAAGAGGTAGACTTCTTGAGGTGGAAGAAATGTCATCTCTTGTCTGCTGGCTTTCATCTGAGGAAAACTCTTTTTTCTACTGCTGCTATCTTTGATATTAGCGGTGGACGATCTACTTACTAGGTTTTGCTTTAGGTAAAATTATTGATTTTTTACCAAATTTTAATTCTTTTGACATTACTGGTGCCAAGATCATTACTGACCAATAAATAAGCAATATAAAAATAGCTAAAATTTTCAAAGTTTTTCCCCATTTCTAATACAGTTTTCCTTGCTTATTTTGC
>CABYVA010000027.1 GCA_902522325.1 uncultured Pelagibacteraceae bacterium
GCTTGGGTTTTTTTGATATTTTCAAGAGAAACTGGGTTTTTTAACATTTTTTTAAACCTAAGTTGGACAGCTACAAATTTTTTCGTTTTATCAGTTGGATCAATAAAGGCCGTTTTAATTACCTCAACTATACCTACAATTTCCTTTCCAATGTTTGAATGATAAAAAAAACAAAGATCTTTCAATTTCATTTTTCTCAGATTATTAGCAGCTTGATAATTTGGGTTGGTGACGATCCCAAAGTTCAAAAAAAAATTACCTACAAACAATTACATCATGAAGTATCAAAAACAGCAAATGGTTTAAAAGAACTAGGCATTAAAAAAGGTGATCGTGTAACTATTTATTTAACTATGATACCAGAGCTAGCATACACAATGTTAGCATGCGCTAGAATAGGAGCTGTGCATTCAATTATATTTGGCGGGTTTTCACCCGATAGTATATCTGGAAGAATTAATGATTGTAAATCTGACTATGTCATCACAGCTGATGAAGGTTTAAGAGGTGGAAAAACAATACCTTTAAAATCTATAACTGATGAAGCTTTGGTAAACTGTCCAAATGTAAAAAAATGTATAGTGATTAAAAGAACTGGTAATAGAATTAATTGGGATGAAACAAGAGATGTGTGGTATCATGAAATGATCAAAAAAGTTTCATCTAATTGTGAACCTGAAGAGATGAACGCAGAAGATCCTCTTTTTATTCTTTACACATCAGGATCAACTGGAAAACCAAAAGGAGTTTTACATACAACTGGCGGCTACATGGTTTATGCATCAATGACACATCAATATATTTTTAATTATAAACCTAAAGATATCTACTGGTGTACAGCAGATATTGGATGGATAACGGGACATAGCTATATTATTTATGGACCTCTAGCAAATGGAGCTACAACAATAATGTTTGAAGGTATACCAACTTATCCTGATACATCACGTTGGTGGCAAATAGTAGATAAATATAAAGTAAATATTTTTTACACCGCACCAACAGCAATAAGAGCCTTAATGAGAGAAGGTGATGGTCCAGTTAAAAAAACTTCCAGAAAATCTTTAAAACTACTTGGTACTGTTGGAGAACCAATCAATCCAGAAGCTTGGCAATGGTATTTTAGAACTGTTGGAGACTCCAAATGCCCTATTGTAGATACGTGGTGGCAAACTGAAACAGGTGGAATAATGATAAGCCCTCAAACTGGTGCTATAGATTTAAAACCTGGTTCGGCAACAAAACCTTTTTATGGAATTAAACCAGTTATCGTAGATAAAGAAGGAAATATTCTTAGAGGTGAAGCAAAAGGAAGACTTTGCATAGCTCAATCATGGCCTGGGCAAATGAGAACAGTTTTTGGAGATCATAACAGATTTATAGAAACATATTTTTCTCAATTTGATGGAAAATATTTTACAGGGGACGGATGTCGTAGAGATAAAGATGGTTATTATTGGATCACTGGAAGAGTTGATGATGTAATTATTGTATCAGGTCATAATTTAGGAACAGCGGAAATAGAAAGTGCATTTGTTGCACATCCAAAAGTAGCTGAGGCTGCAGTGGTTGGATATCCACATGATATTAAAGGAAACGGTCTATATTGTTATGTAACATTAATTGTAGGTGAAAATCCTGATGGTGAACTTGAAAGAGATTTAAAACTATGGGTAAGAAAACAAATTGGACCAATTGCTACCCCAGACTTTATTCAGTTTGCTCCTGGTCTTCCTAAAACAAGATCTGGAAAAATTATGAGAAGAATTTTGAGAAAAATTGCTGCAAATGAACATGAACAACTTGGAGACACTACAACATTAGCTGATCCAAGTGTAGTTGATAGTTTAGTTGATAATAGAAAAAATATTTAAAATTTAATTAATTTTATAAATTCTTTTTCAATATTTTCCCATTTTAAAATCATTGAGTTTAAAACAATCTTTCTATCTAAGGTTTTTAGCTCATCAGCAATTGGTGCCCATTCATACAAAGACAAAGCACTATCGTTAAATGGTAAAGATTTGTAATGAGTCGTCCAATTTATTTTTTGCAATCTTGTTTCAAAAGATTTTTTTGCTTTTTCAGTTACCTCCGCTGGCATGCCATTTAGAGTTTCATCATCTAAAATATTTAAAAAAATTTTTTTAGCATTACTTAATTCTTGATAATTAAAAAAATTACGAAGATATGAAAAGCAGAAAAATGTAAGATCTTGAAGTGCAACTGAATAAATATTCCATTTTGCTTTATTAATTGACCCTAATAATTCTTCATTATCAAAATGCAAAACATATTTTGTTCCCATTCTTGTTTTTAAATAACTGTACAAAGTTACCTGTGAAACCCATGCAGATTTTTTTTGAATAAAAGATTCTAAATCGTCCAAATTTTTTATTTTTTTTTTTGGTATAAAAGCTTTAAACAGAGAAAACAAATAAACTTTAAAATCACTAAGCTTTATATCCTTTAAATTAAATCTATATTTTAGTGCCATATGTCTAGTAACAGTTGTTTTATATTTTTAATAAATAAATCTACCTCAGGTTGTTTTATAATAGAAAAATCCAACAATTTGGAGCTTTATTTGGGGTAGGAATCTATTTTAATATAAGTAAGGTACTTTTTTTTAACTTATAGGGAGATTAAAAATGTCAAAACAAGCACAACACTGGGAAAAGACCAGAAATTTGCTATGGGTAACTTTAGCAATTTGGTTCGTTTTCTCAATCGGCATCTTTTTCTTCGGAGCCGAAATGGAAGCATCTAGTTTTAGACCGTTTGGATATCCATTGTCATACTACATGACATGCCAAGGGTCACTTGGAATATTCGTAATATTAATTTTCTGGTTTGCGAATAGACAAGAAAAAATAGATGAAGAATTTGGTTTTACCGAAAGAGAGGGTGACTAAATGATTAAAGGAAAATTTATAGATAATTTGCCTAAAGTTTATGGAATATACACAGGAGGTTTCCTTGTATTCATAATCTTAATGGCAATAGCTGAACAAGCAGGTATGTCAGCGAAATTGATAGGTATCTGTTTCGTTGCTTTCACTGTTTCTATTTACGCTATAATTGGTTATTTATCTCGTACGCTTCAACTAGATGCGTACTACGTAGCAGGAAGACAAGTTCCAACTGTATTCAACGGAATGGCAACTGCAGCAGACTGGATGTCTGGTGCATCATTCGTTGCAATGGCAGGAGGAATTTACTTTAAGGGCTATGGGTATATGGCTTTATTAGTTGGATGGACAGGTGGATACGTACTTGTAGCTTCTTTGTTAGCGCCTTACTTAAGAAAATTTGGATGTTATACTGTTCCAGATTTTATAGGTACTAGATATGGCGGTAACTTAGCAAGAGTAAGTGCTGTTATAGTTTTAACAGTAGCTTCATTCACATACGTGACTGCACAAATTAATGCAACAGGAACAATTGCTTCTGTAGCATTAGATATTCCATTTGGAATTGCAGTTTATGTGGGTTTAGCAAGTATATTACTTTGTTCTATGCTTGGTGGAATGAGAGCAGTTACTTGGACTCAGGTTGCACAATACATTGTATTAATTATAGCGTACTTGCTGCCTGTATTCTGGATTAGTAACAAAATGGGTGCTGGTGTATTTCCACACCTTATGTTAGCAGATGAAGTAGCTAGAATTGCTGAACTAGAAAGTCAATTTGGTTTAGGAACAGTTAAAAACTCTGCAGCTGATTTAGCTACAGTGCCTAAAGGCTTAGCTGGTATTACTAAAGCTCATTCTGAAGTTAACACTACACCGTGGAAATTTATTTCATTAGCAGTGTGTATGATGGCTGGAACAGCTTCATTACCTCACGTTATGATGAGATATTTTACTACTCCAAGTGTAAAAACAGCTAGAAGATCAGTAGGTTGGTCATTATTCTTTATATTCCTACTTTACTGTTCAGCGCCAATGTTAGCTACTCTATCGAAGTTATCTTTGATGGATCCAAATTTACCAACAGGAATTATCGGTAAGTCAATTGCAGATGTTCAAGCTATAGATTGGTATCAAAACTGGAACCAAGCTAACTTGATGTTTATTAGCGACTTTAACGGAAATGGAACTCTTGAATTAAATGAGTTTTTCATGGGTGGTAAAGCCGTTGTATTAGCTACTCCAGAGATTGCTGGATTGCCTTATGTAATTTCAGGACTTGTTGCTGCTGGAGGTATGGCTGCTGCCATGTCAACAGCTGATGGTTTAGTTCTAGCGATTGCAAACGCTTTATCTCATGACTTGTACTACAAGATCATTGATCCTAAAGCTGAAACTGCAAAAAGACTAATTGTTGCAAGGGTATTGCTTTTCATAATTGGTTTTGCTGGTGCTTCTATCGCAGCTCTTGAGATTCAAGGTATCTTAGGTTCGGTTATATGGGCTTTTGACTTTGCAATGTCAGGATTGTTCTTCCCACTAGTACTAGGAGTATGGTGGAAGAGAGCAAATGCACCTGGTGCTGTTGCAGGTATGTTAGGTGGATTAGCGGCAGGTACTGCTTATCTAATACACGTACGTACAGGCGGAGCTGAATGGTTTGGTGTAACTCAATTAACTTTTGGTATTATCGGATCAGCAGTAAGTTTAGTGCTGATGATTGTTGTTAGTTTAATGACTAAAGCACCCGATACTGCAACTCAAAAAATGGTTGATGAAGTTCGTATACCTAGCGGTAGAACGGTACTTGGTAAACAACACTAAATAATTTTAAATTTAAGGGGCGATTTTTTCGCCCCTTCTATTTTTAGAATTTTAAAATCTCTTATGTCTGCAAATTTTCATCCTCTTGTTTATTTAATCGATTATGTGATGGGTGTAATTATGTGGACATTAATTGGTAGAGTAGCAATGAATATTTTTCAAAGAGAAGACTCAGAATTCTTTTTTATGAAAATTTTTGTAAAATTAACAGATCCCTTAATAAATTTATTCAAACCTATAACGCCATCATTCATTATAAGACCAATTGTACCACTTTATGTGGCCTGGTTTTTTTATATGTTCAGATTCTACCTTATGCCGTATCTTCTGGGATATTCTGTAATGGGAATGCTATCATTTCCTCTAGAAAGTGATATTGCAATACAAATTTATCAATTTTTTGGTAAAAATTAATTCAAATTAAAAAGCAAAATTGATACTAGTATTATAGTAATCAATGAAAAAAATAAAAATATCTCCGTCAATACTATCTGCAGATTTCAGCCAACTAGGAAATGAAATTAAAAGATTAGAGGAAAGTAATGCAGACATGATTCATGTGGATGTAATGGATGGACATTTTGTGCCAAATTTAACTATTGGGCCACCAGTTATCAAAACTTTAAGAAAATATACAAAATTAACTTTTGATGTCCATTTAATGATTTCACCGGTACATAAATATATTAAAGACTATGCTGATGCTGGTGCTGATATCATTACAATTCATCCAGAAGCTACACAAAATTTAAAAAAATCTATTTCACATATAAAAGAATTAAAAAAAAAAGTAGGTGTATCTTTGAACCCTGATACAAAAATAAATCTAATCACTGATGTTCTAGACGAAATAGATTTAGTTTTGATTATGAGTGTTTTTCCTGGATTTGGTGGACAAAAATTTATTCCAGAAGTTGTAGATAAAATAAAAGAATTAAATAAAATTAAAAAAGAAAAAAAATTAAATTTTGATATAG
>CABYVA010000028.1 GCA_902522325.1 uncultured Pelagibacteraceae bacterium
ATTGTTTGTAAGTATTATTTTTTTTGAGAAATCTGTATATAAATTATAACCATCTTTAACTTTATATATTACTAACGGCTGATCTGAATTATATAGTTTTTCCAGATAAGGACTATATCTTAATTTATGCGGATTGGACTCTTTCAATTGCTTTCTCTTTTATTGGTAAATGTATCAATGCAGCATACAAAGATAAAGCGATAGAAATGTACCAGGCATAATCAAGAGAACCATATAAATCATGAAATAAACCACCTAGATAGGCGCCGAGAAAAGATCCAACTTGATGGCTTAAAAAGACAAAACCATATAACAAAGATACATATTTGGTTCCAAAAATATGACCAACTATTCCACTTGTGGGTGGAACTGTTGATAACCATAAATAGCCAAATGTAGCTCCGAAAATTAATGCATTAACAACAGTTGCTGGCATAAATACAAAATACATTAATGAAAATCCTCTCAACAAATAAATTGCACTTAATAATTTTTTTTTACTTATTTTTGTAGACAAATATCCACTTGATAAAGTTCCAAAAACATTAAATAAACCTATTAACGCTAAAATTGCAGTTGCTGTCCAATCTTCAAGTCCTTTATCTCTTATATGCATTGGTATATGTGTTGCTACAAGAGCAATATGCCAACCACAAACAAAAAAGCCTAGTGTTAAAAAATTAAAACTTTTATTAGAAAAAGCTTCCTTTAAAGCTTCTGTAGCAGTTTGGTTGTTAACAGTTTCGGTGTTAAATTTACCCATAGGTGTTGATAAAAATAACGAAACAATTAAACCAATTAAAATCATAGCTCCAAAAATAACTAAAGTTGTATTCCAGCCAAATTCTAGAAGTGCAAATCTTGTGTACATTGGAGATATAAAATATCCAAAAGATCCAGCTGCAGTAACTATTCCTATTGCGATAGTTCTAGTATTTAATGGAAAATGTTTTGATACTATTGAAACAGGAATACTTATTGCAGTTGCTGCCAATCCAATTCCAATTAGAATTCCTAAATCAAAAGTAAACCAAAATCCTGTATTTGGTCCATAATTTAAAAAATAAATTCCAGCCAAATAAAATAAAAAACCTATAAATACAGCAACTCGTCCGCTAAATTTATCGGTTATTATTCCAAAAAGTGGACCAAAAAGACCCCAGAAAAATAACTGAATACCCATTGCAAAACCAAACTCTGTTTGTGTACAACCAAGATCAACCTCAAAATCAAAAAAGAAAAGTCCGAAAGTTTGTCTAATTCCTAGTGAAATTATAACTACTAAACACGCTGATATTAATGTGATTAGAGCTACTTTATTTGGAATAAACTTTTCTGGTGTCATTTAATAAATCTCAAAGATCTTTTCAAATCATTAATTAAATCTTTTGGATCTTCAAGACCAATATGAAGTCTAACTAGATGTTCATTTTTAGCTAATTTTAAAAAATTTCTTTTTCCCAGTTCTCTAAATTCTTGATGTAATGCTAAACTTTCAAAGCCTCCCCAGCTATATCCATAGCCAAATAATTTTAAAGAATTTACAAATTTATTAATAGAGTTTTTTCTCTTTGCTTTAATTTTTAATCCCATTAATCCTGATGCACCTGAATAATGTTTTTTCCACATTTTGTAGTTATATGAACCTTTTTTATATGGATATAAAAGTTTTACTTTTTTATGACGTGATAAGAAAGCAGCAACTTTCTTCGCATTTTCTTCATGTCTATCAAGACGTACATCTAATGTTCTTAATCCCCTTATTATTAAATACGCATCATCTGGTCCTAACCTTAAACCAGTTATTTTGTTAGCTTTTTCCACATATTTAAAAACTCTTTTGTTAACAGCTAAACTTCCACCCATAACATCGGAATGGCCAGAATAATATTTTGTTGCAGAAACGATAGACATATCAAATCCTAATTTAATAGGTTTTAAATAATATGGAGTGCCCCAAGTATTATCAATTACAGAAAACAATTTATTCTTCTTTGCTATTGAAATTATTTTAGAAAGATCTTGAAAATCAAAAGAGTTACTTCCTGGATTTTCAACATAAATTAATTTAGTTTTTTTTGTAATATTTTTTTTTAATGTGCTTAAATCATTTGGGTTATAAAAAACTGTTTTAATATTAAATGATTTAAGAAAATCTTCAGTCAATAGACGTGTTGGTGAATAAACTGGGTCTGCGGCTAAAATTTCATCACCAGGTCTAACAATACTAAAAATTGATAAAAAAACTGAACCAAAGCCAGTTGGCGTTAAAAATACATGATAACATTCTTCCATTCTTTTTAGCATTTGTTGCAAAATATATGTTGTGGAAGTACCCTGTCTTCCATATTCAAAATGGCCACCAATAGGATTTTTTTTACCTTTAGACTGAGTTTTTCTTAATTCGTTCATTGACTTAAAAATAATCGTTGATGCTCTTACTACTGGAGGATTTACTGACTGATTATAGTAATCTTTTGCAGTATGTTTTAAAAAAGTTTTAAATGATTTATCCATAAAAAATTTGATATGTATTTATGAGAATGCTATATCCATTAGATATGTCAACAAAAAGAATCGAAGGAAATTATGGGATACCCAAAAAAACATAGAGGCCGAAGAAAAATGGGCTCAAAAAAGAGAAGAGCAAGAAAAAAGAATAAAAAAAAATAATTCAGCTTTAAATGGATAATATCTTAAAAGTTAAATCCATCAGTATCTGGATATTCATAGTTCCTTTTTTCGCAATTAATACTTGTTTAATTCTAATTACTAATTTTCACGATTTATTTCCTAATAAAGAAGATATTATTCATAATACAATTCCTTACATCGACGGCGGGGCTTCAATAAGTAGAACTGCTAGAGTATTTCCTACTTATTTAATTTTTAAACCAGCGATGTTTTTAACTTCTTATTTATTAATCAAATATTGGCTTTATAATAAATTGATTATTCAAAAAATAATTGGCGATCATAAAAATATAAAAAAATTTATATTTTTTGGTATTGGTTCTGCAATATGTTTAGTATTACATTCAATTTTTTTAGGTATTAAATTTGATCATGATTTATATAAACTGTTCAGAAGAGTTATTATGTTACTCTTCATAATTTTCGAAATTGTTGCTCAAGCTTATCTGGTTTCAGCCCTATATTCACTTAGAGGAAAATTATTAAATTTTATAAATCCAAAAATACTTAAACTTAAAATTATTTTAGTATCTAGTTTAATTGTTGTTGCAGTAATTAGTATACCAATAATAAGCTTACCAGGAAATGACTTCTTGGGTTTTAATCTTAAGTTTTTTAAACATGCTCTAGAATGGGACTATTTCCTAGGTGTAATTTCTTTTTATTTATTAACTTTTTTCATGTGGAAAAAAAATTAATTTTTTGAAATCCAACCGCCGCCAAGAACTTTATCTCCTAGCTCATCTTTTGAGTAAAATACGCAGGCCTGTCCTGGTGATATCCCAAATTCATCCTCTAAAAGCTCTAAAGATGCATTGTTACCATTTAGTTTAACGCTTGATCTTAAAAGTTTTCCAGTAGATCTTATTTTAACAAAAACTTCCTTTTCAAAAATATTCTTGTCACACAATAAATTAATATCTCTAAGTATAATATTTTTCTTGATTAGTTCATTTTTTACACCAACTATAATTTCATTTAATTCAGGATTTATATCAATTACATACAAAGGTTCCTTTGCTGCAATTTTAATTCCTTTTCTTTGTCCAATTGTAAAATTAATTATGCCATCATGCACACCCAAATTTTTTCCATTTAAATCTTTAATATTTCCTTTTTTAAAAGAGTTAGGTTTTAATTTTTCGATTACAGAAACATAATCACCATTAGGTACAAAACATATATCTTGGCTATCAGGTTTATCAGCTACATTGAGCTGCAAGTTTTTAGCAATTTCTCTAGTTTCTGATTTAAGCAATCCGCCTAATGGAAATCGCAAATAATTTAATTGTTCTCTTGTAGTATTAAACAAAAAATAACTTTGATCTCTATTTTTATCAATCGCCCTGTACATGTCGGTAATTTTATTATTCGTAACACTTTTTACATAATGACCAGTTACAAGCGCATCAGCATTTAATTTTTTTGCTTCATTAAACAAATCGTTAAACTTAACTGTTTTATTGCATTGTATACAAGGTATTGGGGTTTCACCTTTTAAATAACTTTCAACAAAATTATCAATTACTCCTTTTTTAAACTTATTTTGATAAAATAAAACTTTATGATCAATATCAAGTTGATGCGCTACTCTTTTAGCATCCATTATATCTTGTCCAGAACAACATTGCTTAGATTTTGCAACTTCTTTGCTATTGTCATATAATTTAAGAGTTATACCTAGCACCTTATAACCTTCTTTTTTCATCATTCCTGCAACCGTGGAAGAATCGACTCCACCTGACATAGCAACAACAACAAAGGTGTCCTTCGGCTTTTTATCAATACCTAATGAATTAATTTTTTTCATATTTAATGATATTTGTTTATAAATTTATTATAATTAAATTAAATGCAAATAGAAGAATTAAAGAAAGTTGTTCAAAATTTAATAGGTACATTTAAGGAAGCTGGAAACATTTCCTTAGAATTACGAAAAAAAGGTTTAAAAAAAGAGTTAAAAGAAGACAATACACCTGTAACAAATGGAGATATAGCTGTTAACAATATTCTATTAAAAAAAATCTCAGACTTAACTCCTCATATCCCTATAGTTTCTGAAGAAACTTCAAAAAATAAAGATAACAAAGATTTAAAAGATTTTTGGTTGATAGATCCTATAGATGGCACTTCCTCATATATTAATAACAAAGATGAATTTACCATTAATGCCGCTCTAATTATTAATAAAAAACCTGCAGCTGGTATAATTAATGCGCCAGAAAAAGGTAGGCTATTTTATTCTTATGGTCATACTAACAGTTTTGAATTAATAAATAATAAGGAAATAAAATTGTTTGATATAAAAAAAAAAAGAAAAGAAATAATTGCAGTAACTTATTCTGACACACCAAAACCAGAAATATTACAATTTCATAAAAAATTTAATGTAAGTAAATTCCAAAAAATGAAAAGTTCATTAAAATTTTGTGTAGTTGCTGCTAGCGAATTTGATTTGTATATAGCTGACGCTAGAGCTTGTGAATGGGACATAGCAGCAGGTCATGCTATTCTTGAACATTCAGGGGGTTCCTTAAATGATTTTAATGGAAATGAAATAATTTATGGAAAGCCAAATTTTAAA
>CABYVA010000029.1 GCA_902522325.1 uncultured Pelagibacteraceae bacterium
CTTTAAATTAAAAATTTTATTAAAAGCAAATCCATAACCTAAAACAGAAAAAAAGGATAAAAATAAAAAAAAGAAAAAAAAGAAAATCACAAATATGTACCTACAATTTAAATTTATTTATTATTTCAAAAAAACATCTACCAATAAAAATAATTAAAAGATCAATAAAATTTTGTTTATTGTCAAATCTAATTCGTAATTCAGTAAATAGCCTATCAAAAAAACTAAGTCTGCTTGAAAAACCTCCAGGTCTAAAATTGCCTATCACTTCTGCTCTTTTTGTAGAAATTCCATTTATTTTGTTTTTGACTATCAACCGATAAAAAAAATCATAATCATTTGAATGCTTATATTTTAAATTATACAAACCTATTTTATCATGGATTTTTTTTTTAATAAAAAAACCTACGGAATGAGAGGGGTAAATATTGAATTTCCATCTTATCTTTTGGGGTTTAAAACCTGAAAAGACTTTATTTTTTTTAACTGTACCAAAAACAAAATCTATATTTGAATTTGAATTAAAATATTTTACGATTGTTTTTAAAGCATTTGGATAAAAATAATCATCAGAATTTAATATTGATATTATTTTTCCTTTTGAAATTTTGATGCCCTTGTTCATTGCGTGAAAAATTCCATTATCAGCTTCACTAATCCAAATATCAATAAATTTTTCATATTTTTTTATTATACCTAGTGTTTTATCTGTAGATTTGTTATCAACAATAATTATTTCAAAATTTTGATAACTTTGGTCAATAATACTTTGTAAGCACTTTTCTAAAAATTTTTCAGAATTATAGGTAGCCACTATGATTGAAATTAATGGTCTAGAATACAAATTTTTCTTCATAATTGATTTTGTTCTTAATCCCCCAGTATTTTTTTTTTTGAATATTTTTGTGTTAGTATTTTTATAAAAAAAATTATTTTTTTTTTTAATATCTAAAAAATTTCTATTACTTCTATTCACTTGGTATTAAATTTAAAAACTTTATTTTTTTATTATTTTTTAAGACCTTTTTAAAAATTAACTTCATATTTTTGTGAAACACCAAAGGAATAAAGTAGTCATATTTTATTTTATCTATTTTATTTAATATATGAAGTTTTTTTGCTATTTTTAGTTCCACAAAAGTATCAATACAAAAAATCTTTTTTCTATATTTTTTTTTTAAGAATTTATAAACATTTAGTGGGATAGAATTTCTAATATCTGCGACATTTGGTTTATAACTTGCTCCAAATAAAAGAATTTTTGCATTGAATTTATTTTTTTTTAATAGTTCGGTAATTTTTTTAATAATATACTTTTTCATATTATTATTTACTTTTCTTCCAGATAAAATTACTTCTGATGGGTAATTTTTTTTTTTTGCTATATACGCTAAATAATATGGGTCAACTGGTAAGCAGTGCCCGCCCACCAAGCCAGGGGAATAATTATGAAAGTTCCATTTAGTTAATGCTAATTTTTTAACTTCATTAAAATTTATTTTAAGTTTCTCGCAAATTAAAAAAATTTCATTCATCAATGCAATATTTAAATCCCTTTGAATATTTTCTATTACTTTCGATGTTTCTGCTTCTTTAATAAATTTTGAAAGAATTATTTTTTTTGATATTATTTTATAAACTGTTTTTACCTTCTTTAAAATTTTCTTATCGTTAGTTTCGATTGCAACTACTTTGTTAATATTTTCAACAGAATGCTTTTTGTCACCAGGATTGATTCTTTCGGAACTATAACCAATAATAAAATCCTTATTAATTTTAAGTTTACTTTCTCGTTCCAGAATAGGTATGCAAAAGTTTTGTGTAACTGACGGATAAATTGTTGACTCTATAAAAATTATATCGTCCTTTTTTAAATTTTTTCCAATGATGGTGACTGCATCTTTTAAAAATTTTAAATCAGGCTCAAACTTTTGATTTACAGGTGTTGGTACAGTAACAATAAAAAAATTAGCTTTTTTAATATTTTTTACATTATTAGTAATTACTGAGTTATTTTTTAGTATAAGATCATTTTTGCTAAATTCTTTATTTTGATCTTGTTTTTTTAGTAGATAACCTACCCTATCTTTATTTATATCAAAACCAATTGTAGAAAATTTATTTTTTAATCTCACAAAAAGAGGCAAACCAACGTAGCCGAGCCCAACAACACAAGGATAGATTTTTTTCATAAATCTTTTATTTTTAGAATAATTTATTCAGCTTTAGTTTCTCTTATATGATTATGTCCAAATATTGTTATATTAGATTAAATTTTTATATTAAAAAAATTTTAAAACAATATATTTACAATATTAATGAGAATTTTAGTTACAGGGTGTGCTGGTTTTATAGGCTTCAGTCTATCTTCAAAATTATCGAAAAAATTTCCAAAAAGTAAAATTTTTGGAATAGATAATTTTGATAAATATTACTCACCTGAATTAAAAAAAAGAAGGAAAAATACATTAATTAAAAATAAAAATTTTTTTTTTAAAAAAATTGATTTAAATGATCTAAAGATTTTAGAAAAATTTGTTTATAAAATAAAACCAGAAATAATTTTTAATTTAGCGGCGCAAGCTGGCGTTAGATACTCATTATTAAACCCAAGAAAATATGTAAATACAAATATTAATGGTTTTTTTAATTTATGTGAAATAGCAAAAAAAATAAAAGTTAAAAAGATTTTTTATGCATCGTCTAGTTCAGTTTATGGAGAATCATCTTTATTCCCCTTAAAAGAAACTTATGTCATCAAACCAAAAAATATTTATGGACTTTCAAAAAAAATAAATGAAGAAATGGCTGAGATTTATTCTTCAAATTCTAAAATCAAATTTGTAGGTCTCAGATTTTTCACAGTTTATGGTCCATGGGGAAGACCAGATATGATGATTCAAAAATACATATTTAATTCATTCAAAAATAAAAAATTTGAGCTTTATAATTATGGTAATCATACAAGAGACTTTACCTACATAGAGGATGTAACAAACATATTAGTTAAATTAATTAAAAAAAATATTCCCAAACATGAGATTTTTAATATTTGTTCATCTAAGCCTATACATCTTAAAAATGTAATTGGAAAATTAAATAAATATTTAAAAAAAAGCAGAATTGAAAAAAAACCTCTCCAGAAAGCTGATATAAAAAAAACTCACGGTTCAAATAAAAAAATTACTAAATATATTAAATATAATAATTATTATAGCTTTGATTATGGAATAAAAAGAACCTTTGATTGGTGCCAGAATTATTTTAAAAAAAAATTATAATTTACTAAGAACGTTTTCATAATGAATGATACACTCATTAATAGAAAATTTTTTTAGATTTTTTTTTGCTTTTTTCATCTTTTTTAAAAAAAACTTTTCATTTTTAAAATAACTTAAAATTAATAAAGATAAATTTTGAGGTTTATCAATATCAAATAAATTTCCGTAAGTATTATTTTTTATAATATCATGAATTCCGCCGTGACTTTTTGAACATAAAACTGGAACATTATTTGAAAGTGACTCTACAACTGAATTTGGGAAACCTTCAAAAAATGATGTATTAATAAATAAATCTGATTCAGAAAAATATTTATCTGTATTACTTTTAAAGTTTAAAAATTTTATTTTTTTTTCTAACTTTAATTTATTAACATAAGAAATTAATTTTTGTTTTTGATCTCCATCTCCAATGATTTTTAATATAAAATTTTTTTCTCTAATTAAATTTATCGCATCAATTAGAAAAAATATATTTTTTTCTTTAGCAAGTCTTGAAACAACTAAAAAAACTTTTTGCTTATTTTTTTTATTTTTATTTTTATTTTTATTTTTTATTTTTTTTTCTAAATAAGATGGTGAAAATATTGTCTGAACTTTAAAATTAATTATATTTTCTAAATCTTTTGAACTTTTTGATGAATTAGTAATTACCTTTGTTGATCTTTTATAAAAAAAAATTATTAACAATTTTATTATTTTTTTTTTAATAAAATCAAAAACACCAAAATAGATGTCTAATTCTTTAATTGCAGTTCTTTCATTTACTATTATCTTTAAATTTTGAATTTTAGAAAAAAAGATTAAGCTCAAAACGTTTGCATAATGAATATTTGAAATCAAAATTTTTTCATTAGATGTATTTTCTGATAAAATTTTTTTAATATTTGATATCGCGTACAAAAGTTTGGTTTTATTTATTTCATAAACATTTACACCTTTTTTTATCAATTCATCCTTAAATTGACATTTGCCAAGACAGATAATGTTCTTGTTATATTTTTGCTTATCTAGTCCAACTACTATTCTCTTTATTGACTGACCTGCGCCATATGTAAAAACTGGAAGTAAAAAGTAAATATCTTTTTTCATTTAAAAATTAAATAAAGCATCAATATAAATTTTATCTTTAGATGTGCTTATATGATGTATACCTTTAATATTAAAATTTTTTTCAGGGATAATTTTTTTTATTATTTTCTCTTCATACTCTTCTAAGTTAAGTTTTTTAATAACATTTATATTAATGCCGTAACCATATTTTTCTTTAATATTAATTTGAGAAGGCCTAATCATTTCACCTTTTTGGTTATAAAATATATTTCCTGCGTTTCGTGCAATCCTTGAGTCAATAATTACAGGATTTAACTTATGTGGTTTTAAATTATTAAAATTATTATCTAAAATTTTGTAAATGTATAATTCCGAATTATGGTCTAAATATTTATCACTAGATTTATTTCCAAAAAGCCACTTATCTCCATTTTTAGCAAAGAAAATATTTATATCGGCCCAACTTTCGTTTATAAAAATTTTTTTATATAACCTCCAATTGTAAGGAAATTTTTTTGAAATCCAAATTTCAACGTGTTTTTTTTTTGAAGATTCTGGAATCATAAAAAAATTATTTTTTATTTTGAAAATGCTCGGATACGAAAGATGATAATTAGTATTTAAAGCATCTTTTATATTTGTAATTTCTCCATTGACAATTTCACCACAGCTGATCTTTCCTTTACTTTTTACAATTTCAAAATTTTCAAAAAATAAAAATTTTCTTTTTTTATTCTGTATGAAAAAAGGATCAGCCCAATATTCAAAAAAAGAGTTTTTTAAAATATTCA
>CABYVA010000030.1 GCA_902522325.1 uncultured Pelagibacteraceae bacterium
AAGGGAGTGAAAGTTTTTATTGATTCGGGAGCAATAATGTATCTTTTGGGAACTGAAATGGATTACAAAAAAGAGCAATTTTCTTCCTCTTTTGTCTTTAAAAATCCTAATGAAACTGAAAGATGTGGATGCGGTGAATCTTTTAAGGTATAGTACCAATTATGAGAGATACTAAACATTTAGCAAAACACTCAAGTAAACTTGCTGAAAAAGAAAAAGAAAAAAATTTATTTAGAAATCAACGAAAAGCAGTAGAAGCTGGTGCACACGGCACATTGGAATACACTATTAAAGAAGGTCCCAATAAAGACAAACTGGCTGACGATAAGATTTTAAAAAGTAAAAAATAAATATCAGCAACTATAATACATATCAAATTCGATAGGATGAGGAGTATGTTCAAAATTATGTATTTCTTCAAATTTCAATGCAATATAAGCATCTATTTGATCATCTGTAAAAACTCCACCTTCAGTTAAAAATTTTCTATCTGTATCCAAACTTTCCATAGCCTCTCTTAATGATCCGCATACTGTTGGAATATTTTTTATTTCATTTTCTGAAAGAGCATAAAGATCTTTATCTAAAGATTTTCCAGGATTTATTTTATTTTTAACACCATCTAATCCTGCCATTAACATTGCAGCAAAAGTTAAATAAGGATTTCCTGATGCGTCAGGAAATCTAATTTCACATCTTGCACCTTTTTTATTTAATGTAATAGGAATTCTGCAAGAAGCTGATCTATTTCTCGCTGAGTATGCTAATAACACTGGTGCTTCAAAACCTGGAATTAATCTTTTATAACTGTTTGTTGTAGCATTAGAAAACGCATTGATAGCTTTTGCATGTTTTAAAATTCCACCTATGTAATGTAAGGCGGTATCTGATAGTCCGGCATATTTGTCTCCTGAAAAAACTGGTGTATCACCTTTCCATATAGATTGGTGAGTATGCATTCCTGATCCGTTATCACCTTTAACAGGTTTTGGCATGAATGTTGCTGTCTTGCCAAATGAATGAGAAACCATGTGAACTATATATTTGTAAAGTTGAACATTATCAGCTTGATCTACAAGAGTTCCAAAATACATTCCTAATTCGTGTTGACTTGGAGCTACTTCATGATGATGTTTTTCTACTTTAATACCTACATCTCTTAGAGCTTTCAAATATTCTCCCCGCATATCCTGAGCGCTATCAACTGGAGGAACTGGAAAATAACCACCTTTTATTCCTGGACGATGTCCCATATTTCCATTTTCATATTTTCTTCCTGTATTGTATGGGCCTTCAGAGCTATCAATTTTAAAACTCGTTTCGTTCATGTCATTTTTGTATTTAACATCATCAAACACAAAAAATTCTGGCTCAGGTCCAAAATATGCTTTATCACCAATACCAGTAGATTTTAAATAAGCTTCAGCTTTTTTTGCTATTCCTCTTGGATCTCTTTCATAAGGAGTTTTTTTAACAGCATCTAAAATATCGCAAAAAAGTATTAAGGTGTTATGTGATGTAAAAGGATCAATAACTTTTCTTGATAAATCTGGTTTTAAAATCATGTCAGATTCATTAATTGCTTTCCAGCCTGCTATCGACGACCCATCAAAAAATACTCCATCATTTAACATTCCATCATCTACACAAGTAGCATCCATTGTTAAGTGCTGTAGCTTACCTCTAGGATCTGTAAATCTTAGATCTACTGACTCTATTTCTTTCTCTTTTATTAATTTTATAACTTCGCTTGAACTCATTTTTTTATAATATTTTCTTTGTTAGGTCTTTAATTATCAAAAAACAATAAAATAATATTGTTTATTATTGAGATATCACATATGCATTTCTCACATAGATAAATGGCAATTAATGAGAAAATATCAATTCACAATTTGTTACAATTAATAGTTGAATGGAAAATTTGTTAGAAAAAGAATCTGTAAAGAGAGTTATTAAAGCTCTGAATGAATTTGACTCTAAATTTAAAGTAGAAGTTTTAAATAGTTCAGCAAGAACAGCGGTTGATGCTGCAAATTCTTTAAAATGTGAAGTAGGAGCTATAGTAAAAAGTCTTCTATTAAGAGCTGACGATGGTTTTGTTTTATGTCTAGTTTCCGGAGATAAAAAATGTTCATTAAACAAAGTTAAGAAAATAACTGGAAAAAAGGATGTTTGTATGGCAAATGCCGAAGATGTTAAAAAAAAAACTGGCTATACAATAGGCGGAGTATCTCCAATCGGACATATTAACAATTTAGAGATTATGATTGATGAAAAACTAAATAGATTTAAAGATATTTTTGCAGCGGCAGGACACCCTAATGCAGTTTTTAAAATTGATTTTAAAAGTTTGAAAGAAATAACAAAGGGTGCAATTTTTAATATTACCGAATGAGACAACCTACTTTAACAGATTATATTTTTCTCGTTGTACTAGCTTTAATCTGGGCTTCTGCTTTTTTTAATATTAAAATTGCAACATACTCATATGGACCAGTAACGATTGCATTTCTTAGAATATTATTAGGTGCAATTCCAGTAATTTGTCTTTGTTTTTTTAAAAAAATTAAAATAGAAGCTTTTTCAAAGGATTGGTATTGGTTTGCATCTATCGGTATTATAAATCTTGTCATACCTTTTTTCTTAATAGCTTATGGAGTTCAGAAAGTGCAAAGTAATCTTGCTGCTATATTAATGGCAAGTACTCCACTAAGTGCAACGGTTTTAGCTCACATATTTACTGATAACGAGAAAATAAATTTTATAAAAGTTTTAGGTGTATTAATTGGATTTTCAGGAATAGTCTTTTTATTTTCCGACGATATTTTAATTAATGAAAACAATATTTTTTCAGCTTTATTAATTTTAGGAGGTTCAACTTTTTACGTAATAGGTGGTTTATTAACCTTAAAAGTTAGTAATAAAAAAAATGAAAATGTTACAGCGTCAATATTAATTTGGGCTACAATATTTTTATTACCAATTACAGCATACGTGGAACAACCTTGGAATTTAAATCCTCGTTTAGACTCAACAATTTCATTAATTTATCTTGGTATATTTTCAACGGGTCTTGCTTGGTTAATGAGATTTAGAATATTGAAAAATAATGGTTTAGTTTTTCAAGCCCAAGTAGCTTATTTAATTCCAATATTTGGAATAATTCTGGGCTATATATTTTTAAATGAAATAATTACCCCAAAAGTAATAGTGGCAGTGATTGCTGTGGTAATAGGTATTTATTTTGTTAAAAAATCAAATAATAAAAAAATTACTTCAGTTTAGCAATTTCTTTAATATGCTCAGGTTTTGTTTCACAACACCCTCCAAGAATAGTTGCCCCATTGTCTAAAATTTTTTTTGCAAAATTATAAAAAATTTTTCCAGTTATATCGTTTCTTTTTCCAAGTCTAATATTTGGATTTTTCCCAATCTCATTAAATTTAGCTGTATTAAAAGCTTGAACTGGCAAAGGTTCTTCAACACCCCAAAGATTTGCCTTAAAACCAAAAGGGATGTTTAAATTTTTTAGCTCAGAGCATGATTTTTCAACTATTTCTAACGACACACAAGCTGCAATTAAGCCAATCCAATTATTATTTTTATATTTTTTTACTATTTCTGTAACAGTTTGACCAGAAGGTAGCTTCCCATTTTTTTTGATATGTAAACCAACTAATACAGGCATATTAAGTTTTTCAGTAATATTAAGAGCCGCTTCTATTTCATTACCACTTGAAATTACATCAAGATAAAAGAAATCTACAAAAGGTTTTATTAAATTTGCTTGGTCATAAAAGTCTTTTTTTATTACATTAATTTCTCTTGTATCGGCAACGTAAGTATCATTTTGAGCCGGCAAACTACCTGCTATTAAAACATCTTTTTTAGACCTTTCTCTAGCCTCAACAGCTAATTCTCCTGCTTTAATATTTAAATAATCAAATTTATCTTCAACTTTATTTTGTATTAGCCTTTGTCTTCTACTGCTAAAATTATTCGTAACAATTACATCTGCTCCTGAGTTAATAAATGTTAAATGGGTTTTTACTACTAGTTCGTGGTATTTTTCCTCCAGTAAAGCAGTAGAGGACCATAAAGTTCCTTTGCTAATTAAACCATTTTCAAGCAGTTCTTGACCCATTCCTCCATCAAGAATTTTGGTTTTATTAAAAAAATTTTTATTTATCATTTATATTTTTTTGATCAATTAAAGACATAATGTTAAATTATATTAAAGAAAGTTGATTGCATCAAAAATAAAAAGTAATATAAATCAATACTAATTAAATGGCGGGGTAGCTCAGTTGGTTAGAGCGCGGGACTCATAAGCCCGAGGTCAGTGGTTCGATCCCACTTCCCGCTACCACAAATGGTTATTTAAAAATATTAGTTAAAAGGGCAGTATGAGCGAATTTTTTAAAAACAAGAAAATATTTGGAATCGTAGTTTGTTATAATAGCTCGCCAGTAATAGAGGAATTGTACAATAGAATTGATAAAAAAATATTTGATAAAATATTTTTTTTTGATGATAGCTCAAAAGACAATTCATATGAAATAGCAAAAAAATTTGATTGGACAGTTATTAAAAATGATAAAAATCTTGGACATGGTGGTAATTTAAAAAAAGCTATTAAAACTGCATTTGATCATGGGGCTGATTATGCTGTTGAAATACATGCGGACAACCAATATGACCCAAATTCTGTTGCTTCAGCAAAAATTTTTTTTGAGCAAGATTTTGATTTAATTATAGGTTCCAGATTTGTTAATAAAAACCCATTTATTAAGGATGGAATGCCTTTTCTAAGGTATTTTACAAATAAACTAATGAGCAGTTTTACTAGTAAATTATTAAAAATTAATTTAACCGAATTCCATACTGGCTACAAAATTTTTGGACGTAATTTTTTTGAAAAAGTTCCTTTTTTAAATTGTTCTGATAATTATTTGTTTTCTTTTCAGATTATATTACAGGCAAAATATTTTAACTTAAAATA
>CABYVA010000031.1 GCA_902522325.1 uncultured Pelagibacteraceae bacterium
GGAGAATATAGAACAATTGAAGGTAAAGTGATTGAAAAAGGAGGTGTTGCCTTTTCAAATGTTATCGGAAAGTTTCCAAAAAAATTTGCAAAAAAAGTTCCTGGAACCAAAAAAAATTCATACTTTTGGTCTTCTGGTATATCAGTAGTATTACATCCGAATAATCCAAAATGTCCTGCTATGCATTTCAATACTAGATTTATTTGTACCAAGAAATATTGGTTTGGGGGGGGAATGGATCTAACGCCTTGCTTAAAAGATATTAATCAGAAAAAATATTTTCATAAAGAATTAAAAAAAATGTGCGATGCTCATAATAAAAAATATTATCTAAAATATAAAAAATGGTGTGATAATTATTTTTATTTACCACACAGAAATGAAACACGCGGAATTGGAGGTATCTTTTTTGACTACAAAATGGATAATTGGGAAAAAGATTTTTTATTTGTTAGAGATGTAGGTATGTTTTTTGCTAATTTAGTTCAAAAAATATTTAAAAAAAAAATGTTTCTAAAATATTCAAAAAAAGATAAGGAACTTCAATTATATAAGAGAGGAAGGTACGTAGAATTTAATTTGTTGTACGACCGTGGAACAACATTTGGACTAAATAGTGGAGGAAATCCAAAAGCAATCTTAATGTCTATGCCTCCAAACGCAAAATGGAAATAAAATGGAAAAAGAACCTTTAACAATTAATGGAATTGAAAAACTTAAAGAGGAATTAATTTTTTTAAAAGAAAAAAAACGTCCAGAAATAGTTGCGGCAATTGCTGAAGCTAGATCTCATGGAGATTTAAAAGAAAATGCAGAATATCATGCAGCCAAAGAACAACAATCACACAACGAAGGAAGAATTGAAGAAATTAATGATGTAATTGCAAGAGCTAATGTAATTGATATTACAAAAATAAAAAATGATGGAAAAGTTGTTTTTGGATCTACTGTTTTTTTAAAAAATTTAGATACCAATGAAAAGATTCATTATAAAATTGTTGGAAAGGATGAGGCAGATTTAAAGAAGAAACTTTTATATTTTAAATCACCAATAGGTAAAGGTCTCATTGGAAAAAATAAAAATGATTTAGTTGAAATATCAACGCCAGCCGGAGTAAAAAATTTTGAAATTAAAGATGTAAAATATATTTAATTATTTATAATTTTTTGAACTTCTGTTTCTGAAATTTTAAAATTATTATCTACCCACCTATTTTCAATTTTCTTTAATTTTTCTCCTAATTTTTTTCCCTCCGGAATATTATATTTAGTCATTAAAGTTATTGCCCGCAAGGGTAGCAGCGGAGGTTCTTTATCATGAAAATATTCAATAAAATTTATAATTTTCTGATCTATTTTTTTTGATTTAAATATTTGAAAATATAACAAATCTAATAAAGATTGTTTTCCGTTAAAATATAAAATCTTTTCAAGATTATTTGTAGAAAAGATTTTTGTACTTATCTTTTTTGAAAAAAAATCACTTAAAAACAAAATCCTCTTTTGATCTTTTTTAGAAATATTAAATTTATAAATAAAATAATCAGGATTATCAGTTCCATCAATAATCATTAATGAAACTAAAAAAATAAAATCTACTTTACAAAAATTTTTTTTTGAAAATGAGTTTAAATTTTTAAAAAGATTAATATTTTTAAATTGTGGAAATATTAATTTAATAATTTCTAGACAAAGTTCGTCATTATTAAGTTTAGTAAAACCATTTGAAAAAGCTAATTTTTTAAACTCATCTAATAATCTTTCAGATGAAATTTTATTAAATCCATCTAAGTTCTTTTTTATAGTTCTAGCAATATTTGCATCATGATCTTTTTTACTATAATTAAGAAAAAATCTTACATATCTAAGTATTCTAAGATAATCCTCTTTTATTCTTTTTTCTGCATCTCCAATAAATTTTATTTCGCCATTCTCTAAATCTTGCTTACCATTAAATGGATCATACAAATTTCCATGAATATCAGAATAAATTGCATTGATTGTAAAATCTCTTCTAGATGCATCCTCATGCCAATCATTATTAAATTGCACTTTCGCATGCCTTCCATCAGTTAAAATATCTTTTCTTAAAGATGTAATTTCGAATCTTTTCTTATTAATTAAAGCTGTGATAGTCCCGTGCTCAATTCCAGTTTTGTAAAATTTAATATTATTTTTTTTTAAAATTTCTGATATTTTTTCAGGACTTAGATTTACAGCTAGATCGATATCATCAACTATTTCTTTATTAAGTATTTTTCTTACACAACCACCCACATATCTTATTTCGCTTCTATTTGAAAAATTCTCAATAGCTTTAAATATTTTTTCAACTTGCGTTTGTTTTTGTAATTTTTGAAACTCTTTGCTTAAAAAGCTAGAATTTCTAAATTTTAAAAAAAAATTATTAAATAAATTTATCATATTTGGCTGGGGCGCTAGGATTCGAACCTAGGATGGCGGTACCAAAAACCGCTGCCTTACCGCTTGGCTACGCCCCAAAAAATCAATTTCGTATAACACAAAAAAAAATTTATATAGTTTTTGATACAATATACCAATAATTTTTAAATTTCCTTTTAAATACTCTAGCTCCATTTATTGCGGCTTTTTTAGATAAAAAATAAGCTACAACGCATGAACCAGATCCAGTCATTCTAACAAAAATAACATTTTTAATTTCTGATAAAAAAGATTTTAAGTTTTTAAGTTTTGGGTATTTTTTAAAGGCGACTTTCTCCAGATCGTTATTAGAGTGAATAATATTTGATCTGCCTAGTAAAGAAATTTTAGGGTGTTTATATTTTTCTTTAGAGAATGATCTTACTTTTGAATAAATGTATTTTGTGGAACAACCAAAATTAGGTTTAGTTGCCAATACATTAAAACCAAGTTTTTTTTTGGCTTTAGTCAAGCTTCCATTTGATGACAAAATTGTGTTTTTGGGTTCAAGTCCAAGAATAACATCTGTACCAACTGAATTTGCAATATTTTTAATTTTATTTTGATTAAGATCTACAAATTTTTTTTTTATAAAAAAATTTAATACACTAGCAGCATTCATAGAACCCCCGCCCATTCCGGATTTTTGTGGGATATTTTTATAAATCTTTATGTAAAACTTTTTACCTTTTAAAAAATTTTTTTTATCAAGTATTTTTAATAATCTATTCACTGTATTATTTTCATTAATATTATGAGAATATCTTCCGCTAAATTGAACTTTATGCTTTTTAGTTTTAGTTAGTTTTATAAATATTAAGTCATGTAAATGTATAAAAGTAATTAAACTTTCAATTTTATGAAAATTTGAAGATAATTTTTTAATAACATTTAATGAAATATTAACTTTAGCATAAGACTTAATTTTAATAAATTTCATCAATTAAATGTTTTTAGGTCCTTTTAAGAGTTTAATATTGATTTTTTCTTTCATAGATTCTTCTGTATCTTCAAAATTTAAAACACCTTTCCAATAATACTGTGCTTGCATTTTTCTATTTAAACTCCACAATATATCCCCGTAGTGATCATTTACTATTGGATCATCAGGCATTAGCTGGAGTGCTCTTTTCATTAATTGTTCTGCTTTGAAAAAATCTCCAATTAAATAATATGCCCAACCAATAGAATCTATGATGTAAGGATCGTTTTCTTTTTTACTGTAAGCTGTTTCAAGCATTTCGATCGCTATGTCAATCTTGTAATTTCTTTCTAGCCATGAATAAGCTAAATAGTTTAAAGTGTAAGCATCGCCAGGATTCATTTCTAAAGATAATAATAAATCATCATCAGATTTCGAAAAGTCTCCTAATCTTTCGTAACTGCCTCCTCTTTTGTATAAGATATCGGCATAAGTTGTTTCATTTTTACTCATCCTTGACAGAACCTTAGTATAATAATCAATTGCAATATTATATTTTTCAAAACTTTTTGAAATATTTCCCATATCCAATAAAAGTTTTGTGGAAGGATTTTTTATTTTTTTAAAATTAGAATCAAGATAGCTAAACGATTTTTCGTGCCCTTGCTCTTTTGCAATTATGTGAGCCTTTTTTTTAATCTTATACCAATTATAAGCACTATTTTTTTTATTAAAACTTTCTAATATTTTTTTGCACTCTTTATAATTTTCATTCATATAATGATTTTCCGCCATCAAAGATAAATTAAAAATAAATTTAGGATTCAAAAAAAATGAAATTTGACTATAAAAGTTTGATTTCTCAAAATTATTCTCTGAAGAATATAAATTTGCTATTAAGAATATAAACTCAGCTAAAATATCATTTTCATTTTTGCAGGAAAAAATATTAGTAAAATTTTTTAAATTTTTTTCATCTATCCATTGTTTTGATTGTAAAATTAAAAGATTAGTATTCAAAATATCTATTTGGTTTGACAGTTTATCAATCTCTTCATATTTGTTTCTTTCAATTAAATAATTAATATAAAAAAAAATATACCTAGAATAATTCACATCGTTTGTATTTATTAAGTTTAAAAAATGCACCTCGGTATTCTTTTCGCCCAAATAACAATTCTCAAATAATCTGTTAATAGAACTTAAATTTCCTAGATTGGAGTCTTTAATGAGTATTTTTTTATTTTCAAAAAGATAGATAAAATTTTTTAACGATTCATAAATAACTAACTCAAAAGTTCCGTTTTCTTTGAAATTTGATATCTTTTCCAAATATTTTTTACTTTCTTTAAAATCCTTTTTCTTTATCGAGTCAAGTACCAATAGCAAATATCCTTCAAAAAAATTCGAGTTTTTTTTATTTAAATTAAATTTTAATTCTTTTATTGCTTTTGAAATTTCACCTTCAATTACTAAAGAATTAACAT
>CABYVA010000032.1 GCA_902522325.1 uncultured Pelagibacteraceae bacterium
ATTATGTTAAATCTAAAAACGAAAAAAAGTTAGTTCCTAATTTTTTAGTTGATAAAGAAAATGATAACTTTAATAAAGATGATTTATTGAAAGGCTTAAAACTTGTTAGTGATTATATGGAAAAAAGTATATTGAAACCAAACAATATTAATTATCCAATTGCTAGATTAGATTTCTTTAATAATTTAAAAAATCTTTAATTCTGTCAGCATAATACGATACAATTGCAGTCGCACCTGCTCTTTTAAATGAAATTAAGTTTTCTAATACAGCATTTTTGTTAATAATTTTTTTTCTTATAGCATTTTCAATTAAACTATATTCTCCAGATACTTGATAGGCAAAAACAGGTATTTTAAAATTGTTTCTTACTGATCTAATAATATCTAAATAGGGCAAGCCAGGTTTTACCATAACTATATCAGCTCCCTCTTTAATATCCAAAGCTACTTCCCTCAATGCTTCATTCTTGTTTCTAAAATCCATTTGATAATTTTTTTTGTCACTTTTGAGTAAATTATTTGATCCAACTGCGTTTCTAAATGGTCCATAAAAATTTGAAGCGTATTTAACTGCATAAGACAGTATTTGAACTAATTGATGTCCATTTTTATCTAGAACTTTTCTTATTTTACCAATTCTGCCATCCATCATATCAGAAGGAGCAATTACATCACAACCCATCTGTGCTTGTAGGAGAGCTTGTTTTATTAAAATTTCATTTGTGCTATCGTTATCAACGTAACCAGATTTAATTATCCCATCGTGCCCATGAGAGGTATATGGATCTAAAGCAACATCACACATTATTCCAATTTGGTTTTTATATTTTTTTTTAATGTATCTAATTGCTTTACATATTAGATTGTTTTCATTTAAAGCTTCTGAACCTAATTTATCTTTTAATTTAGAATTTGTGTACGGGAATAAGGCTACCATTGGTATTTTAAGAGATATCGCTTTATCAATTACTTTGCTTAATTTATCGATACTATATCTAAATACACCAGGCATTGCCTTTATTGATTGTTTTTTGTTTTTTCCTTCAACTAAAAAAATTGGCAATATGAAATCATTAGATGACAAATTTGATTCTTCTATTAATCTTCTTGTCCAATCAAACTTTCTATTTCTTCGAAGCCTTAAATTTGGGTACTTTCCAGTGATAATCATTCTCAATAAATATTTTATATGCGACAAAAGTTATATGTATTATAATTATAAATAAAGTATTTATTTAAACGCATGAACAATGTAGCCTCAATAAATAAAACACAAAAACCTGAAATGTTAGGTGATTTTCAAAAACAAGAAATTAAATTCGATATTATCAAGCTTAGAGAAGCCTGTAATGAAGTTTTAAAAATCAAGGGTTTCGATACCAGTCTAGGGATACCTCATTTTGCAGCTATATCTTTAAATCAAATACCAGGTGATCCTGATTCAATTAAAGGAAATAAAACACGAGGAGTTTATTGGACAAAACCTGATTCTTCTGGAAAAGAAGTATCAAGAGACGTAACAATTGATGAAAGCAAGTACACTGAATTTGTAAAAGATTTTGAACATACATATTTTAAGGAAATTTATGATGAGTTATCTAAAATATATAAACTAGGTAGAGTTCGGCTACTATTAAAAGAACCAAGATCTACATTAAGTTGGCATAGAGATCCTGAGCCAAGACTTCATATTCCTATATATACAAATCCAGGAGCTATTATGGTTATTGACAAAGCAGCTCAACACATGCCTGCTGATGGATCAGTGTGGGTTACTAATAACTTAAAATACCACAATGCATTTAATGGTGGTGAAGAAAACAGAGTTCATTTAGTCGCTTGTGTTTTGGACTATAAATTTAATTAGTTTTAGTTTATAAATTTACTTAAGTTGAAAAAGATTTTTATTGCATCAGATCACGCAGGCTACTATTTAAAAAATAGCGTCGTTACCAAACTTTCAAAATCGCAAAAGATTATTGATTTAGGTCCAAATTCAAATGATTCTGTAGATTATCCTGATTATGCAAAAAAATTATCTAAAAGAGTTGCTTCACATAAAGGAAGTTTTGGTATTCTTATATGTGGATCAGGCATGGGAATGGCAATCTCGGCAAATAAAACAAAAAATATTAGAGCTGCTCTATGTTACAGCATAAAAAACACTAAATTATCACGATTGCATAATAACGCAAATATCATTACATTGGGTGAAAGATTGATTAATAAAAGTAAAGCAATCAATTTAATAAAAGTCTTCTTAAGAACAAAATTTATAGGTGGTAGGCACTTAAGAAGAGTTAGAAAAATTTAACTATGTCTAGTGAAGGTCAATACATTAACGATCAATATAAAGGTTTTTTTGAGGACAGTTTATCTAAATCTGATCCAGAATTATATAAAGCTATAAGCGATGAATTAAAAAGACAACAAGAACATATCGAACTTATAGCTTCAGAAAATATTGTTTCTCAAGCAGTTCTTGAAGCGCAAGGCTCAGTTTTGACAAATAAATATGCAGAAGGTTATCCAGGTAAAAGATATTATAATGGTTGTGAGCATGTAGATGTAGCTGAAACTTTAGCAATTGAAAGATTAAAAAAATTATTTAATTGTAAATTTGCTAACGCACAACCGCATTCTGGAGCGCAAGCTAATGGCGCTGTATTTTTAGCATTACTTAAACCTGGTGATACTTTTATGGGTATGAGTTTAAATTCTGGTGGTCACATAACTCATGGATTAAAAATTTCAATGTCAGGCAAATGGTTTAATGCAATTAGCTATGATGTTGATAAGAAGTCAGAACTTATTGATTATGATAATGTTGAAAAAATTGCTTTAGAACATAAACCAAAACTAATAATTGCTGGTGGTAGTGCCTATTCAAGAGTTATAGATTTTAAAAGATTCAGAGAAATAGCAGATAAAGTTGGGGCCTATCTCATGGTAGATATGGCTCACTTCTCAGGTTTAGTAGCCGGTAAAGGTTACCCTAATCCTTGCGATCATGCTCACGTTGTTACATCAACAACTCATAAAGTTTTTAGAAGTGCGAGAGGTGGAATTATTTTAACAAACCATGAAGATCTTGCAAAAAAATTTAATACTGCAGTTTTTCCAGGATATCAAGGTGGTCCGTTAATGCATATTATTGCTGCCAAAGCTGCTGGATTTTTAGAAGCGTTAAAACCTGAATTTAAAGATTATATAAAATCTGTGCTTGCTAATGCAAAAATTTTATCAGAAACACTTAAAAATAATGGTTTTAAAATATATTCTGGAGGAACAGACTCACACTTAATGTTAGTTGATTTAAGACCTTTTAAAGTTAAAGGTAATTTAGCAGCTGAAAGTCTTTCGAGAGCAAATATTACCTGCAATAAAAATGGAATTCCTTTTGATGATGAAAGCCCAATGATCACATCTGGAATAAGATTAGGAACACAAGCTGCTACTACAAGAGGCTTTGGTTTAAAAGAATTTAAAAAAGTTGGTGAGTTAATTACAAAAACTGTTAAAGGGCTATCATCTAATCCAGAAGATAATAATAAAATTGAAAATGAAGTAAGAAAAGAAGTTGTTGAACTTTGTTCAAAATTCCCAATATATAAAAATTTAAGATAATGATTTGCTCTACATGTAAAAAAGGCGAGACCTCAGTTGTTGACTCTCGTCCTACAGAAGATGGCACAGCAATAAGAAGAAGAAGATTATGTGTTTGTGGTCATAGATTTACAACATTTGAAAGAGTTCAATTTAGAGAGTTAATGGTTGTAAAAAAAAGCGGAAGAAAATCTACTTTTGATAGAGATAAATTAGCTAAATCTATATTTATAGCATTAAAAAAAAGACCAATAGATACCGAAACTGTAGAAAAGTTTATAAGCAAAATTTCCAGATCTCTTGAAGAGTTAGGTCAGGCAGAGATTTCAAGTAATACAATTGGTACAATGGTTATGGAAGGTTTAAAAGAATTAGATCCTGTAGCTTATGTTAGATTTGCTTCTGTTTATCGAAATTTTAGAGAAGAAAAAGACTTCGTTCAATTTGTGGACAGGTTAGATGTCTACAAAAAAAGATAAATTTAGTAGCAAAGATCGTTACTTCATGCAATTAGCTATTAATTTAGCAGTAAATAGAAGTGGATATACTGGGTCAAATCCTTCTGTTGGATGTGTTATTGTTAAAAATAATGATGTTGTATCGTTCGGATCTACAAATATCAATGGTAGGCCTCACGCAGAAACCATCGCATTAAATAATAATAAAAAAAGCAATAAAGGAGCTACTGTTTATGTAACTTTAGAACCTTGCTCTCATTATGGTAAAACACCCCCATGCACCAAAGCACTTATAAAATCTAAAGTTAAAAAAGTAATTTATTCTGTTGAAGATAACGATTCAAGATCATTTAAAAAATCAAAAAAGATTTTGACTTTAAATAAAATTATTACTAAATCAGGATTATTAAAAAACAAAGTTAATAAAATATATAAAAAATATAATTTTACTAAAAAAAAAAATTTTCCATATATAACAGGTAAACTTGCTAGTTCGTATAATCTGCTAATTGAAAAAGGTAATAAATATATAACAAATCAACATTCTAGAATGGTGTCTCATCAACTTAGATCAAAAAATCAAGGATTACTAACATCTTACATAACTGTAAATACAGATAATCCGAAGCTAAATTGTAGAATTAATGGATTAGAAAAATTTTCACCAACAATAATTGTTATAGACAGAGACTTACAAATTAAGTTGAATTCATTGATCTTTAATAAAATGAAT
>CABYVA010000033.1 GCA_902522325.1 uncultured Pelagibacteraceae bacterium
GACTATTTATTTTATCAATTATTTTGTTTTTAGAGTATTCCATTTCTACCTCGTAGCCTCTTTTTACCATGACAGTTAAGCAGCTAGCATTTATTTTATTGGAGCTTTTAAATGATTTTGGATAACAGATTTTAAACATTTCACTTCCCACTATATACTTCCAATTATTTAAAGTTTCTGAGTAAATATGGCCTTTTTTTATTATTATTCTTTTAATATTTCTTGGCAAAGTGTCTTTAAATGATCTAAGACCTTGTATAAATTTTCTGTTATTCTTGTTATAATTTTTTGAATTCATATGCGAAAATCAAACATACCAAATAAAATTTTAAAATGGTACGATAATAATAAGCGCATACTTCCTTGGAGAAAAAAAACATCAGTCAAAAATAGAGAATACTTCACTTTGGTTAGTGAATTTATGCTTCAACAAACACAGGTAAAAACTGTCATTCCTTATTTTGAAAATTTTATAAAAAATTTTCCTAACTTAAAATCATTAGCAATAGCAAATGAACAAAAAATTTTAAAAAATTGGGAAGGGCTTGGATATTATTCAAGAGCAAGAAACCTAAAAAAAACTGCAATCAAACTGTTAAAAGAGTTTAATGGAAGCTTACCAAAAGATTTAGAAAAACTTAAATCTCTTCCAGGAATTGGGGAGTATACTTCAAGGTCAATTTTAGCTATCGCGCATAACAAACCGTTTATTCCAATGGATGGCAATGTAGAGAGAATACTTAAAAGAGTTTTTTTACTTAAAACAGAAAATCAAATTTCGAAAGAAAACCTAATAAAAAAAAAGTCTTTTTTTAACACTTGCAAAAGATCAAGTGATTATGCTCAGGCAATAATGGAAATAGGGGCATTGGTTTGTAAACCTACACTACCATTATGTAGTCTTTGTCCATTAACTCAAAACTGCAATGCTTATATTAACAAGGATTATTTAATAAAAACTAAAAATAAAACTAACAAAATAAAATATTTTGAGGCAAATGTTTATGCTCATCAAAATAAGTATTTATTAATTAAAAATAAAAAATTTAATTTTTTAAAAAATTTAGTCATTTTTCCAATGACAGAAATAAATAAAGAAAAATTTAAACGATCAGAGAATAAAAAGATAAATGTAAAAATGTCAAATATGAATATGAAAATTATTATTAATAAAAATAACAAATTAAAAGCAATAAAGGACAGTCTGCTATTAGATAAATCGAATATAAATAAATATATTTTACCTTCCTTTACAAAAAAAATATTTAATTCACTATCTCATTTTTAATGAAAAAAATCGCAATTGTTGGAGCAGGAATTTCAGGTTTGTTTTTGGCAAATCTTTTAGAAAAAGACAAATCTTTCTCCTATAAAATTTTTGAAAAAAAAACTTCATTAGATCTAAGTGATGGATATGGAATACAATTATCTGTTAATAGCATTAATCTTTTAAACAAAATTGGCTTTCAGAAAATTAATACAAAAGACGTTTATTTTCCAAAAAAAGTAAATTTTTTTAATGCTAAAAATTCAAGCAAAATTTGTGATATTGAATTAGTGAAATTTAATAAAGAAAGTAATAAATACACAACATTAAAAAGATCTAAACTTATTGAATTTCTTTTAAAAAATATTTCCAAGGAAAAATTAGTTTTTAATTCTGATCTTATTGATATCAAAGAACAAGGCAAATTATCATTATATTTTAAGGAGAAACAAATAGAAGAATTTGATTACCTTGTAGCCGCTGATGGAATTTACTCAAAGACTAAACAGATTTTATTTAATAAAGAAGGACTACCAAAATATTTTAATTCGGTTGCATTAAGAGGAAATATTAAAAACTTTGAAAACTTTGATATTTCTTTATATTTAGGGCCAAATTTTCACTTCGTGGTTTATCCCGTAAATCAAAATAATGAGTTTAATTTTATATCAATCATCAGAAAGAAATTAATAGAAGATGAGATTTCAAATATAAATTTATTTAATGATGATAAATTTATAAATAATTTATTAAATAAAATTTCCTTAAAGTCTAACGTAAATTTAAGTGAAATAGTGAAAGATATTAGATGTTTTCCAATTTTTGTAAGTAAAAAAATTAAAATACCCAAGTCAAAAAATATTTATTTAACTGGCGATGCTTTTTACTCATTTCCACCTTCATTTGCGCAAGGTGCATCACAATCAATAGAGGCTGCAAATGAATTATTTAATGAGTTGAAGAATAATTCTTCAAATTATTACAAAAAAAGAATTTTAAAGACGAACCAAATTAACTCTAGATCTTCACTGAATCATTTTGCATTTCATCTATCAAATCCTTTAAATATTTTTTTTAGAAATATTTTTTTAAAGAAACTAGTAAAAAATCAGAAGTTTTTAGAGAGTTATCTAGGTAAAATTTATAGAAATTAGTTTTTCGAGATTAATCTTTGTCTTAAATCATCAATGGGTAAAATTGAGCCGTTGTTATTGTAATGCCAGTATGTCCAGCCGTTGCAGCTTTCGGCACCTAGAATTGTTGCAGCCACTTTATGTATTGAACCCTCAGTTTTTTCATGTCTAATACTGCCATCAACCATTATTTTTGCACTAATTTTCTTTTTATTATCAAAGATAATAGTTCCAGGCTTTATTATCCCAAGTTCTACTAGGGATCCAAAAGGTATTCTCGGTTTAGATCTATTATTTTTTAAGGTATCTAAATAATTATCTTCAAAAGGTTTAGTATTTTGAACTCGTTGTTCAGCAGCTCTAAAGTAAGATTTTTCTTTTTCTATACCACAGTAATTTCTTCCTAATTTTTTTGCAACTGTTGCAGTAGTGCCTGAACCTAGAAAAGGGTCTAAAACTAAATCATTTTTATTTGATGTTGCTAATAAAATTCTATGAATTAAAGCTTCTGGTTTTTGAGTAGAGTGTACTTTTTTACCATTTTTTTTCAGTCTTTCCGAACCATTGCAAATTGGTAATTCCCAATTAGATCTCATTTGTAGATCATCATTCAAACATTTTAAAGATTGATAATTAAAAGTATATTTTGACTTTTCAGATTTTGATGCCCAAATTAAAGTTTCATGAGCGTTGGTAAATCTCGTTCCTCTAAAATTTGGCATAGGATTTTTCTTATTCCAAATTACATCATTTAATATCCAAAAACCTAAATTTTGAATTACCGTACCAACTCTGAAAATATTATGATAGCTACCAATTACCCAAATAGCCCCATTCTTTTTTAAAATTCTTTTACATTCACTTAACCATGAATAAGTAAAATCATCATACTTTTCAAAATTTTTAAATTGATCCCACTTATCATTAACTGCACTTACTTTAGATCTATCAGGTCTTATTAATTCATTTTTTAATTGAAGGTTATATGGGGGATCTGCAAAAATTAAATCAAAAGTTTCATCGGGAATTTTTTTTAATTCCTTCAGACTATCTCCATTAATTAGTTTATTTTTTAGATCAAAAGTCATTTATAAAAATAAATTAGACTCTAAAAAGATTCTGAGGTCAACCTAGGATTGAATTAAATTGAGTCTAATAGTTGTATAAATTATTTAAGACTCAATATGTTGTGCATGGGTTGAAACGTTTTTCTATGGTGTTTGGTAACACCAAATTTTTTAATTGCTGATAAATGATTTTTAGTTCCATAGCCAGCATTTTTATCCCAAAAATATCTACTAAATTTTTTTGATAATTTGGTAATCAGTCGATCTCTATATACTTTAGCAATTATCGAAGCTGCAGAAATTTCAGGTATTTTTTGGTCGCCTTTAATTATATTTTTGATTTTATAACAATTAATTTTTGGGATGTTGTTTCCATCAATTAAAACAAGATTTGGTTTTTTTTTAAGTTTTTTAACAGCTCTTTTCATTGCTAACAGGCTTGCATTTAATATATTTATTTTCTCAATTTCTTTTTGAGAAGCTGAGCCGATAGCACATATGCAATTTTTTTTTATATAATTATATAAAATTTCCCTTCTTTTTTTTGACAACTTTTTTGAGTCTTTTAATTTTTTTTTATTAATTTTTTTGTTTAAAATAACTGCCGCAGCATATACAGGGCCAATCAAACTACCCCTTCCAACTTCATCTACGCCAGCAATAATTTTTTTCATTAGTTATATATTTAAATTTAATTCATTAATTTTATTTTTTATTTCTTTTAAATCTAACCATGAGTATTTTTTTTGATCTGGGAGCCTTAACAAATAAGCTGGATGAAAAGTAATCATCGTCAAATAACTTTTTTGCTTTATAATAATTTCCTTCCAATTACCTCTTTCTTTAGAAATTTTTATTTTAGAACCAAATAAGGCTTCCATTGCAGTACTACCCATTAAAATTAATAGTTTTGGGTCAATTATAGAAATATGTTCTCTTAAGAAATTTGAATACTTTATAATTTCAGTTGGCTCAGGTTTTCTATTATCTGGGGGTCTGTAATTAACAACATTAGTAATATAAATTTTATCTCGATTTATGTTTATTGCTTTTAACATCTTGTTTAACAAGATTCCCGCATCCCCAACAAACGGTTTTCCAATTTCATCTTCTTTTTGTCCAGGTCCTTCTCCAATTATCATTACAGGACTTTCATAACTGCCATCGCTAAATACAATTTGTTTTGAATTATTTTTCAGATCACAATTATCAATATTTAAAATTTTATTCTTTAAATTTTCTAATAATTCAGTTTTATTCACTACTTGTGGTTTAGTTTTGATTCTATTTATAG
>CABYVA010000034.1 GCA_902522325.1 uncultured Pelagibacteraceae bacterium
TAAAGGTATTTATTTATGTAAATTACAGCAATTTCTTATATATTTTTAGCCAATATATATATTAACAGATTAATAAAAAGAGAGATAATTTATGAAAATTAAAAAAATTCTATTGTCTTTGATGACAATAACACTTTTTTCTCTAGGTACTGCACAAGTACAAGCAACAGTGGGAATAGGAATTAAGTTAGATAATCTTGATTTAACTACAGACGCTTCTGATGACATCGATAACAACGGATCTGTAGACTCTAGAAAGTCTTATGATGATACTGCTACTATGCCATCAATCTTTATTGAAAAAAACTTTGATGCGCCTTTTGGAAATTTAGCAATTGGAGTAAGTTATATTCCTTTTGAAGCAGATATTGATAAAAGATCAGTTACTCAAAGTTCTGTAAAAGCAAAAGCTGATGGTGCCGCAACAACAGGTACTAACAGTGCAGAAGGTACAGTTAGTGATCATTTCACTATTTACATACAACCAGGTGTTAACGTATTGTCTAACACGGTTTATCTTAATTTAGGAATGGCGTTTGCTGATGTAGAAGGTAAAAATAATTCTATAAGTTCAACTAATATTACTGAATCAAAAGATTTAGAAGGTACTGTAATGGGAGTTGGGGTTAAACGTGTGAGTGATGCTGGAACTTTCTTAAAACTAGAATATACAGAAATTGACTATGATCAAGTATCTTGGGTAACTAGTAATAGTACAAAAGGTATGGCTGATCTTGATAGCTCTGCATTTTCTATCTCATTAGGAAAAGAGTTTTAAGTAATTTAAAATTTTAAAGATTAAAACCCACTAAATTAATTTTTAGTGGGTTTTTTTTTGCACAAAAAATGAATGAAGAAACTTCAATTCTTAAAATAGAAAATTTATCAAAATATTTTGGAGGATTAGCAGCAGTATCAAATTGCTCATTAAAAATTAAAAAACAATCTATCACTGGTATTATAGGACCTAATGGCTCTGGAAAAACTACTTTATTTAATTTAATTGCTGGAAATTTAAAAGCATCTAAGGGGACAGTCATATTTAATGATGAAAACATTACTAACGTTCCTTCCTATGAATTATTTTCAAAGGGTTTATTAAGAACTTTTCAAATTGCACATGAATTTTCTAACTTGACCGTTCTTGAAAATTTAATGATGGTGCCAGGAAATCAATCAGGAGAAAATCTCGTAAATGCATTATTAAAATCAACTTTAGTAAAAAAAGAAGAAGAGCAAGTCAGATCACAAGCATATGAAGTAATAGAATTTTTGAATTTAAAAAATCTTGCAAATGAGTTAGCGGGAAATTTATCTGGAGGACAAAAAAAACTTTTAGAGCTTGGAAGAACTATGATGGTTGATGCAAAATTAGTATTATTAGATGAAGTTGGAGCCGGGGTTAATCGAACGTTGTTAAAGGACATTGGAACTTCAATTGAAAGATTAAATAAAGAAAAAGGATATACATTCTGCATGATTGAGCATGATATGGATTTTATAAGTCGTTTATGTGATCCAGTGATTGTTATGGCTGAAGGTTCAGTCCTATTTGAAGGAACTTCTGAAGAGGTAAAAAAAAATGAGAAAGTTATTGAAAGTTATTTAGGACGAGGATCAAAAATTAATGGAGAGAGTGTTTAATGGCTTTTTTTGAAGGACAAAATATGACAGGAGGTTATGGAGGTGCTGATATAATAACTTCTTGTAACATTGATGTTAATAAAGGAGAGATAGTAGCAATACTAGGCCCTAATGGAGCTGGAAAATCTACTGCAATGAAAGCGATGTTAGGTTTGCTAAATTTAAAAAATGGAGTAGTTAAAATCGATGGTAAAGACATCTCAAATTTATCACCTCAAGACCGAGTGAAAGAAGGGATATCTTTCGTACCACAAACTAGAAATGTTTTTACGGGACTAACAGTAAGAGAAAATTTAGAAATGGGAGCTTTTTTAAGAAATGAAAAAATAGACAAAGTTATTAAAGAAATCTACGATTTATTTCCAATCTTAGAGGAAAAAAAGTCGCAATTAGTCGGGGAATTGTCGGGTGGTCAAAGACAACAAGTAGCTTTAGGAAGAGCACTAATGATCAAACCCTCAGTATTAATGTTAGATGAACCAACAGCAGGTGTTTCTCCAATTGTAATGGATGAATTATTTGATCATATATTAAAAGTAAAACAAACAAATGTTGCAATTTTAATGGTAGAGCAAAATGCAAAGCAAGCACTGAGTATTTCTGACAGGGGATATGTTTTAGTTACTGGTGAAAATAAATTTTCAGGAACTGGAGAAGAATTATTAAATGACCCTGAGGTAAGGAGATCATTTTTAGGAGCATAAAATGGATTTTTTAAACGCCTTAATATTATTATTAAATTATATTGTTGTTCCTGCTTTATCTTATGGTTCACAATTAGCGCTGGGTGCAATTTTTGTAACTCTAATTTATGGAATTTTAAGATTTGCAAACTTTGCAACTGGAGACATGATGTCTTTTGGTACAATGTTTGCTGTTTTGCTTACATGGTATTTTCAATCACTTGGAATTAGTTTAGGTGTATTACCAACAGCACTACTTACAATTCCTTTTGCAATAATAATGATGATTTTATACATGTTAACCATTGATAAATTTGTTTTCAGTTATTATCGGATAAAAAAAAGCCCTCCAGTTCAACTTGCAATGGTCAGTATTGGTGTCATGTTTGTAACTCAAGCAATCGTTAGAATAATTATAGGACCCTTTGATAGAAGATTTTTTGATGGTGAGAGATTTATTATAAAGGCAAATGAGTTTAAAGAAATGACAGGTTTAAATGAAGGACTGTCGATTAAATCAACTCAAGTATTAACAATAATAATAACGATAATTGTTGTTTCAATATTATTTTGGTTTTTAAATAAAACAAAAACTGGCAAAAGTATGAGGGCTTATTCTGATAATGAAGATTTAGCCTTGTTGTCTGGAATTGATCCGAAACGCGTAGTAATGATCACTTGGATGATTGCGGGAATTTTAGCAACCATCGGTGGAGTTTTGTATGGATTAGATAAAAGTTTTAAACCATTTACTTATTTTAATAATATGCTCCCAATATTTGCTGCTGCAATTGTAGGAGGAATTGGAAATCCTTTTGGAGCATTTTTAGGAGGATATGTAATTGCTTTTTCGGAAATATTTTTAACTTATGCTTACAAAAAATTTTTTACTTATGTACTTCCAGAAAGCATGGAACCCGATTCATTAATTCAATTGTTATCTACAGATTATAAGTTTGCAGTATCTTTTTCAATTTTGGTAATCGTTTTATTATTTAGACCTTCTGGTATTTTTAAAGGAAAAGTTTTATGAAACAGTACGCAAATGTAATAACTGCCTACGCAATAATGATAGCTCTCATCATATTGGTAGGAATTTTTCAATCATGGAACATTGCTTTTTCTATACTTAACTTATGTTTAATTTCTGCAGTTATGACAATGGGTGCAAATATTCAATGGGGATATGCTGGTTTAATAAATTTTGGAATTATGGGTTATACAGCACTAGGAGGTTTAGCTGCTGTTTTAATTTCAGTTCCCCCAGTAAGAGAGGCTTGGCAAGTAGGAGGCTTTGGCATGATACTTTCCTTGTTAGTAATTGTTTTTATTATATTTAGTGTTCGTTATGTGATTAAAAATTTTCAGAAATCAAAAAGAAAAAATATTTATATCGCTTTGATAATTATTTTTGGTCTAATTATTTTAAGAGTAGTATCTGGACCTGCAATACACTCCATCGAGTCTGTTGAGCCTGCTAAAACTGGCTTTTTAGGAGGTTTAGGAATGCCAATTATAATTTCATGGATTGCAGGTGCTTTTTTTGCAGGTGGTCTAGCATACATTGTAGGAAAGGTAGCGTTAGGCTTAAGAGCGGATTACCTAGCTATTGCAACGCTGTTAATATCAGAGATAGTTATAGCTGTTATAAAACATGAAGATTGGTTATCTAGAGGGGTTAAAAATGTAATTGGATTAAAAAGACCAGTTCCATATGAATTAAATCTTCAAAGTGAACAATGGTTTATTAATCTAGTAGCTAAATGGAATAAAAATACTTTAGATTTAATAAGTGGAATAGAAGAAAGACAAGCTGCTCTTTCACAAATGGTAATTGAAGGTTCCTCGGTTTTTGTAAAAATGTGTTACTCGGGACTTTTTGTAATTGTTGTAGTTATCTTATTAATAATTACTCAAAAAGCGCTTTATTCACCTTGGGGAAGAATGATGAGAGCTATAAGAGATAATGAAGAGGCAGCAAACGCAATGGGCAAAAATGTAGTTAAACAACATTTATTAATTTTTATTTTAGGATCTGCAATTGTTGGAATAGCTGGCGCTATGTTAGTTACACATGATGGTTTATTTACACCTGGAAGTTATAGACCCATGAGATATACTTTTTTAATATGGGTAATGGTTATCGTAGGTGGAAGTGGTAATAATTTTGGAGCAGTATTAGGTGGTTTCGCTGTTTGGTTTTTATGGATTGAAGCAGCTCCAATGGCATTATTTGTAATTAATTTTTTTACTTCTGGACTTGCAGAAAATAATGCATTCAAAATTCATTTAATAGAAAGTGTTCCATATTTTAGATTCTTAATGATGGGTATAGGACT
>CABYVA010000035.1 GCA_902522325.1 uncultured Pelagibacteraceae bacterium
AATGCGGAAGGTTTTCCTAAATCAAGAAGTATAAAACAATTAATTTTCTACCTTAAATATTTTATTTTAATCAGAGAATTACTTAAAGAATCTCAAAATGAAATACCAGAATATTTAAATGAGGTAATATTTTATTTAGGGCAAGGGTATAATTTTCTGTGGCAAACAACGAAAAAGAATTTTTTATTTAATGGTAACCATGAAAATGATTATGCTAACTTTGATAAGTACCTAAATAACCACCATTATAAATTTAAAAATATTAGTAATGAAATAGGTGGTTATGCAGTTTTAAGAAATAAAAATGTCTCAATCGCAATGGATTTAGGTTCTCCTCCTGAAAAAAAATTTTCTTATAATTATCAGTCTGGGGTTTTATCTTTTGAAATGATTTATTCTGGTAGAAAACTCATTACAAATTCTGGATATTTTCAAGATTTTAAGCATCAACTAAATAACATTTCAAAATCGACAGCTGCACATTCTACGCTTACGCTTGATAACAACTCTATATGTAATTTTAAAAAAAAATAGTAAAGGAAAACCTGTTATAGAAAAAGGTTTTAAAATATTAAATAAAAATATCATTTTAGATAAAGAATTATGGAGTTTAAAAGGATCTCACAATGGTTACCAAAAAAATTACGGTGTAATACATGATCGTGAGTTAAATTTTTTTCCAGTAATTAATAAATTAGTTGGTAAAGATACAATATTTAAAAAAAACAATTTTAAATCAACAAATTTTGAGATTAGATTTCATTTAACTCCTGAAGCTAAAATTACTAAAACTCAAGATGGAAAAACAATCTTAATAGAATTAGAAAATTCTGGATGGAAATTTAATTGTGAAGATCATTTAATAGACGTTGAAACTGGCCTATATTTCGGTAAAAAAAATTCTTACGTAGAAAATAAAAATATTTTCATCTGTGGTAAAACTAAAAATGACGATCAAATTGTTAAATGGGAAATTAAAAAAATATAATGAGTAAAATAAAAAAAGCTTTAATTTCTTTATCTGATAAAAAAAATCTTAAACCTGTTTTAAAAATACTTAAAAAATATAATGTACAATTAATCAGCTCTGGAGGCACCTATAAGGAAATAAAAAAATTAGGTTTCAAATGCCTAGAGGTTTCCAAATATACTGGTTCACCAGAAATATTGAATGGTAGGGTAAAAACTTTACATCCTAAAATTCATGCAGGAATACTGAGTAAAAGGAATAGTAAATCTAACAAAAAAGATCTTAAAAAACAAAACTACGAGGAAATTGACTTGGTTATAGTAAATTTTTACCCTTTTGAAGAAATTATAAAAAAAAATAATAATCATAAAAAAATAATCGAAAATATAGATGTGGGAGGACCAACAATGGTTAGAGCAGCAGCAAAAAATTATAATGATGTAACAGTTATAACATCGCCATACCAATATAAAAATTTAATAAGTGAAATGAACAAAAATAAAGGATCTACAACAATAGAATACAGACAAAAACTCTCAGAGGAGGCTTTTTGCGAAACAGGTTATTATGACTCTTTAATTGCAAATTATTTTGCTAAAGTATCAGGTAATAAATTTCAAAAAAAAAAATTATTCCACGCAAATCTTATCGAAAAATTAAGATACGGTGAAAATCCTCATCAAGAATCTGCTATATATTCTTCGCAAAAATTTTTAAGTATAAAACAGTTAAATGGAAAACAACTAAGCTACAATAATTATAATGATATATTTTCAGCTTTATTGATTTCAAAATCATTTCCAAAAAATATAGGTACCGTAATTGTAAAACATGCAAACCCGTGTGGAGCATCTATTAATTATAATAAAATTAAAAGTTTTAAGTTAGCACTATCATGCGACCCTATTAGTGCATTTGGCGGTATTTTATCATGTAATTTTAAAATTAAAAAAGAGTTAGCTTTAGAATTAAATAAAATTTTTCTAGAAGTAGTAATAGGTAATGGATTTGACAAAGATGCTATCAAAATTTTAAGTAAGAAAAAAAATTTAAGAATTATAGATTCTAGTAATTTACAACTTAAAAATATTCAAAATATTCATTCAAATTTAGACTCTATGCTAGTTCAAGCATCAGATACAAAATTGTTCAAAGCAAGTGATTTTAAGGTTGTTTCTAAGAAAAAACCAAACTCTGAGATAATTAAAAATTTAGTTTTTGCATTTAATATTTGCAGATTTGTTAAATCAAATGCAATAGTTATAGCAAAAAATGAAACAACAATTGGCATAGGGTCTGGTCAGCCAAGTAGATTGGATAGCTGTGAAATTGCAGTAAATAAAATGAAAAAATTTAATAAAATAGAAAATAATGAAAAAATTGTTGCAGCTTCTGACGCTTTTTTTCCTTTTGTTGATGGTGTTGAAAAATTAGTACAATCGGGTGTATCGGCTATAATTCAACCTTCTGGTTCAATTCGAGATAAAGAAATAATTAAATTTGCTAATCAAACAAAAACAATTTTGGTTTTTTCTAAAACTAGACATTTTAAGCATTAAGTTATTTTATCTATTTTTGCTGCAAGAACAAAATCACTTTCATGAAGTCCCTTTATTGCATGAGTAAAAATTTTTATTTTAGCATACCCCCACCCAAACCAAATATCTGGATGATGTCCTTCAGTTTCAGCAATATCTCCAACCTTATTGATAAAATATTGGCTTTCCTTAAAATTTTTAAATTTAAATTCTTTTATTAAAAAATAAATTTTATTTTCATCAGTTTTTACTTCCCAACCATCTACCATTTTTAGATATTTATGTATTTCAGTAATATCAAAATTCGGAATTCCTCCTTCACAAGGAATGCATTTTTTGTCTGCTAAATCAGTCATAAAATCATACTTTACTAATCACATTGAAAAAAATATGCAAGGGACATTTTGGAGCGGGCAAAGGGGGTCGAACCCTCGACCTTCTCGTTGGCAACGAGACGCTCTACCACTGAGCTATGCCCGCATTTAAAAAAAGAATATAAATCAACGATTTTTTATAAGCAAGCAATAATAAAATGCTAATTTATGAATATGATTAATCTAAAAAAATTTGATACAATTAAAATTTATGAAAAACACTAAATCCTTACCAAAAAAAATTTCTGTTTTTCCATTATCTAATTTTATAATTTTCCCAAATACATCTGTACCACTAAATATTTTTGAACCTAGATATATAGAAATGATAAATGACAGTATGAAAAATGAACGTATTATTGGAATGATACAGCCAAAAAAACAAAAAACAAATAAACCTGAATTATTTTCAGTAGGATGTGCAGGTAAAATTACTAGCTTTAACGAAACAGATGATGGAAGATATTTAATAGTTATAAAAGGAATAAGTAGATTTAAAACATTAAAAGAAGTTAGTAATAATAAACTATACAGAGAGTTTGAAATAACTTTTGATGATTATAAAAATGAAGATATACTAAATAATAATAGCGAAATTAAATTTACAGACCTAAAATTAATATTTAACAATTTAAAACATTTTTTTGAAAAAAAAGGTTATAATATAAATTGGAAAGAGTTAGAAAAACAAAGTTTAGATCAAACAATAAATACTTTGGCTATGGCTTCACCTTTTTCTCTTGAGGAAAAACAAATTTTGCTTGAAACAACTAATATCAATAATAGAAAGATGCAGTTAGAAAAAATTTTAAAGACTTATGTTGTTGATAATTTTAACAATAAAACAATTCAATAAATATTAAATAAATAAACCTTTATCAGAATACTCAATAGCTAACTTATTAAACAATTTGTTATTATTTAAATATTTAAATATTTTTTTAGAAAATGGTTTTATATAAAAATTATCGTAATTGAAAAATTCATAAATAAAATCATTTCCTGAAGCAAATACAAAATTTAAGTGCTTTGTTCTACTTTCAAAAGTTTCACAAAGTGAAATATCAATTGGAAGTCCTAAATTTTTTCGCTCTCTTATTAAATTTAATAAAACTTTTAGATCCCGTATAGCCATATTAAAACCTTGCCCTGCCAATGGATGTATTTGATGCAACATGTCTCCAAATGCTAAAATATTATTATGATAATAATTTCTTAAAATTTTTGATTTTAACTTTGAATTTTCAAAATTACTAACAGAACTAATTTTATATTCTTGATTATTTTTTAAAATTAATTTTTTAAGTTCAGCTTCAGATATCTTTGTACGATTATTAATGCTTTTATTTTTTATTGAAAAAACAATAGAAGTTTGACTTTTAGAAATTGGCAGAAAAGCCAA
>CABYVA010000036.1 GCA_902522325.1 uncultured Pelagibacteraceae bacterium
CTTCGAAAAAATAAAAAAAACTACGAACTATCTGGAAAAATTTTTGATGGAACTTATCTCTTGAACGAACTTTTAAACTCAAAAAACGAAGGCAATCCTTTTGATATATTGAACAAATTTGACTCAATTGTTAAAATCAATTTAACCCAGGTATTTATTGATGATATTAATTATTTAAATAATCTTAATGGAATTTTAACGTTTAAAAAAAGTAATTTAAAAACAGCAGATTTAAAAGCTTACTTTTTTAAAAATAGAAAGCTTACTTTTACTATTAAAACAAACCAAAATGATGAAAAAATTACCACATTATTTTCTGAATATGCAAAACCCCTTGTTCAAAGATATAAATTTATAAAAGGATTTGAGGAGGGAATTATTGATTTTCAATCAGTCAAAAAACAAAACATATCAAATTCCCAACTTAAAATTTATGATTTTAAATTAAAAGAGGTACCAGCATTAACTAAAATTCTTACTTTAGCATCATTACAGGGCATAGCAGATTTATTAACAGGGGAAGGTATTAGATTTAATGAATTTGATATGAAATTTAAAAATGAAAACAAAGTAATGACAATTCAAGAGGTATATGCAATTGGTCCAGCCATTTCAGTTTTGATGGACGGCTATTTGCAATCTGATGAATTGATTAGTCTAAGAGGAACGTTAGTTCCAGCAACTACATTAAATAAAGTTGTAGGATCTATACCATTCTTAGGAAATATTCTAGTAGGTAAGAAAGTAGGAGAAGGAGTTTTCGGGGTTAGTTTTAAAATTAAAGGGTCACCTAAAAATTTAAAAACAACAGTTAATCCAATTAAAACATTAACTCCAAGATTTATTACTAGAACCTTAGAAAAAATAAAAAAAACTAATTAGGTTAATTTCAATATTACGTGATTTTTTTTACCGTGTGAGAGTTTCAGCATTTTTTTGCTATCAAAATTATCTATTGAAACATTTAATTTATCGTCTTCAACAGTTATATTGTTTAGTTTTATTCCTTTGTTTTTAATTGTTCTTCTTACTTCACTTTTAGAACTAAGCAAATTTGCCGTAACAACCAAGTCTACAATATTTAAACCATTAGATATGTCATTACTATTTATATTTATAACAGGCAGATCATCTCCGATTGATCCTTTTTCAAAAATATTTTTTGCTGTTTTTTCTGCCTTTGCAGCAGCAGTTTTTCCATGTAATAATGAAGTAGTTTCATTTGCTAAAATAATTTTTAATTTATTTATATTTTCATTTTTTAATTTCTCAATTTTATTTAATTCTAAATCTGTAAACATTTTTAAAAATTTTATTACATCTCTATCATCAGTATTTCTCCAAAATTGCCAATAATCGTAAGAGGATAAAAGTTTACTATCGAGCCAAACTGCACCTTTTTCAGTTTTTCCCATTTTTGCCCCTGAAGCTAATGTTATTAATGGAGTTGTTAGTCCAAAAACTTGTTTGCTGGAATATCTTTTTATAAGATCCACGCCGTTAACAATATTGCCCCATTGATCTGAACCACCTATTTGCATTAAACAATTTTTATTTTTATTAAGTTCAAGAAAGTCATAGGCTTGCAAGATCATATAATTAAATTCCATATAGCTAAGTGATTGCTCTCTTTCCAATCTTAGTTTCACGCTATCGAAGCTTAACATTTTATTTATTGTAAAATGTTTTCCAATTTCCCTTAAAAATTTTATATAATTTAATTTACCAAGCCATTTGTAGTTATTTACAAAAATAGGTTTTAATTTTGAGTTTGCTGTTTTTAAATAAATTTTAAAAACTTTTTCAATATTTTTAATATTTTTTTCAATTTGTTTTTCTGAAAGTATTTTTCTAGTTTCCTCTTTTCCTGAAGGATCACCAATTCTAGTTGTCCCACCACCTAATAAAACAATTGGTTGATGACCGTGCTTTTGTAATAATCTTAAGCACATTATTTGTAATAAACTTCCCACATGTAAACTAGGTGCAGTGCAATCAAATCCTATATAAGCTTTAATTTTTTTTTTATTCATCAATTGTCCTAATTCTTCTGAATTAGTACATTGATTAAAATATTCTCTTTCCTTGAACTCGTTTAGAAATGAATTTTCCATATTTTTAAAAAAAAGTGTAGAATCAATATACTTTATTTAAAATAATTAAAAAATATATGAATAAAAGCTATTATAGCCTTGGTTTAATGAGCGGGACCTCAGGCGATGGAATAGATGCATCCATAGCTATTTCTGACGGTCAAAAGAAATTAGATATATTTGATAATATATATGAAGGTTATTCAAATGATATTTATGGAGAATTTCACGAATTAAAAGGAAAAATTCACAAGTTAGAAGATATTGAAAAATTTTCTAAAGAATTAAAAGACCTCGAAAGAAAACTAACGCTTAATAACTCTAATACTGTTGAAGTTATGAAAGATAGATTGTTTAAGAAGACTCATAAAAAAATTGATTTAGTTGGATTCCATGGTCAAACAATTTTACATCTGCCAGAAAAAAAATTTTCACTACAATTGGGAGACGCCAAACTTTTGTCTCAAATAACAAATACAAAAGTTGTTTATAAGTTTAGGGAAAATGATCTTAAAAATGGAGGACAAGGAGCACCACTAGCTCCGATTTTTCATCAGTTGTTAATTAATAACAAAAATCTTAAACTTCCAACAGCAATACTGAATTTAGGAGGAATAGCAAATATAACATTAGTTGATAAAAATAATAAAATTTCAAGTCTTGATATTGGTCCAGGAAATTGTCTTATAGATAATTGGATTAGATTAAATTCTAAGAATTTATTTTTTGATGAAGGAGGAAAGATTGCTAGAGCAGGTAAAATAAATAAAATAATATTAAATCAAACTTTGGAAAATTTTATGATAATCAAATTAGTAAAAAAAAATCTTTTGACACTAAAGATTTCGATTTATCTTTTGTAAGAGGTTTATCTTTAGAAGATGGAGCAGCTACATTAACTGAGTTTACAGCAGATATTTGTTCAAAAAAAATTTTTAATAGTAAGCTTTATGTTTGTGGAGGTGGTAGAAAAAATAATTATTTAATAGAGAGAATTGAAAAAAAAATTAATAATAAAATTTATGCAATCGATACTCTTGGTATAAATGGAGATTTTGTGGAGTCTCAAGCTTTCGCATATCTCGCAATAAGATCTTATCTTAATTTACCAATTTCTTTTCCTGAAACAACAGGTTGTGATAAACCATGTACTGGTGGAGAATTGGTTGAAAAGAATTAAAAAAGAGTTGTTTCTTTTTTAAGATATTTGTCTAACGTCTTAACTAAATCACTTTCAGATTTTGTAAAAAAATGATTAGCATCTGGAACTGATTGGAATTCTACTTTTATTCCTTTTTGCGAACTTAGTCTTTTATTCATTTCTGATATATGGCTGTATGGAACTAATTCATCTTTTTTTCCATAAACTACCAAACCCGAAGTAGGACAGGGAGACAAGAATGAAAAGTCATAAACATTAGGTTGAGGCGAAATTGCAATAAATCTATTTATTTCTGGTCTTCTCATTAGCAATTGCATAGCTATTAGTGAACCAAACGAAAAACCAGATATCCAGCATTGTGAGTTATCAAAATTTTCTCTCTCTAACCAGTCTAGAGCTGCCGCTGCATCAGCTAATTCTCCTTGACCATTATCAAATTCTCCATCACTTTTTCCAACACCTCTAAAATTTACTCTACAAACTGAAAAATTATTATCCACAAACGCATTAAAAGTTTCTACGACTACTTTGTTGTTCATCGTCCCACCATATTGAGGATGCGGCTGTAAAACTAATGCAATTGGAGAAATATTTTTTTTACTTTTAAAATATTTTGCCTCTAATCTTCCAGCTGGACCAGGTATAAAAATTTCAACAATTTTACTATCCATAAAGATTGATTATTATTCTCAAAAAATAATTATATTTTTCTATCAAAATTGAGCGACAAAAAGCAAGCCTTTAAATAAGTTATAAACTTGACTAAAATAGTCAGGTATATATAAATCGC
>CABYVA010000037.1 GCA_902522325.1 uncultured Pelagibacteraceae bacterium
ATGTATCTGGAGAAGAAATTTTTTTTCTGCTTATAAATAATCTTCTAATAATACTAAATAGATTTTCAAATGCAGGATACCAAAGAATTAGGGCAATAAAATATGGAGAAATAACTCTATTGTTATTAAAAAGATCAATTAACAAAAAACCAAATATAAAAGATAAGGTATAGCTTCCGCTATCACCAAGTATGGACTTTCCGAAAAAATTAAATGTTAAAAATATTAATAAAACAATCGAAAGAAATAAAAAAATTTCTGAATAGAAAATTAAATTTAAATTTTCACCTAAATAATAAATCATGATGGATATTAAAAAATAATAACCAGAAACTAATGTGTTTAATCCATCAAGGAAATTTGTTCCGTTAATTAAAACCATAAAACAAAATAAAGAAAAAAAAATTGCAAATATATTATTTTTTAAAAAATTATCTACCACTTCTATATTGATTGTATCAATTGTGGTATTTGTAAAAGCTATAAAACTAATTAATAATATTAATTGAGTTATAAATCTCGGCAATGGCTCACTTAAAATATTTAAATCAGATAAAAGACCAAGTGATAAAATTAAAAAACTGTACAAAACTAAATTATTTAAATTATCAGGAAAGAAAAATAAAATACTAAAAAAAATAAATAAACCTCCAGTAAACTTTGGATTGTTATTATTTACAATTATTTTGTGCTTAAATTTCAAATTATTATCATTAAAAAAATTAACTTTTTTTGCAAACAATGTAAGCAACAAAAAAATAGCAATTTCAATAAAGACTACAGAGAATTCCATTTTTATTTTTTTTTATCAACTACTATGCTTATGCCTTCTTTAAGTTTTGTAAATGGTTTCCAATTTAATTTTCTAATTTTTGTTGAGTTTAAATTTTTTTTAGGTGTTCCATCAGGAAAATTTTTATCAAAATAAATTTTACCTTTGTATTTTGTTATTTCGGCAATAATTTTTGATAGTTTAGATATTGAAACAGATTCTCCACTACCAACATTTATAATTGGAAGTTTATTGCCAAATATATTTATTAATTTTTTTTTTTTCACATTTAAAGTTACATAAATAGCTCTAGCTAAATCAGGACTAAATAAAAATTCCCTTATAGGTTTTCCTGTTCCTAAAAGTTTAATTTGTCCTAATTTTTTTTTTTTAGCTTCTAAAAATTTAGCAATTAATGCAGGAATAACGTGACCACTAAATTTATCAAAATTATCATTTATTCCATAAATATTTGTAGGCATTAAACAAACTATATCTAAATTATGGTTTTCATATAAAGCTTCGCATAATTTTATCCCTGCAATTTTTGCTATTGCATAAGCTTGATTAGTTTTTTCTAATTTTCCAGTAAGTAAATATTCTTCTTTAATTGGATTTTTTGCAAATTTTGGATATATGCAAGAAGTCCCTAGAAAAATTGTTCTTTTAATTTTTTTTTTTAAAGCAATTTTAAGTAAATTATTCTGTATTTCTATGTTTGTAAAAAAAAAATCTTTTTGGTAAGTACTGTTAGCAAGAATCCCACCTGCTCTCGCAGCTGCCATTATCATATAATCAATTTTTTTTTTTTTAAAAAAATTTTTAACTTTACTATAGTTTGTTAAATCAAGTTCATCTCTACTTGCAACGATTATATTTTTGTAATTTTTTTCTTTTAAAATTTTTAATACTTCGCTACCGACTAGTCCTTTATGTCCAGCTAGGAAAATAGAACTATTTTTATTCATATTGATTTTTTTTTGCTTGTATCTCTTTGATGTCAGAGTCAAGCATATCTTTTATGAGGTCTTTAACTGAATATTTAAATTTAAAATTCAATTTTTTAAAAGCTTTTTTAGGATCACCTTTCAAATAATCTATATCAAGTGGTCTAAAATATTTTTTATCTATTTTTATTATTAGCTCTTTCTTTTTGCCAGAAAGCAAATAGGCTCTAGTATTTAATCCTTTTCCCTTCCATATAATTTTAAGCCCAAGATAATCACAGCACATGTTAACAAATTGCTTAACCGTATAAGCTTTTCCTGTGGCAATAACAAAATCCTCAGGTTTTTTTTGTTGTAAAATTTTCCACTGCATTTCAACATAATCTTTTGCATGTCCCCAATCTCTTTTTGCGTTCACATTGCCTAAATACAATATTCCCTTATAACCCAAAATTTTTTTTGCAAAATACATAGTAATTTTTTTGGTGACAAAAGTTTCGCCTCGTCTAGGGCTTTCGTGGTTAAATAATATTCCATTACATGCAAACATATTGTAGGCTTCTCGATAGAGTTTTGTCATTGTAAAAGAATAAAGTTTCGAAACACCATAAGGCGATTTTGGATTAAATTTTGATTTTTCATTAAAAGATTTAGTGCTATCCCTTTCTCCAAATAACTCCGATGTACTAGCTTGATAAAATTTTGTTTTTTTTAATTTCAAAAATCTAATTGCTTCTAAAATTCTTAAAGTTCCTAGACCTGTAACTTCTGATGTATACTCTGGTATTAAAAACGAATGCGCAACATGACTTTGAGCTCCTAAATTATATATTTCATCAGGTTTAGTTTTATTAATTAAATTAAAAATACTATTTGAATCCGCAAGATCTCCATAATGTAAGAAAAAATTTTTACTTAGATGAGGATCCACATATATATGGTCGATTCTTTGGGTATTAAAAGAAGAAGATTTTCTTTTTATTCCATGAACTATATATTTTTTTTCCAAAAGAAATTCTGCTAAGTACGAACCATCTTGACCTGTAATTCCTGTTATTAAAGCAACTTTTCTCATTTATAATTTTTTAGTTTATTGATTGAAAGAATTACTACACTAATTATTGATATAATTAAATTTTTTTTTTCAATACGGTAAAAAACTTTAAAAGCATCTGAAATTTTTTGCAATATATTTGAAGATAGAGAATTATCAGTTCTGCGCCAGCTTGATAAAACGTTTTGAATAGGAAGAAACTTTAATCCTTTTTTTATTAAAATTAACCACAATGCAAAATCTTCTTGGGTTTTTATTTCTGGAAATTTATTTTGTTTAAAAAACTTTTTTTTAATTACTACAGTGCTTAAACCTATTTCGCAATATGTTAAAAGTTTTTTATAATTTATTTCTTTTGAAACATTTCGTATGCCTAAAATTTTATCTTTTTTGTCTATAACATTATAAGCAGTATATGAAATATCTGCTTTTGAATAATTCATTAGTTTAAGTTGTGTGCTAAGTTTTTTACTACTCCACATATCATCTGAGTCAATAAAAGCTAAGTATTTTCCTTTTGCAAATTTAATTGCAATATTTCTTGACCTGGAAACCCCATAATTTTTTTTATTGACTATTACTTTATAATTTTTAAATATTGCGATACATTTTTTGATATATTTTAAATCTGCTAAATCTTTGTCATCATAAACAAATATTAATTCATAATTTTTATAAGTTTGTTTTTTTATTGTCTTAAAAGTTTTTAAAATAAAATTTTTTTTTTTATAATAAGTTATAATTATTGAAATAAGAGGCTTTGTCATTTTCTATAATAAAAAATATAGTTATTTTTCTTTTTAACATTAA
>CABYVA010000038.1 GCA_902522325.1 uncultured Pelagibacteraceae bacterium
AATCAGTTAATTGACTATTGTGATGAAATATTAAAAAAATTTGGCGCAACATCTTTTAAAACATTTGATAAAGATAAAAAAAGAGTCAATCTTTTTGCAACTTTAAAAGCAAAAAAACCAAATGGCAAATCGCCAATTATACTTTCTGGTCATACAGATGTTGTTCCGGTATCAAAAGGATGGTCCACAAATCCTTTTGAAGCAGTAATAAAAAAGGATAAACTTTATGGAAGAGGATCTTGTGACATGAAAGGTTTCATTGCATGTACTTTAGCGTATGCACCAATGTTCTCAAAATCTGATTTAAATAGAGATATTCATTTTTCTTTTACATTTGATGAGGAAACTGCTTGTAAAGGAGCTCCTATTTTAATTGAAGAATTAAAAAAAAGAGGAATAAAAAATGGAATATGTATTGTTGGCGAACCAACAAATATGAAAATAATTGACTCTCATAAAGGATGTTACGAATACACAACTTATTTTGAAGGTTTGGCTGGTCATAGCTCTCAACCAGACAAAGGTGTAAGTGCTGTTGAGTATGCGGCAAAATATGTAAATAAATTAATAGAATTAAGACAAAAGCTAAAAGATAGAGCGCCAAAAAATTCAATCTTTGACCCTCCATATTCTACTCTTCAAATAGGAGGAATTTTTGGAGGTATAGCGCACAATGTAATTGCTGATAAATGTTTTGTAAATTGGGAAACAAGACCTGTAATTAAAGAAGATGGAGTGTTTTTAAATACAGAATTAGACAAATATACAAATGAAGTATTACTTCCAGAAATGAAAAAAGTCTTTCCAAATTCATCGATTAAAAAAGAAATAATTGGTGAAATTATTGGTTTTGATAGAGTAAAAAATTCAGAAGCGTGCGAATTTGTATCTAGTATTACTGGTGATAATTCTAGAGAAGTTGTTTCGTTTGGAACAGAAGCTGGTTTATTTCAGGAAATAGGAATAAGTACCGCTGTTTGTGGACCAGGTTCAATTGAACAAGCTCATAAAGTAGATGAATTTATTAAACTAGAAGAAATTAATAAATGTTTGGAATTTCTCGATGGTGTAAAGAACCAATCTACATCAAGTTAAAAATTTTAATATTTTAATTAATTCCAGCCGCCAACTGTTTTGACTTCTAAAAACTCTATAAGACCTTCAGTCCCAGCTTCTCTTCCAATACCTGAGTGTTTATATCCACCAAAAGGTGAACTTACAGCTATACCAACTCCATTAACATCTACCATTCCAGATCTAAGTTTTCTTGCAACTCTCTTAATTTTTTCTTTATCTTGGGTTTGAATATAATTTGTTAGACCATAAGGAGTATCATTAGCTATTGAAATAGCCTCCTCTTCATTTTCAAAAGGGATTATAGATAACACAGGACCAAATATTTCAGTTCTTGCAATCTCCATTTGATTATTAACATCAGCAAAAACTGTTGGTTTTACGTAATAACCTTTCTCTAAGCCTTTGGGCTTGCCGGTTCCACCTGCAACTAATTTAGCACCTTCATCTATTCCTTTTTGAATTAAAGTTTGAATTTTATTAAATTGCACTTCTGAAACCACTGGTCCAATATGATCTCCGTCTTTTTCAGGAGAATCCACCTTGGTGTTATTAGCTAATTCTTTTACTTTTTCTACGGTTTCTTTATAAATCGATTTTTCAACAAGCATTCTCGTTGGAGCGTTACAAGATTGACCTGAATTTCTAAAACATCTTAACACACCTCTTGCTACCGCTTCTGCATCAGCATCTTTAAATATTATATTTGCACCTTTTCCTCCTAGTTCTAAACTTATTCTTTTAAAATCTTTTGCAGCATTTTGAGAAATCAATGCTCCAGCTCGTGTTGATCCTGTAAAAGAAATCATGTTAATATCGGGATGGCTAGTTAAAGCATCGCCAGTTACAGCTCCGTCTCCATTTACTAAATTAAAAACTCCTGAAGGAAACTTAGCTTCGTCGATCATTTCTGCAAGCAACATTGACGATAAAGGTGCTATCTCAGATGGTTTTAAAACAACTGTACAAGCCGATGCTAACGCAGGAATTACTTTTAAATTAACTTGATTTATTGGCCAATTCCATGGTGTTATCAAAGCACATACACCTTTAGGCTCATAAAGTAATTTTTGATTATTTTTTTCTTCTCCCAAATCTTTTTCAAATTTAAAATCTTTTAATATATTTTTGAAAGACTTAATATGACTAGCTCCAGTTGCGGCTTGCATTTCTGTAGAAAATTTCATTGGCGCACCCATCTCAGTAGATATAAGTTTAGCCATCTCTGCCCATCGTTTTTTATAAATAACATATAGTTTTTCCAATAATTCTAATCTTTCTTCTTTTTTTGTAAAAGCCCAAGTATCAAAAGCTTTTTTTGCTGCACTTACTGCTTTGTCTATATCTTTTTTTCCACCAAGAGATATTTCTGCACAAGGTTGCTCATTTGATGGGTCTATAACTTTGTAAGTTTTTGCTTCGATTGGAGCAACCCATTTACCATCAATATAAAATTTTTTTTTATCTAACATCAGCAAAATCTAACCTAAAGTTTTTTATTTGCAAACAAATTTGTTAACTCATATATAATTGTAGCAGCTGCTAATGATGTAAGTTCAGCATGATCATAAGCAGGAGCAACCTCAACTACATCTGCAGAAATTAAATTCATTCCAGAAAGACCTCTTAATACATTTACCATTTCTCTTGTTGTCATGCCTGCAATCTCAGGTGTTCCTGTTCCAGGCGCATGAGCCGGGTCTAATACATCAATATCTATTGACAAATACAATGGATTATTTCCTACCCTATTTTTTATTCTTTCTACAATTTTATCAATACCCTCTGTTTGAAATTGATCACAATGAATTATTTTAAATCCAAAACTTTCATCATTTTTCAAATCTTCTCGACTATAAAGTGGTCCTCTTATTCCTACATGCATTGAAGCATTATCTAAAAATAAATTTTCTTCTCTAGCTCTTCTGAATGGTGTTCCATGAGTGTATGGTGCTCCAAAATAAGTATCCCAGGTATCTAAATGTGCATCAAAATGAACTAAAGCTACTGGCCCTTTATTTATTTTGTTTATTGATCTAAGTAATGGAAAAGCTATTGTATGATCTCCTCCCATACTAATAATTCCGCCCACTTTTTCTAATAGTTCTGTAGCACCTTTTTCAATTTGTTTAATTGCTTCATTAATATTGAATGGATTACAAGAGATATCTCCTGCATCTGCAACTTGTTGAACTTTAAAAGGTTCTGCATCATAATTTGGATGATAGTTAGTTCTTAAATGTCTAGAAGCTTGCCTAATACTTTGTGGTCCAAATCTAGCTCCAGGCCTATAACTTGTGCCTGCATCAAAAGGGATTCCAACTATTGCAACATCGCAACTCTCAACATCTCTTAGCTCTGGCAATCTAGCAAACGTATTTGGTCCAGCATACCTTGGAACTTTGGTTCCTATAACTGGCTGGATTGGGTTTTTATTTCTCTGCTTTTTCATCTATATTCGCCTATGAAAT
>CABYVA010000039.1 GCA_902522325.1 uncultured Pelagibacteraceae bacterium
CACAGTCTTATTTAGTTTAATTCTAACTGGTTATCTTTATACAATACCTCCAGAGCAAGATACAAAATTTATATTTTCACTCAATTTATTATGGATCAATACAATAGTTTTATTTTTTGTAGCTTATTTCTTCAATAAAATTACAAAAGATTTAAAAAAAAACTATACAGCTAATACTAAAAAAAATTTAATTATAGTCGGTGCATTAAGTTATTTATTTTTATTCGGACAAATATTTGTTTGGTATCAATTAATGCAAGATGCAAAATTTGTTTCTACAAATTCATATTTTTCATCATTTTATGTTTTTACTGCTCTACACGGATTACATCTTTTGGGAGGCTTATTCTTTTGGGGAATCGTTTGTTCAAAAACTCTTAAATTGAAAGAAAATCAAATTGTAAACCAAAGCAAAAGTATATCTGCATTGTCATTATACTGGATGTTTTTACTATTTGTCTGGCTGATATTTTTCTTTACTATTTATTTGTTTAATGACTCTTTTATTGAATGGTGCAAATCTTTGATTACATAAACAGTATAAGTATTATCCCAACTATTGTAATTAGACCTAGTAATGTATTTACTGATTTTAAGTATTTTTTAATTTCTGGTTTTTTTTCCTTTTTTGAAAAGGATCCCGCTCCGAAAGATATTACCAAATAAAAAAGGAGGACCATAACTAGTATGGCTATTAGTATTCCAAATTTATCAAGCATATTGCTCGAATATATACACTTATTAGGCTATTATTTAAGACATTTTGTCCCTAGATTATATACGTATTTCTTTTATAAGTTTTACATTATGCATGTTGGATTTATATTTTTAGCTGTAATAGTTGGATCAGTATTGTTCCATATTTTTACTCCATGGTATTGGACAGACATAGCTTCAAATTGGGGAGCAATGGACGATACCATCACACTAACTTTTTGGGTTGGTGGAGGAGTATTTATAGCTGTATGTCTTTTTATGATTTATTGCGTATTTAAGTTTTCTTACAAAGAAGGACGCCAAGTTGAATATAAACCAGAAGATAAAAAATTAGAAAAAATACTTACATGGGCTACGACTATCGGAGTTGCAGCATTATTAGCTCCAGGTTTGATAGTTTGGAACCAGTATGTAAACGTTCCAAAAAATGCAATCGAAATTGATGTAATGGCTTGGCAATGGGGCTGGCAATACAGATTACCTGGAAAAGATGGAAAATTAGGAACTACGAAGGTAGTAAATATAAATGATGACAATCCATTTGGAATTATTTTAGAAGATCCAAATGGGAAAGATGATGTATTAATACAAGAAGATACTATACATTTAAAAACTAATAGACCTGTAAAGATTGCATTAAGATCAGTTGACGTTCTTCATAACTGGTATGTCCCTCAATTTAGAGCAAAAATGGATGCAGTACCAGGTGTTATAACTTATTATTGGTTTGAACCTAATAAAGTTGGTGAGTATGAAGTACTGTGCGCAGAATATTGTGGAGTAGGGCATTATGCAATGAGAGGAAGAGTTTTTGTTAAAAGCGAAGAAGACTATGAAAACTGGCTTAACGATCAAGAAACTTTCTCTGATTTAATTGCAAAACAAGAAAAAAATAATAGTAAAATAAAACTGGTAAAAAGTAATTTAAATGATTAAAAAATATATATAAAATAATACTATGTCAGAAGATTTTAACGATAATAAAACAATTCAAGCACAATCATCAGAGACCATTTCTGGTGGCGGATCAGGAGCTACACCTGATATGGATTATGTGAGGCCTGCTGAGACACCCGAGCAAGATTTATATCATGGCCATACTTTTATAACTAAATGGGTTTTTTGCCAAGATGCAAAAGTTATTGGAGTACAATATTTTCTGTTAGCAACATTTACAGGAATAGTAGGTCTTATTCTTTCATGGTTAATGCGTTTGCAATTAGGCTTTCCAGGTTTAGCAGGTTTCATGACTGCTGAACATTATTATCAGTTCGTTACTATGCATGGAATGATAATGGTTGTGTATTTTTTAACAGCATTATTTCTCGGCGGATTTGGAAATTATTTAATTCCATTAATGGTTGGAGCAAGAGATATGGTTTTTCCATATGTAAATATGATTAGTTTTTGGATGTTCTTTGTTGCAGTCGCAGTTTTAATGGCAAGTTTTTTTGTTCCAGGAGGACCAACAGGATCAGGATGGACACTTTATCCGCCTCAGGCAATTTTAGAAGGAACTCCAGGATCAGGCATGGGTATTCTTTTAATGCTTGTATCTTTATCACTATTTGTAATTGGTTTCACTATGGGTGGTTTAAATTACATGATCACAGTTTTACAAGCTCGTACTAGAGGAATGACTTTAATGAGAATGCCACTAACCGTATGGGGTATTTTCACAGCAACAGTATTAGCAATGTTGGCATTTCCAGCTTTATTAGTAAGTTCAATAATGATGACGTTAGATAAAGTATTAGGCACAAGTTTTTTCATGCCAACAATTTTAAAAGCTGGAGAGGTTTTAGAATATGGAGGAGGAAGTCCTATTCTTTTTCAACATTTATTTTGGTTTTTTGGTCATCCCGAAGTGTATATTGTTGCTCTACCAGCATTTGGTATAGTTTCAGATTTAATTTCAGTTCATTCTAGAAAAAATATTTTTGGTTACAGAATGATGGTATGGGCAATCGTTGGGATTGGTGCTTTAAGCTTTTTTGTTTGGGCACACCACATGTACGTTAGTGGAATGAATCCTTGGTTCGGATTTTTCTTTGCAACAACAACTCTTATCATTGCAGTACCCACGGCAATGAAAGTATATAATTGGATTTTAACCTTATGGAGAGGAAATATTAGAATTAATACTGTAATGCTATGGTGTCTTGGTTTTATAGTTACTTTTGTTAACGGTGGAATAACTGGAATTTTTTTAGGAAACGTTACAGTCGATGTTCCTTTATCTGATACTTATTTTGTAATTGCTCACTTCCATATGGTTATGGGAATTGCTCCACTTATGGTAATTATGGGCGCAGTATATCATTGGTTTCCTTTAGTTGCAGGTAGGATGTTAAGTGAAAAATTAGGGAAGTGGCATTTTTGGGTAACTTTTTTAGGAGCATACTCAATATATTTCCCAATGCATTACCTAGGTTTTATTGGAGTTCCTAGAAGATATTTTGAAATGTATGATAGTCCTTATATGACTTCCGCAGTAGGCATGAATGAATTTATAAGTCTTGCAGCATTTTTGGTTGGAGCAGCTCAATTTATTTTAATTTACAATATAGTTGTGAGTTTAAAAATGGGTAAACCAGCTGGAAAAAATCCTTGGAAAGCAAATTCACTAGAATGGCATACATCTACAGTTCCTCCAGAACACGGTAACTTTGGAGATAAACTTCCGGTAATTCATAGATGGCCATATGATTATAGTGTTCCAGGATCTAAAG
>CABYVA010000040.1 GCA_902522325.1 uncultured Pelagibacteraceae bacterium
ATGGTTACAAATATGTTACCTAAAACATTTAAAGCAATGGAAACTTGGGACGGTAAAGAACTACCATCAGAAGAAGTTTTTGCAGCTTTTTTATCCGATTACAGAGCATTGGCTGCAAAGAAAGAACACGGAAAATTAGGACAGAGATTAAACAAAGAAAAAAATGGATTTAACACAATTCTCAAAAAATTATTTAGAAAAATGAAAAAATTTGAGGAGGGTAATGCAAAAGAACAAATAATGGAAATCCATAAACGATTTAGAGACGTAAAATATTGGCAAGCAATAAAAAGGACAGCTCCTCCATATACTATGGGAAAATACTTAAAAGGTATGGACATGTATTTTGATGAGGATGGAAAAGTTGTTCAAGTTGAAGAAGGAAGAAGGATACATAGAATACTTTGGCTAAGAACATTAGAAATTGCTGTTGTTGTCACAATTCTTTGTTTTTTAATGGGCTATCCAATTGCACACTTACTTGCAACACTTCCAATGAAATATAGTAATTTATTAATGATTTGTGTCCTTTTACCTTTTTGGACATCTTTACTTGTACGAACTGCAAGCTGGATGATCTTGTTACAGCAACAAGGAATTGTAAATGATTTCTTTGTCATGATAGGGTTAGTATCTGATGATAATAGGCCAGAGATGATGTACAATAAAACAGGCACCTATATTGCTATGACCCAAATTCTTTTGCCTTTTATGGTATTGCCTTTGTACAGCGTTATGAAAACAATATCCCCTAGTTTGATGAGAGCAGGAAAATCTTTAGGGGGCACACCGTTCGTTGCTTTTTGGAAAGTTTATTTTCCATTAACAATACCTGGCATTGGAGCAGGTTGTCTATTAGTCTTTATACTCGCAATTGGATATTATATTACACCAGCATTAGTTGGTGGTGCATCAGGAACATTGATTAGTAATCAAATAGCTTACCATATGAAAGAAACTTTAGATTGGAGTTTTGCATCGGCTATGGGATTAATGTTGTTAACAGGAGTCTTAGTCGTTTACTGGATTTATAATAAACTAGTTGGAATTGATAATATTAAATTAGGATAGATATGGCTTTACCAAAATATACAGAAACCCGTTATAGAATTTGGCATTATATATATCTAGGCTTGTGCAGTTTTGTATTTTTCTTTTTAATAGCTCCATTATTTGTGATTTTTCCATTATCATTTAATGCCGAAGAGTTTTTAGTTTTTTCAGAAGGAATGAAAAGACTTGATCCAGATGCATTTTCTTTAAGATGGTATGAAGATATGATTTATGGAACTAAAAACCCTTGGGGATTAGCTGCAAAAAATAGTTTTTTTATCGCAGTGTTTGCTACTATAGGAGCGGTAATCCTTGGTACGGTTGCTGCATTAGGGTTAAGCAGCAGACACATGCCATATAAAGGGTTGATAATGGCAACTTTAATTTCTCCAATGATTGTTCCGCTTATTATTTCAGGAGTTGCAATTTTCTTTTTTATTGCCAAAATTGGATTAGCAGCTACACATTTAGGTATTATTATAGCTCATATAATATTAGGAACTCCATTTGTAGTCATTACTGTTACTGCTACTTTATCAGGATTTGACCATAGCGTAACTAGAGCCGCTTCTAGTCTTGGCAGCGATCCAGTTAATACATTTATGAAAATAACTTTACCATTAATTTTACCAGGAGTTATATCTGGAGCATTATTTGCATTCGTTACATCATTTGATGAAGTTGTGGTGGTTCTATTTTTAGCTGGATTAGATAACACAACTATACCAATTCAGATGTGGACAGGATTAAGAGAACAACTTAGCCCAACTATACTTGCAGTTGCCACTTGTTTAATTATTTTATCAACATTAATACTTGTAACCGCAGAACTTTTAAGAAGAAGATCTGAGCGTATAAGAGGTATTAATAGATAATCTTAATATTATTAAGTTTCAATTCTATGGAAATAAAAAAAGTTGTCATAATTGGATCAGGAACAATGGGAAGTGGTATCGCAGCCCATTTATGTAACGCTAACATTCCAGTAACGTTGTTAGATTTAACAACAGAAATTAGTCAAAAAGCAAAAGAAAGAATTCAAAAATCTAGACCACCGCTCTTGATTGATAAAACAAAAATAGACGATATTGTAGTTGGAAATATTAACGATGATTTCGATGTAGTAAAAGATGCAGATTGGATAGTCGAAGCTGTAGTTGAAAGAATAGATATTAAACACAAGATTTATGAAAAAATTTTTAAATCAAGAAAATCAGGTGCAATTGTTTCTTCAAACACATCATCAATACCTATAAAAATTTTATCTGAGAAATTAACAGATGTTGAAAAAAAAGATTTTTGTATAACGCACTTTTTTAACCCTGTAAGGTACATGGGATTATTAGAAATTGTAAAAAATGAAAATAATGATTTAGGTAAGATAAATGCTCTAAAAAAATTCTGCGAACAAGAGCTTGGTAAAGGCGCAATAGTTTGTAATGATACTCCTGGTTTTTTAGGTAATAGAATAGGTGTTTTTGCTATGCAAGTAGCTATGACCGAAGCTTTTAAAATGAAGCTTTCTATTGAGGAAGCAGATGCAGTTTTTGGAAGGCCAATGGGTATTCCGAAAACAGGAGTATTTGGCCTTTACGATCTTATAGGAATAGATTTAATGGCCGATGTTTTAAAAAGTTTTATAAAAGAACTTCCAAAAAACGATCCATTTCAAGTAGTTGCAAAAGAAATACCCTTAATTACAAAATTAATTGATACAGGTTACACAGGAAGAAAAGGAAAAGGTGGTTTTTACAGAATGAATAAGCAAAAAAATCAAAAAATTCTAGAGGCAATCAACCTTGAGTCAGGAGAGTATTTTGCAACAAAGAAAATTGATCTTGGCATCGAGACTGTAAATTTAAATCTATTGATAAGTAGAAAAGATAAATATGGCGAATACGCATGGTCAGTAATTTCAAAAATTATCAAATATGCATCCTCTTTGGTGCCCGGCATTACAGATAAATTTAATGATATTGATGAAGCTATGAGACTTGGTTTTAATTGGGCGATGGGTCCTTTTGAAATGTTAAAATCTATAGGAGTTAAAAATTTCTTTAACCGCATAGATGATT
>CABYVA010000041.1 GCA_902522325.1 uncultured Pelagibacteraceae bacterium
TTTTAATAAATTTAGTTTTTATTGGTAGTTTAGCAGAAGCTTTATATAGAGCTTCTTTTGCTACTTGCTCTGTAACTCCATCAATTTCAAATAAAATTCTTCCAGGCTTTACTCTACATGCATAATATTCTGGAGAACCTTTACCTTTTCCCATTCTTACCTCAACGGGTTTTTTTGACACCGGTATATTTGGAAACATTCTTGTCCAAACTCTTCCTTGTCTTTTCATATGCCTTGTTAAAGCAACTCTTGCCGCCTCTATTTGTTTTGAAATCACTCTATCTGGTTGGATTGCTTTTAATCCATATGATCCATAATTCATTATATTGCAACGTGAAGCTTTACCATGAATTCTCCCTTTGTGAGCTTTTCTATATTTTGTTCTAGTTGGCTGTAGCATTTTTATTTCCTGTTTGTTTCTTGACTAAATTCTTTTATGAAAATTTCGCCTTTGTAAATCCATACTTTAATACCAATAATTCCATATGTTGTTAAAGCTTCTGCTTCAGCATAGTCGATATTTGCTCTTAATGTATGTGAAGGAATACTTCCTTCTCTCAACCATTCAGTTCTAGCAATTTCATTTCCACCTAATCTTCCACTTATTGAAACTTTTATACCTTTTGCACCTAAACGTAATGCAGACTGCATAGCTCTTTTCATTGCCCTTCTATAAGATATTCTTTTAACTAATTGTTGGGCTATATTTTCTGCCACTAAATAACTATTAGTTTCAGGTTTTTTAACTTCTTTTATATTTAATATAACTTCATTAGAACATAATTTAGATAATTTAGATTTTATTTTTTCAATATCACTACCTTTTTTTCCAATTACAAATCCTGGTCTTGAAGTATATATCGTCACAAAACATTTTTTAGATGTACGTTCAATCATAACTTTTGATACACCAGAATTTATTACATTTTTTTTTATGTATTCTCTAATTTTAAAATCTTCGATTAAGTAGTTACCAAAATCTTTCTTTTTAGCATACCAAACTGAGTCCCAACCTCTATTGATACCTAATCTTAAACCTACAGGATTAACTTTTTGACCCATGACTCTCCATTTTTTTACTTTCTGATAAAATTATTGTTACATTTGAATAAGGTTTTAATATTGGTGCAGCTCTGCCTTTGGCTCTAGCTCTAAATCTTTTCATAATTATTTGTTTTCCGCAGTAAGCTTCTTTAACTATCAAATTGTCTATATCATACTGAAAATTATTTTCTGCGTTAGCTATTGCTGATGAAATTGTTTTTTTGATATCCTTTGAAATCCTTTTTTCAGAAAAAGTGAGATCTTTTAGAGCAATATCAACTTTCTTGCCAACTAAAGCTCTTAAAATTGGACTTAACTTTCTTGTGCTAGATCTAACATTTTTATTAACTGACTTGACTATTTTTAGATCTTTGTTCAAATTTTTTTTCTTTTTACTCATAATTATTTAGTATCTTTTTTAACTGTTGTTGCAGCTGGGGCTGCAGAAGCACCCTCTTCTTTCGCTGCCTTTTTGTCAGCTGGCGTATGACCAACAAAGGTTCTTGTTGGTGCAAATTCACCAAGTTTATGTCCAACCATATCCTCTGAAATTGTAAGCGGTATAAATTTTTTTCCATTATAAATCAAAAAGCTAACTCCTACAAAGTCTGGAATAATTGTTGACTTCCTTGACCATGTTTTAATTGGTTTTTTGTTACTTTCGTTTTTAAGTTTTTCAACTTTTTTAATCAAACTCTCTTCAACAAATGGTCCTTTCCAAACTGCTCTAGCCATAAATTAAACCTTTTTCCTTTTTCTTCTTCTAACAATGTATTTATCAGTTCTTTTATTGTCTCTAGTTTTTAATCCTTTAGCTGATTGACCTGTTCTTGATACTGGATGTCTTCCGCCAGCAGATTTACCCTCACCACCTCCGTGAGGATGATCAACAGGATTCATTACAACACCTCTAGTATGAGGTCTTCTACCAAGCCATCTTGATCGACCAGCTTTACCTATTTTTATGTTTTTTTGATCAGGATTGGATAGCACACCGATTGTTGCCATTGATCTTGAGTCAATCTTTCTTACTTCACCAGAAGTCATTTTTATTAGTGAGTAATTTCCGTCTATTCCTGAAATAGAAACGGAAGTACCTGCCGATCTTGCAATTTTTCCTCCAGCACCTGGTTGTAATTCCACATTATGTATGTCTATCCCTACAGGAATGTCATGAAGTGGCATACAATTACCAACTTTAATTTCTTTTTTTTTACCATTTTCAATTTTATCCCCAACCTTAATTTTTTGTGGAGCTAAGTAATAAAATTTTTCTCCATCTTCAAATTTAACCAACATTATGTAGCAAGATCTATTTGGGTCATATTCAATTCTTTCTATAGTGGCTGGCATATCAAATTTTCTTCTGTAGAAATCTACATTTCTATATTTTTGCTTATGTCCACCCGCACGATTTCTTGAAGTGATATGTCCATTATTATTTCTGCCTTTTGAAGAATATTTTGTACTTAGCAATGGTTTAAAAGGTTTGCCTTTCCATAACTCACTTCGATCAACTAAAATGGTACTTCTTGAAGATTTGGTATATGGTTTAAAAGATTTTAGAGTCATAAATTAAATTCCAGTTGTTAAATCTATACTTTGTCCCTTTTTCAAAGTAATTATTGCTTTTTTAAAACCTTTAACTTTTACTTTTCTCCCTCTTACTAATTTTTTTCTAGGTTGTTTATTGATAATATTAATTTTTGTAACATTAACTTTAAAAATTTTTTCTACATTTTTTTTCAAATTTTTTTTATTTGCTTTTTTTGGAACCTTAAAAACAATTTTATTTTGC
>CABYVA010000042.1 GCA_902522325.1 uncultured Pelagibacteraceae bacterium
TTCCTCCGAGAATATTTAAAATTGTATCTTTTATTTTTCCTCTATATTTAACTCTTACAGTACGTCCTTCACTACTTCTATACGTTGACAAACCACCATAGTGTTTTTTGTTTGCAATATCTGAACTAGATCCATAAAATTCTATATATTTACTTCCATTATTTTTTATAATTTTACCTCTACCTTCATCATGACCTGCAAACATTCCTCCAAGCATAACAAAATCAGCTCCACCACCAAAGCCTTTTGCTACATCCCCAGGACATGTGCAACCACCATCGGCAATAATATGTGCACCTAAACCGTGCGCGGCATCAGCACATTCCATTACTGCGCTTAATTGAGGATATCCAACACCGGTTTGTATTCTTGTTGTGCAAACACTTCCAGGTCCTATACCAACCTTTACTATATCTGCTCCACTTAGGACCAATTCTTGTGTCATGTCTGCCGTTACGACATTTCCGGCAATGATTGTTTTTGTTGGGTATTTATCTCTTACAGATTTAATAAAAGCACTAAAATGTTCGGAGTATCCATTTGCAACATCAACACAAATAAATTTAATAAATGAAAATTCTTTTAAAACTTTATCAAGCCTCTCAAAATCTTCTTTTTTTATTCCAATACTTAAGGAAATATTTTTATATATTTTTTTTAATTTTTTGTATTTTTCTAGTTTTTTTACATCATGTTGCTTAGTTAGACATGTTATCATTTCAAATTCTGATAAACTTTCTGCAACCCCTAGCTCACCTACACCGTCCATATTAGCTGCAACAATTGGAATACCAGACCATTCATTTTTGCTGTATTTAAATTTGTAAGTTCTCCTTAAATCAACATCTTTTCTACTTGATAAAGTACTTCTTTTAGGTCTGAATAAAACGTCTGAATAATCTAGTTTTATATCTTCTTCAATTCTCATTTCATTCGTAAGATATTAATATCTAGCATAATATCAATTTAATAATTGCTTGTGGATAAAAATTTTATTTTTGGTTTAATTATCATTTAGATATTAACTTTTTTAGATAATTTGAATAACTGCAATTACCATAAAATTTAATTGCGTTTAAAATATGTTTTTTATTAATCCAATTATTTAGTAAAGATATTTCTTCCAAGCAAGCAATTTTAAAGCCTTGTCTATTTTCTATAGCAGAAACAAAAGTGCTTGTTTTATAAAAATCCTCTATAGAACCTGTGTCAAGCCAAGCACCACCTCTACCTATATAATCAGCTGTAAGTTTTTTCTTTGATTTATATTTGTTTAATAAATCCGTAATTTCAATTTCGCCTCTTTTAGATGGTTTTAGAGATTTAGAATATTTTATTACTTTATTGTCGAAAAAATATAAACCAGTTATTGCTAAATCAGAAATATATTTTTTTGGTTTTTCTTTTATAGATATAATTTTATTTTTACTATTAACTTTTGCAACACCGTATAGTTCTGGTTTAGACACCTTGTGTAACAGAACTTTAGCACCACTAGTTAGTTTGCAACATTGGTTAAGTATTTTTGTTAAGTTCTGTCCATAGAAAAAATTATCACCTAAAATTAAAGCTGTATTGCTATTTCCAATAAATTTTTCACCCAACACAAATGCGTCTGGTAGCCCTACGGGTTTTTTTTGTTCTTTAAAAGTTATCTTAATTCCAAGATTGTCGCCATTTGGAATTATTTTTTTATATTGATTTAACTGACCTCTGTTAACAATTATTAAAATTTCTTTAATTTTAGCTAACATTAAAATTGACAATGGATAAAAAATTAAAGGTTTGTCATAAATTGGAAGTAAATGTTTATTTACAGCTTTGGTTAATGGACTCATTCTTGTTCCCATACCGCCAGCTAAAATAATTCCTTTTTTTATCATTAATTTTTTTGACCTAATCTTTTAGTAATATCAATTTTTTTTAAATTAGAATAATAGTTTTGGTTATTTAGATACCACTCAAAAGTTTTTTCAAGTCCTTTTTTTAACTCTATGGATGATTTCCATCCTAATTTTTTTTTAATTTTATTACTATTAAGAGCATACCTAAAATCATGCCCAGGTCTGTCTTTAACAAATTTAATTTTAACATTTTTGCCAGTTTTAATTTTTTGTTTAGCAGTTTTTATGAGTGTTTTTGCTATATTTAAATTATTAAGATTTAGATTAGATCCAATATTATAAAATTCTCCTACTTTTCCATTTTTAAATACTTTCAACAAAGCGTTGCAGTGATCGACTACATAAATCCATTCTCTAGAATTTTTTCCATTACCATATAATGGAATACTTTTATTATTAATACAGTTATAAATAATTTTAGGAATAAGTTTTTCAGGATGCTGTCGTGGTCCATAGTTGTTAGAACAATTAGTGATAATTGCATTTATTTTGTAAGTTCTTACATAAGAATAAACTAGATGATCTGACGAAGCTTTTGTTGCGGCATAAGGAGAACTAGGTTTATAAGTGTCATTTTCTTTAGATCTATCTTTTAAAATATCTCCATACACTTCATCTGTAGATATATGAATTAGTTTAGAATATCTATTTTTTTTTGAAAATTTTTTAAAACATTCGAGCAAATTAAAAATACCTAAAATATTGCTTTCAATGAATTCTTTTGGATTATCAATTGATCGGTCAACATGAGTTTCTGCTGCCAAATTAAAAATGCCTATTGGTTTATATTTATTTAAAATATTATTAACTTTTTTCGTATTATTTATATTACATTTGATAAATTTATAATTTTTTTTATATCTAAAATCTTTAGTATTATAAAAATTTGAGGAGTATGAAATTTTGTCTAAATTAATTACTTTAAAGT
>CABYVA010000043.1 GCA_902522325.1 uncultured Pelagibacteraceae bacterium
ATCAGGATTTGTAATCGGAACTGCTAGAGTTCCCCATATTCCTGAAAATAAGTGTGCGGGTACTGCGCCAACTACATCATCAATTTTCATTGAAAACAATAACTTGGTTCCAAAAACTACAATTACACCTCCAACACCACCAATTAATATAGCTGCATGTGGAGAAGGCATTAATGGTTCAGCTGTAATTGCCACTAATCCACCAATACATCCATTTAACATTTGTATAACGTCAGTTTTTCCAAATCCTAATCTTGTAACTAAAGCTGCTGCCATTACACCACCAGCTCCAGCCAAAAAAGTATTTAAAAATATTGTTGAAACTGCAATTGCATCATCTGCTGTGCCCATTGCAAGTTGTGAACCACCATTAAATCCAAACCAACCTAACCATAGAATAAATATTCCTATAGTTATAAGTGGAATTGACGAAGCTGCAAAAGGCTTTAAAGGAGCTGGAGAACCAGATTTAGTAAATCTTCCTAATCTAGGTCCTAAAACAATTGCCCCTGCTAATGCTGCTGCACCACCAGTTGAGTGAACAAGTGTAGATCCTGCAAAATCTGAGAATCCAGCGGTAGCTAACCAGCCACCTCCCCACTGCCAACCCATTACGATTGGATAAATAATTCCTGATAAAATTGCTGCAAATAAGAAAAATGGCCATAATTTAATTCTTTCTGCCAATGTTCCTGATACAATAGACACTGTCGTTGCACAAAATACCATTTGAAAATACCAATCAGATCCATCTGAGTAACCGGTATCTACTGCACTAGAGTCAGACCATGGGGTGAAACTACCAATATAACCACCCTCCGGAATTCCATATGCAAGATTATATCCTACCATCCAGAACATAATTCCAGCTATTGAAAATAATCCAATATTTTTTGCACAAATTACTGATACACTTTTTGACGTAACGCTTCCTGCTTCTAACATTGCAAAACCTGCAGCCATAAACATGACTAAGAATCCACAAATCAAGAATAAAAGTGTATTAAAAATAAAACCAACTTCAGCAGAAACTGTAGTTTCTGCATAACCAGTACTTGTCATATTTAGTAAAAAAAATATACTTACTAAAGGACCAACTAGTTTTTTAAAATGTTTTTTCATAAATCCTCCTATGATTATTTTTTATATTTCTAAAAATTTTTAACTACTGCTGATAAGGAAAAATAGGTATGCAGAATATGCATATAGTAACAGCCTTATTACATATTTATGTAGTAAGGCTGTTAAAACTTAAGTTATTTATTGAAGATTTCTTTTAGTGCTTTAGCAGGTAAAAACTTTACCTTTTGTGAAGCTGCAATTTGGATTTGTTCTCCAGTTCTAGGATTACGTCCAATTCGAGCTTTTCTTTTAGCAACTTTGTAAGTGCCAAAACCTGCAATTTTCACTGAATCATCATTTTTTAATGCATCTAAAATTGTATTGGTAATAGTATCAAAAGTACGCTCAGCATCAGCTTTGCTTTGATTCAAGGAACCAGCCAATTTAGCTACTAATTGTTTTTTGTTCATTTTAGCTCCGGTTTTAAAGGTTATTTTTTATATTTAACAAAATCGTTGATAATTCAAGCTTTTTTTTAGTGTATAACTTTCTTTTCCCCACAATATATTGTAGGAAAAAACATTGATTTTATTGACTAATTTGAAGACTAAAAACCCTTTAAAATAAGCCTAAATCCTTAAGATCATTAAAAGTTGCAAAAAACATTAATGATAATAACAAAAACATTCCGATTCGAAAGAAACCTTCTTGAGTTTTTTGAGTTAACGGACGGCCCAAAATTTTTTCGAAACCATAAAACATTAAGTGACCTCCGTCTAAAAGTGGAATTGGAAACAAGTTTATTAAACCTAAGCTAATTGAAATGTAAGCCATTATGTTTAAAAAAGGAATAATTCCAAATTCAGCAACTTGTCCTGTTATTTTTGCGATACGAATTGGTCCTCCTAGTTGCGAACTATCGCCTTTTCCTACCAACATCGAACCTAAATACTTGAGGGTAGAGGATGTTACAAAATATACTTCTTTTATAGAGTGATAAAGTGCTTTTCCTGGTCCTAATTTTACGTGATTAATTTCATTATTATACGGAATTAATTTAATTCCAATCATCCTTTTATTAACTTTGTTACCGAGATTATCTACAGACTCAACAAGATTTGGTTTGATTTTAAGTAAAATATCCTGCTCGTATCTTGAAACTTTAAAATCAATAAATTCTGAAGTCGACATAGTTATTAATTTTGAAACATCTAATATGCTTTTTACTTTTGTACCGTCGATTTCCAAGATTATATCATTTTTCATAAGTCCCGCTACATGGGCAGGACTATCTTTTTGAACTTCATTAATTACAGCAGGAGTAAAATCTTTTCCTACAAACATATATATTGACGCAAAAATAAATATTGCTAAAAGAAAATTTGCCAACGGTCCACCAAAGACAATTAAAGATCTTTGATATAAAGGTTTTAAAATAAACAGTTTTTTTTGATCTTCTATTTTATATTTTTTTAATACTTTTTCTTGGTCGCTTTGAGAAAACACATTTCTATCTCCAAAAAATTTAACGTAACCTCCTAGAGGTAGTAAACAAATCTTCCACCTTGTGCCAGATTTATCATTCCAGCCAAATAATTCTTTTCCAAAACCAATAGAAAAATCTGTAACACCTACACCATATTTTTTTGCAAAATAATAGTGGCCATACTCATGAATAAAAACCACTACAAGTATAAGTACTAGAAAAGGAATCAAGGTATTAATCATAAATATATAATAGTCATTTTATTTTAATTTCC
>CABYVA010000044.1 GCA_902522325.1 uncultured Pelagibacteraceae bacterium
TTTAAAGATCTTTTTTTGAAAGTTAAGGGTATTTTAAGTCTTTTATCAACCAATTTATGAATTTTTTCTGGAACTCCGGAACTTTCTCTTCCAAATAAAATTGTATCATTAATATTAAAATTAAAAGATGAATATGATTCAGAAGCTTTTGTAGTCATAAGTATTATTCTTTCTTTTTTATTTTTTTTTTCTTCAAAAAATTCTCCGCAATTTTTATAAAATTTAATCATTTTTGTATCTAAATAATCCATAACAACTCTTTTAAAACGTTGATCATTTAACATAAAGCCGCAAGGTTCAATTATTTCAATTTTAGCACCTAAACACGAACACGTTCTAATAATAGCGGCTGTATTTTGAGGTATATCTGGTTCATAAAGAGCAATTTTTGGTCTTATTTTCATGGTTTTAAATGACATTGTTGTCACACTTTTTTTCTTATATTAAATCATATATTAGGGATAATAATAAATATAAATAATATATATGTCTGAAGAAAAAAAACCAAAAAGAAGAGATTTTCTATTTACAGCTTCATATGCATTAGGTGCAGTAGGCGTTGGAGCAGCTGTTTGGCCATTAGTAGACCAAATGAACCCAGATCAATCAGTAAAAGCTCTAGCAAGCACAGAGGTTGATGTAAGTTCTTTAGAGCCAGGAAAATCAATAACAGTTCTTTGGAGAGGAAAACCAGTTTTTATTAGAAGAAGAACACAAGAAGAAATAGTAGAAGCAAGATCAGTTGATTTGAAAGATCTTCCACATCCTGAAAAAGATGAAGATAGGGCAAAAAATCCAGAATGGTTAGTAATGCTTGGAGTATGTACCCATCTTGGATGCGTACCTTTAGGAGATAAAGGTGAGTATAATGGATGGTTTTGTCCTTGTCATGGTTCGCATTATGATACATCGGGAAGAATTAGAAAAGGCCCTGCACCAACAAATCTAGAGATTCCTAAATACGAATTTGTAAACAGCAGCACAATTAAAATAGGATAAACTTAATGAGTGATCATAATTATGTTCCATCATCTAAATTAGGAAAATGGTTTAATGATAGACTTCCTTTATTATCGTTAAGTGCTCATTTAAGAGAATATCCGACACCAAAAAATCTAAATTATTGGTGGACTTTTGGAGGTATATTAACTTTTTGTTTAATTGCCCAAATAGTTACTGGTGTTGTATTAGCCATGCATTATGTTGCGCATGCCGATTTAGCCTTTGATAGTGTTGAACATATAATGAGAGATGTAAATTATGGATGGCTAATAAGATACGTGCACGCTAATGGAGCTTCAATGTTTTTTTTAGCAGTTTATATCCATATTTTTAGATCTTTATATTATGGATCATATAAGTCACCAAGAGAAGTTATATGGATTCTTGGAATGATAATTTATGTATTAATGATGGCAACAGCATTCATGGGATATGTTTTACCGTGGGGCCAAATGAGTTTTTGGGGTGCTACAGTAATAACAAATTTATTTAGCGCAATACCTTTAATTGGAGAAAGTATAACTAATTGGCTTTGGGGCGGTTACGCTGTAGATAATCCAACTTTAACAAGGTTTTTCAGCTTACATTATCTTTTTCCATTTTTAATTTTAGGTTTAGTCGTTTTACACATTTGGGCGTTGCATGTTCCTGGCAATAATAATCCTGTTGGAATAGATTTAAAAAAACCGTCAAAAGATACAGTTCCTTTTCATCCTTACATAGTTATAAAAGATATATTTGCTTTGTTATTATTTTTGATTGTATTTGCTTTTTTTGTTTTTTATTCACCAAATATATTAGGACATTCTGATAATTATATTGAAGCAAATCCTATGGTCACTCCTGCGCATATTGTTCCAGAGTGGTATTTATTACCTTTTTATGCAATTTTAAGATCTGTACCTGACAAGTTACTTGGAGTAGTTGCAATGTTTGCTTCAATTTTTATTTTAGTAATTCTTCCTTGGCTTGATACTTCTAAAGTAAGATCTGCAATTTTTAGACCTTTATTTAGGCAATTTTATTGGATACTTGTTTTAGATGTTTTTATTCTAGGTTACATGGGAGCGATGCCAGCAGAAGGAACATATTTATTAATAGCAAGAATTGCTACAGCATATTATTTTATTCACTTCTTAATTATTTTACCGGTATTAAGCAGTAAAGAAAAAACCTTACCTGTACCATTAAGTATTACCGAACCAGTTCTCGGAGGAGTGCCTAAACCAGAGATGATTAAAAAGGATAAACTTCACTAATCAGTAGTATGAAAAAATATTATAAATTAATTTTAACAATATTCTTTTCATTGAGTTTTCTATATCAAAATACTTATTCGGCTGAGAAGCAAGAATTGTTAAAGGTTGATTGGAGCTTTAAAGGATATTTTGGTAAGTTTGATAGAGCTTCTTTGCAAAGAGGATATCAAGTTTATAATGAAGTTTGTGCATCTTGTCATTCAATGAAATATCTGAGTTATAGAAATCTAGCTGAAGTAGGGGGCCCTGAATTTTCAAAAGAACAAGCAAAAGCTATTGCAGCAAGTTTTGAAGTAACAGATGGACCAAATGATGATGGAGAAATGTTTACAAGACCTGCAAAACTTTCGGATAAATTTATAAATCCTTATTCAAACGACAAAGAGGCTATGGCATCAAACGGAGGAGCATATCCTCCAGACATGTCTGTATTAGTAAAAGCTAGAAGTGGGGGAGCAAACTATATTTATTCTGTTTTACTA
>CABYVA010000045.1 GCA_902522325.1 uncultured Pelagibacteraceae bacterium
ATTTTACACTTTGAGATTCTAATATGGCTTGGACGTATCCGTCTTCTCCAAATTGCCCATGTAAAGCATTAAAAACTATATCGGGTTTGAATTTTTTAATTTTCTTTATTAAATCTCCATCTGGCTCACAAATTAAAGTTTTATATTTTTTTTTAAGCTCTTTGTTAACAGCTTTAGCGGTTTGAAGGCTAATTAATCGTTCTTTGGAAATTCCACCACCTAAAACTAAAATTTTTTTTATCACTCGATTATTTCTATTTCTGTTTCTAATTCTATGCCAGTTTTTGATTTTACATTTTTTTTAACAAAATCTATCAATTTTTTCATATCTTCAAAACTTGCATTACTTTTATTGACAAAAAAATTACAGTGCTTTTGGGAAATTTCTGCTTCACCGAATTTAGTTTCTAAAGGAACTGATTTTTTTATAAGTTCCCAGACTTTTTGATCTGTTTGATCTAAAGGATTCTTAAATGTGCTACCGCCAGTTTTAGTTTTTGTTGGTTGAGTTTTATTTTTTTCGTTTAGCAAAATTTTTATATCTTCCTCAACTTTTTCTTTACTTTTTTCTTCACCTTTAAAAGAAGCACTTAAAAATATTAAATCTTTACTAAGATCGTTTCGCCTATAACCAAAATTAATTTTAGATGATGGAATTGTTAAAATTTTACCATTTCTATCAATAGCTTGAACCGATATTAAGATGTCTTTAAATTCTTTTTTAAAACATCCAGAATTCATACGTAAGCCACCTCCAACTGTTCCTGGTATACAAGACAAAAACTCTAACCCACCTATACTGTTGCTTGCAGCGAATTCAGATAATTTTTTATCGGTTGTAGCTGCTCCAGCTACAATTGTTTTATTTGGTAATATCGAAATATTAGAAAAATTTTTTCCTAATTTAATAACAATTCCATTAAATAATTTTTCATTGATTAAAATATTAGATCCAGCGCCTAGTAAAAATATTTTTTCCTTTGTTCCAAATTTTTTTAAAAAAATGGACAGTTCATTTAAACTTTCTGGCTTAAAATAAGCCTTGGCTTTTCCTCCAATATTAAACCAGTTGGTTTTTTTTAAATCATAGTCAAAAATAAATTTACCATTAATTTCATTTGCAAAACTCGTTAATTCTTTATTGTTCATTTCTAATTAATTATTTAATAAATCTATTTAATAAAGTATAAATATTATATTCTTTAGATCAAATATAATACATGAATAAAAAAATCCTACATTTAAATTTTTCAGACAGTGGAGGGGCTGCAATTGCAGTAAAAAGAATTAATGAGTGTTTATTAAAAAATAATATTGATTCTAAAATTTTAGTAGCCGAAAAAAGTACTCAAAACCCAAAAGTTATTTGTGAACAGTCTCGAATTAATAGTTTTTTTTGGGAACAAAAAAAGAAAATTTCGAGAAACCTAAAATTTTTTTTTAAAACTCAAAATAAAAATACTCATACGATATCATTTTTAAAATCGAACATATTATCCCAAATTGATAAATATAATCCCGATTATTTAAATATACATTGGATTGGCAATGAACTAATTAGCATTGAACAAATAAAAAAAATAAAAATTCCAATATTGTGGACACTGCATGATATGTGGCTCTATTGCGGCGCAGAACATTATACCTATGAAAATAATAGATTTATTAATGGTTACCTAACAAATAATAGATCTCAAAGTGAAAGTGGTTTTGATTTAAATAAATGGGTTTGGAAAAGAAAAAAAAAAAATTTACCCGAACAAATCAGAATAATTGCTACCTCGAATTGGCAATATAATAATGCAAAGAAAAGCGATTTATTAAAAGATAAAAAAATTTATAAGTTACCGTTACCAATTGATACTAATTTTTGGAAACCTATTGAAAAAAAAGAAGCTAAGCAAAAATTAGGCTGGGATATAAATAAAATACATTTTTTATTTGGATTTTCAGACTATGGGAAAAAATATATTAAAGGATTAGATACTGCCATAGAAATTTTTAATAATTATAAAAATAAAAATAATAAAAATGTAGTTTTAAATATTTTCGGGGAGCCTGAAAAAAAAAAGTTTAATGATCAAAATATAAATATATTAGGTCCAATTAATAATGCTGAAAAATTAAGATTAATTTATTCTGCATCAGATCTTTTGTTAAATCCAAGCAGACTAGAATCTTTTGGTCAAATTGCTTTAGAATCTCTATCATGCGGTCTACCTGTGATGTGCAGAGATGGTACAGGCACAACAGATCTGATTTCGTCAAGCAACATGGGCTACATAATTAAAGAGCCAGTTGTTGAAAATTTTGAAGATTTTAATAATTGGTTTAACAAAATATTGATCTCCCACAAACAAAATGATTTATATAAAAGCATAAAAGAAAGATTTTCTTACGATTTGATTGCGGATCATTATTCTAAAATTTTAAATAATTAATTAATTCTTTTTAATTTTTTTATAAAATAAACTGCTTTAACAGCTTTTTCATTATTTCTTTTAAATGATATTTTCTTATATAAAATACAATCAATCATTTCACTAAGTGGGTTTCCTCTAAATTTAAGATAATTCACTCCATTAATTCTATGAATTTTATTTTTTTTATTTAAACTATAAACGAAATTAAATATTTTATTATTGTATGAAAAACTAAAACTAAAATTTCCAA
>CABYVA010000046.1 GCA_902522325.1 uncultured Pelagibacteraceae bacterium
TAGCCAAAGTTAAACTAACTAATCCATCCCCTATTAAACATATATTCATATTTAAAATTTAATTTTAACCATATTTATTAAATGATACAAAGTTATAAATTTGATTCATTTATTATTATGGAAATTAAAACTTTAACAAATAATATTATAAATTTCACAATTCGAAGGTTTATTGAGCTATTAGGAATATTTATATCGATATTAGGTCTATTATTATTAGTTTCTTTGCTAAGCTACTCTCCTGAGGATCCAAATTTTATTTTTCCTGATAATCAAAAAATTGAAAATTTTCTTGGACTTAAGGGCAGTATTGTATCTGATCTTTTCTACCAATCTGTAGGTCTTATTTCAATATTGATTTCTATTAGTCTATTTTTAACTGGCACTAATATTGTAAGGTCTAAAAAAATTTTTCTTTTTATAGAAAATTTATTTTATACAGTTTCTTATGCAGTTTTAGGTTCTTTATTCTTTTCATTGTATTATCCAAAATCTTTTTGGTTATCAATTAATGGAAATGGAGGATTTGTAGGAGAATTTTTGATAAGTACCTTTTTAGGTTCACTAATAATCTTGTACCAAAATATAGCTTACTATGTGTTAATTACATTTATTTCATCTTTATTTTTAATTAGTATTAACTTTAAAATAAATTCATTATTAAATTTTGTAAAAAATATATCTAAAATTTTATTTAGAAAAAAAGAAAAGAATTTTTATAATAACAAAGAAAATAAAGATAAGTATTCTTTATCAGAACCTACTTATGAAAATAAAGATCTAATACAAGAAGATTTGCCATTTTCAAAAGAAATAATTAAAAATTCTCCTAAAGAAAAAAAATTTATTTTACCATCAATTGATTTATTAAAATCACATATTAAAAGACAAAAAGAAAAATCTTCGAATAATAATATTGATCCTGATTTTCTAGAAAAAATTCTTTTGGATTTTGGTGTTGAAGGAAAAATAAAAAAAGTAAGCAATGGACCAGTTGTTACTCTAAATGAGTTTGAACCTGCAGCTGGAGTCAAAGTTTCGAAAATAATTAATTTATCTGAAGATATTGCAAGAAATACAAGTTCAGAATCTGCAAGAATTTCTACAATACCAGGAAGTAATACTATTGGGATAGAACTCCCTAATTCATCTCGAGAAGACGTATATTTAAATGAAATTATTTCACATAAAGATTTTTCTAAAAAAGATATTAAATTACCAATTGCTTTGGGCAAAAATATTTCTGGAACTCCATTAATTGGTGATCTTAGTTCTATGCCACATTTATTAATTGCTGGTACAACTGGTTCAGGAAAATCAGTTTGTATAAACACAATAATACTTTCTCTACTTTATAGACACACTCCTAATAGATGTAAATTTATTTTAATTGATCCAAAAATGTTAGAACTTTCTACATATGAGGGTATACCTCATTTATTATGTCCTGTAATTACCGAAGCAAAAAAAGCTGCCTCAGTTTTAGGATGGGTAGTTAAAGAAATGGAAAGTAGATATAGATTAATGACACGGGAGGGAGTTAGAAATATTGACGGTTACAATAATAAACATAAGTTGCCTATGCCATATATAATAGTAATTGTGGATGAAATGTCGGATTTAATGCTAGTATCCGGAAAAGAAATTGAAAATTATATTCAAAAACTATCACAAATGGCTAGGGCAGCAGGCATTCATATAATTATGGCCACTCAGAGACCTAGTGTTGATGTTATAACAGGTACAATAAAAGCCAATTTTCCAACAAGAATATCTTTTCAAGTAACTTCAAAAATAGATAGTAGAACTATTCTGGGAGAGCAAGGAGCTGAGCAACTTCTAGGCAAAGGAGACATGTTGTACATGTCTTCAGCAAATAAAATGGTAAGAATTCATGCACCATATGTTTCTGAGAACGAAATTGAGAAAATCAACAATTATATTCGATCACAAGCAGAACCTGATTATATTGATGAAATATTAAATTTTTCTGGTGAAAAGGAGTCTTCAAACAATTTAGAAGGTAATGGGGAAAGGGATGAACTTTATCAGGACGCGTTAAATATAATTAAAACAGAAGGTAAAGCGTCAACATCACTTTTACAAAGGAAACTGCAGATAGGATATAATAGAGCAGCAAGGATTATTGATATGATGGAAGAAGAAGGCATTGTCAGTAAAGCAAATCATGTTGGAAAAAGAGACGTTCTTTAAAAATGAGAAATATATTAATTATTTATTTTCTTTTGCATCTCATAAGTCCGGTACATGCAGCATTAAAAGATCAAATTATTTTAAATTTAAAGAAAACTGAGAATTTAACTTTTGATTTTAAACAAACTATAGGTGAAAAAACAGAAGAAGGAAACTGTATAATTAAATATCCAAAAAAAATTTATTGTTCATATAATAATTTAAATAAAAAAATTATAGTTTCA
>CABYVA010000047.1 GCA_902522325.1 uncultured Pelagibacteraceae bacterium
AAAAATTTAGGTATTACTCATGACAATTTTCAAAGCGAAACTGAAATAGTTAAAAACAAGGAAGTAGAAGCTGTAATAGATATTCTTAAAAAAAAAAATTTTGTATACCTAGGTAAAATAAAAGCTCCTATTGATGAAAGCAAAAGTAATTGGGTTGAAAGAGAACAACTTTTATTTAGATCAACAGATTTTGGCGATGATAAAGATAGGCCCTTACAAAAATCTGATAAATCTTGGACTTATTTTGCAAGTGATGTTGCTTATCATTACAATAAGTTAAATCGAAATTTTGATCTAATGATTAATATTCTTGGTGCTGATCATGCAGGATACATAAAGCGAATTTCAGCTTCTGTTGAAGCCATGTCAGGAGTTAAAAATAAATTAAATTGCAAAGTAAGCCAATTAGTTAAATTAATAAAAGATGGCAAACCATTTAAAATGTCAAAAAGAAAAGGTGACTATATTACAGTTGAAGATCTAATTAGCGAAGTTGGAAAAGATGCAACAAGATTTATCATGTTAAGCAGAAGTAGTGATGTTGAATTAGATTTTGATTTTGCGAAAGTAAAAGAAAAATCAAAAGATAACCCCCTTTATTATGTACAGTATTGCTATGCAAGAATTTCATCTGTATTTAGACATATTGGTAAAAACGTAAATGATAAATTTGATATAAAATCATATGATTTTAAATATTCTTCAGATGAAATTAAAATTTTACAAAAAATTTCACAATGGCCTAAATGTATAGAGATATCATCTAAAAAACTAGAACCACATAGAGTTCCAGTTTACTTATATGAACTTGCCTCACAATTTCATTCATATTGGAATTTAGGAAAAGATGATGAATCTAAAAGATTTATTAATGAAAAAAAAATTATTTCTGATGAAAAAATCGCACTCTTAAAAGCAGTTTCAAATGTTATTAAGCAAGGAATGTCAATAGTTGGAGTAAGCACTCCAGAAAAAATGTAATGATAAAAGAAATAAAATATTTTTTATATGTACTTACTATAATTTTATTTACTTTTTTTTCAGTTAAATACTATTTTTCTGATACACACAAAAAAAAATCTTACAGATCAATTCAATCTAATGAAGAAAAAATTGTTACTTATTCAGAGAATCTGCCTGTATTAAAAAACGATACTGATAATATTGTTGAATATGTAAAAAATATTAATAATGAAAGCAAAAAAAAATACCATTTTTGGGAATTATTATTTAATGATGAAGAATAGACGTTCATTTATAACAGGTTTAAAATCAACAAAAATAACTTCTAAAGAAAGAAAATTTTTAAAAAAATATAAACCTTGGGGTGTCATTCTTTTTTCACGTAACATTAAATCATTAAATCAAATTAAAGAGATGACTTCTGAAATTAAAAAAATTTTTAATGATAAAAAATACCCAATTTTGATTGATCATGAAGGTGGTTCTATTAACAGACTCAAGAAATTTATTATAACTTCACCATTCACTGGTGAATTTTTTGGCAACTTATATAGAAAGAATTTAAAAAAGTTTGATATTTATTTTAAAATCTTTATTAAGCAAAATGCATCACTCTTAAATACAATTGGAGTTAATATTAACACAGCACCAGTTCTTGATATAAAATATAATAACTCTAGCAAAGTAATAAATGATAGATCCTATGGTAATAATATTAAAATAATCAACAAAATTGGAAATTTTTGTATAAAGGAGTTTCATAAAAATAATATAGCAACAGTTATTAAACACATTCCAGGTCATGGTTTAGCTAAGGTTGATAGTCACAAATTCACACCCATTGTTAAAAAAAAAACTAATTTTTTAATCAAAAATGATTTTAAATGTTTTAATAATAAAAAAAGCTTATTTGCAATGACCGCCCATGTTATTTATGATGATATTGATCAATCTTTTACAGCAACACACTCAAAAAAAATTATCAATATAATAAGAAAAAAAATTAAATTTAAAAATATAATAATGACCGATGATATTTCTATGAAAAGTTTGAAATTCTCAATTAAAGAAAGTACCATTCGATCTTTTAAAGCAGGGTGCAATTTGGTTTTACATTGCAATGGAAACTATAGCGAAATGCTTACAGTAGCTAAAAATTCGCCTATAATTGATGATTTTATTATGAAAAAAACATCACAATTTCATAAAATTTTAAGTTAATATTTGAAATGTCGACAATACCAGATTCAAATCAATTTAATGTAAATTTAAAAGCATTTAATGGTCCGCTTGATGTTCTTTTAGATTTGGCTAAATCACAAAAAGTAAATCTTGAAAATATTTCAGTAACTAAATTAGCAGATCAATTTCATGAGTTCATAACTAAGGCACAAAATATCAATTTAGAAATAGCTTCTGAATATTTATTGATGGCAACATGGTTAAC
>CABYVA010000048.1 GCA_902522325.1 uncultured Pelagibacteraceae bacterium
TATTTGATGTACTTTTTCCATCAGTAGTTTTTTTTCTTTTTTTAATCCAAGTTGAATCTTTTTGCTTCTTTTTTATATATTCTGATTCAGTTTCTTCCTGTTGGTCTTCATTTAGAAATACTATTAAATCATCTACAGATACTGCAAAATTCAAAGTTTCGTTTTTAGCAGTTGTAAAAGTATTTACTCCAATCAATTCTTTGTCTTTATTAAATAAGGGACCACCAGAATTTCCTTGGTGTATAGGAGTTTGTATCTGTATCACTGAAGCATAATGTCTTGAATTATCATATCTCCATTCATAGTTAGGTCTAATTTGACTAACCATATCACCCGTGAAAGTCCAACCATAGCCTTCAGGGTGACCTATAGCAAATCCCATTTCTCCTATTTTTACTTTCTTGTAACTTCCAAATTTAACTGGTTTAATTTTTTGATGACCGATTCCAATCACTTCAACCATAGCTAAATCTTTTTCTTTACTAGTTTTAATAACTTTGCCTTTATAAGAGCTAATATTATTTAGTATATAATCAACTTCTTTTGTTTCCTTTGGTTTAAGCCATACATCAATATTTTTTGATCCATCAACAACATGCCAGTTTGTAATAATTTTTAAACCATTGTGTTTAATAAAAAACCCTGAACCGGTTGCCCATTTTTTTCTATTTCCAATCAACACTACACTGTCAGCATATTCATTATAAATTTCTTCTGCACCTCCTTTAAATTTTACCGTACCAGCATTTTTGATTTGGCTATATTTGTCTCTTCTATTTATTTCACCAAGCAATTCATTGGCCTTGTTTTTATCTGTAATTTCAGTATTTTTTATTTCGATACTTTCAGTATCCTTAGAATTAGAATCTGTTAATTTTAAATAATTTCTATTTATTGTATATTCTCCGTTCACTATTGAAGGAAAAGCCAAAGAAATAGTAAAGATTAAAATAATAATTTTTTTTTTCATTAATTTTAATTAATTTTTGGATACAAAAACAAAATCACCTTCAAGATGACCCCAATTAGCTACTTCATAAAATTGTGGAGTTTGAGATTGTTTTGCATGATATTTTTTTAGTTTTGAAGCTACTTCAGATGACAATATAAAATTATTGTTTTTTTCAAGGATATCTATGAATTTGTAAGCGAACATAGAATGTCTATCATCAACTGTAGCATCAGTAACCGGAGTAGATCCCCCTGAAGCTAACACTAATCCAGCTCGATTTTTTAAAGCTTTATTCGCCATTTGAACATTCCATTCTGACTCACTTAAGTCAATTTCTGCGCTTTGTCCCTTAAAACTGGATCCTAAATAACAAGAGTCAACCATCAACAAAATATGTTTTGCTTTAATTCTTTTAATTGCAGCACTTACAGTTATAGAGTCTATCCATTCAGGATCCCATTCTTTTTCACCATTTACTGGTATCCAATAAGCTCTGTCTTCACTTTTTTGTCCATGTCCAGAATAATAAATTAAAACGTAATCATTAGGAGTAACTGTGTCTCTTAATTTTTTAAGTTCAGTAAAAATATCTGATCTTGTTGAATCATTAAGTATACGAACAGAAGCAAATTCATACTTTTTTTTCAAAATTTTACCAATTTCTTTAACATCATTACTTGGTGAATTTAAAGAAGCCCATTTAACATATTTAGAATTTCCAATTAGCAGAGCATAATATTTTCCTGTTGGATTAATTGTGTCAGATGGAACATTTGCAATAACTTGTTTTGATACAGTAGAGATTGATGCATATTTTTTTGATGCGGTTTCTAAATTTGTATAAAAGTAGAAATTCAAATCATTTCCATCATCATCATTCAAAGTTCCGTTACCTGTATTTCCTTTTTGAGCGAAATCACCGTTAAAATTTTTATTGTCTGTACATTTTGCATGTACTGATCCAAAATATCTTCCTTTTTTTGGTGCAGCTTCTATTTCTGTTCCGACTTTACAAATTGTTTTTCCATCATTTAGAAAAGCAAGTCCTACATTATTTTTTTTTACTTTAAATTTTCCATCTAAAGTAGATATTTTTTGAGATGTTTTTTTGGATTTATATAACCGTAATAAGAATTTCCTGATGTCAGGCTTGTTGCTACAAAATAAATTGCAGACTCGGGTAATTCATTTATACTATTTATATATTTTTTTTTACTAAATTTTTTAGTAATGTAGCTTTTTACTTCAGTTGAAATATCTTTTGATTTTTCCTTAAATTTTTTCTTATTTTTCTTTTTTTTGGCAATCCACTTTTTATTTTCTTCTTTAATCTCTTTTTTTTTTGCTTTCTTTTCTTTCTTTTCTTTTTTT
>CABYVA010000049.1 GCA_902522325.1 uncultured Pelagibacteraceae bacterium
CAACTAACCTATGTAGAGCTTCTTCAACAAAAATTGTAGTACCATAGTCTTTTAATACTATTTTAAATCTATTGATTGCGGGTATCCATTTGCCTTTTTTTATATAATGTCTGCCTATATACATTTCTTTTGCAGCCATTATATCTTCTATTAAACCAATTTTAAATGTAGCATCAAGTGCAAAATCAGTATCTGGGTATTCTTCAATAATAAATTCGAATTTTTTTTTTGCTCTTATTAAAGGTTCTAAATCTTTTCTTTCATCAACAATATTTTCATAATAACACATACCCAAAAGAAAATGTGCATAAGGAATATTTTTGTCGTTTGGATAAGTCTCAATAAATCTATTAAGTTCGAAAACTGCATCATAATAATAATTTTGTGAGTACCAAGCATAGGCAGCCATAAGAGAGGCTTTCGGTGCCCATACAGATTGTGGATATAAAAGTTCTGCCTCATTAAATTTTTTAGCAGCGAAAAAAACATCTCCATCTTCAAGAGCTTCGTATCCCTCTTTAAAAGCATCTATCATTTGAAGTTCAATATCTTTTTCTTTGACTACTGAGACTTTTTCCTTATCTGCCCCGCAAGAAGATAAGACAAAAAATAATGACAGAAGTAAAACTTTTTTCAAAATCTCCATTTAGAATTACTAACAGATTATCTTAAAATTTCTAACTTTTATGCAATTGATTTTAAGAAGTTTTTATTGATAAATGAATGTGGAATGTTTTTCTCTTTAATTTCAACAATTGAAAAGTTGTTATTGTCTTGAAAAACCTTTCTCAATAATTGATTAGTAAGTTTATGACCACCTTGTGAGCATTTTATTGAACCAATAATTTTATAGCCTGATAAAAACAGATCTCCTATACAATCTAGAATTTTATGGTTTACAAATTCTTTTTTATTTCTAAGTCCTTCTTTATTTAAAATTTCATTATCTTTAACAACAACAGCATTTTCTAGACTTCCACCTTTTGCTAAATTCATTTTTTTTAATTTTTCAATATCTTCAAATAAACAAAAAGTTCTAGAATTATATATATCCTCTAAATCTGTTTCATAAACTTTAACTAAATTTCTTTGTGTTCCTATAAGTGGATTTTCATACTTAATTTCAAAATCGATATCTAAACTAATCTTGCTAGGTTCAATTGATATAGTTTTTGATCCATCCACTAAAGCTATCCTTTTCTCTATTTTAATTATCTTAATAGGAGTTTTGCTTATTGTAATTCCAACTCTATTTATTTCTTCTACAAAAATTTTTGCTGAACCATCTAAAATCGGTACTTCTGAATTATTAATTTCAATTAATGCATTATCAATTCCTTTGCCGTATAAAGCTGCCATTAAATGTTCGATTGTAGAAACGCTAACTCCATTCTCATTTGAAACAGTTGTGCAGAATGATGCGCTAGAAACATTGTAAACACCAGGAACTACATAATTGTTATTTTTTAGATCAATTCTTTTAAAAACTATGCCTGTATTAGGTTCTGCTGGTTTAATTTTTAACTTTACCTTTTTACCGCCATGTAAACCAACCCCATTGATTTCTATAGTTTCTCTAACTGTTTTTTGGTTTAAAACTGACATGGAGGAAATATAAAATTTTTAAGAAATTTTATAAAAACAACAAATGTTACAATAAAATACCGGTTCTAATTAAAAACATGAAAAAGTCTCTCAAAAAAACCTTTTTTTTCTAATTTTTTAGGTATTATTACAACTTCCTGTTTATTGGCTCCTTCTACTAAACTCAATCCTGCTGCACAAATATTCAAGTCGGAATCTGATGGATTAAAGGATCTAACGTAACCTCCACAAATAATTTTATTAATAGAAATTTGATAATTATTAAATAATTCTTTTAATTTTTTAATTAAAATCTTTGGGAAACAAATAAATTCAATATTAACAGAAAATTTTTTACAATTTTTATTTAAAGGTAAATATTTGTACTCAGTTTCATCAACTACATAGTTAGTAATAATAATATGAATTATATCTTCATTAAAATTTGAACTTAGAACTTGCTGCTTACAATCTTGA
>CABYVA010000050.1 GCA_902522325.1 uncultured Pelagibacteraceae bacterium
GATAGTTAAAAACTTTGTTAATTTAGAAAGCATAAACCCAAGTACAAAAATAGCATCTTGTGGTCTGAATGACGATGTGTTGGAATATTATTTAAATAAAAATGGTATAAAAAATTATATTAAAACAGATATGAATAGTGATTTTGACTATGCTGTTTTAATTAATAGGGCAATTTATCACCAGCAAAATCAAGGTGTAAAAAATCAAACATGTTTTCAAAAATTTAAAAATAAAGAAAATCTTTATATTTTATCTAAAAATTCTATCGTTTTATCTAAAATAGTTAAGTATTAGTGTTCATCTCACATACATTTGTGTACCACATTGAAACAAATTTTATATAGTTTATAAGAGCTTATAAGGAAGCGTGGCTGAGCCAGGTTTAAAGCAGCGGGTTGCTAACTCGTCACAGGTGGAAACATCTGTCGTAGGTTCGAATCCTACCGCTTCCGCCATTAAAAAAATCGATACTTTATTAGGCAATATATAGCTATAAAAAAATCTTTAATTTTAATTTTTTTGCCTTCTTCGTAAGTTCTTCCATTGTATGAAATACCTACTTCGTAAAACCTGTAATTCTTAAGAGCTAATTTGATAGTAATTTCTGGCTCTATACCAAAGCTATTTTCTTTAAGATCAATGCTTTTAATAATTTCTGTTTTAAAAGCTTTATAACCAGTTTCCATGTCAGTAAAATTTATATTTGTTAATATATTTGTTAGTGTTGTAAGTAAAAAATTACCAACTCTATGCCAATAATATAATATTCGCTGACCTTTTTCATTACCAAGGAATCTTGAACCATATACAATATCTGCTTTGTCGGATATTATAGGATCAATTAACTTATTATAATCTTCAGGATCATACTCTAAATCAGAATCTTGAAATATTACAATCTCACCTGTTGCTTTGCTTAAGCCAGTTTTTAAAGCTTCACCTTTTCCTTTATTATAATCGTGATTAAGTAGAATATTAATTTTATTTTTACTCAAGCATTCGTTAAGTATATTAGTAGTTTTTTCATTAGAACCATCATTAATAACAATGATTTCTTTACTAATATTGGTTTGACTATTGATTTTGTCTAATATTTTCTCAATGAAATCACTTTCATTGTAACAGGGTATTATAATAGTAACTTTCATTATTAATAAATTTTGTTTTTATAATTAATATTATATACGCCCAATATAAATAAAAATAGTGCCATTGGCTTAACAACACGTGTAGCTGATGAATTTAAATGCCATTCTAAGTCAAGAGGTGTTGATAAATAAACGATATATAAAATAGACATATAAATAAATATTAATGATACAACATATTTTAAAATATTTTTATTTTTGGTGTAAAGATAAGTGATTATAAAGAAAATTATACTAAAAAAAAACTTATCATTTAATATCATATACTTGCTAATTAAAAAGTAATTTTCAACTTGTAAAAAACGCAATGAAAAATCGTCCAAGTTGTAGTTGTATGGACTACTAGCGTTATTAATATTCACTGCTGTAGTAAATATTTGCCATATAATGGCAGGCATAATAGCCAGACTCAGACAAAATACAATTTGATAGTTTATTTTTTTTTTAGCTATCATGAAAGTAGTTACTGTGAAAATAATAATCAATGATAAAATAAATCCTTCTATTTTTAGCATAGATAAAATTATTATTAGTAAAATTGCTAATATAAAATCATTTTTTTTTACTAGAGTCTTTTAAAGATAAGTTATAAATAACTAAAAAAGATACTGTAAAGTAAATTGATACTAGCCCATCCATCTCTCCATTTACTAAAAATTTTCCGATTGTAAAAAGAATTAAAAAAATAACCAGAAGAAAATTATTGTTATAAAAATATTTATTTAATAAAATTAAAGCTGGTATGAACATTAAAGTTAATGCTACTTTTGGATAAATTTCATTCCAAAAACCAAAACATTTTGAAAAACCAGCAATAAAAGCAGGTCCAATATTTGGATAGTCGGGGTGACTGAAGATAGCGTAGTTATCTTTAATAGAAATTATT
>CABYVA010000051.1 GCA_902522325.1 uncultured Pelagibacteraceae bacterium
GATATGAAGATGATTTGTCAGTTACTAAAAATCAAATAGAGGCAGTTCAAAAATGGTTAGTACAAAAAAAATCCAATATAGAAATAGCTTATCGACCTGCAAGAGTTTTGCTACAGGATTACACAGGGATACCTGCGGTTGCAGATTTAGCTGCTATGAGAGAAGCTGTTAAAGAAAAAAATAAAGATCCAAATACTATTAACCCTATATCATCTGTTGATTTAGTTATTGATCATTCAGTTCAAGTAGATCGTTCAGCTAAAACAGACTCCTTTGAAAAAAATGTTGATATAGAATTTAAAAGAAACGGTGAAAGATATTCCTTTTTAAAATGGGGACAACAAGCTTTTAATAATTTTAGAATTGTTCCTCCAGGCACAGGTATATGTCATCAAGTTAATTTAGAGTATTTATCAAAAGTTGTTTGGTCAGAAAAATATAAAGGAGATGAATATTTATTTCCAGATACCCTTGTAGGAACGGATAGTCATACCACAATGGTAAATGGATTGTCAGTACTTGGGTGGGGTGTTGGTGGAATAGAAGCAGAAGCAGGAATGCTTGGACAGCCAATTTCAATGCTAATCCCAGAAGTAATTGGTTTTGAGCTTAAAAATAAAATGCCCGAAGGTACGACCGCTACCGATTTAGTTTTAACTGTTGTAAAAATTTTAAGAGACAAAGGTGTAGTGGGAAAATTTGTTGAATTTTATGGAAACGGATTAAAAAACTTATCCCTTGCTGATAGAGCCACTATTGCAAACATGGCACCAGAGTATGGTGCTACTTGTGGTTTTTTTCCAATTGATGATGAGACCTTAAAATATTTAAAGTTTTCAGGTAGAGATGATAATACTCTATCAATTGTAGAAAAATATGCCAAAGAGCAAGGTTTATGGGCAAATAATAATATTGAATTTACAGACACTGTATCATTAGACATGTCTTCAATTGTTCCAACAATTTCTGGACCTAAAAGACCACAAGACAAAGTTTTATTAACCGAAGCATCCTCTGGATTTGCAAAAGTATTTGAAAATATAACAGGCAGAAAAGAAAAATATATTTCAAAAGTCAGTAAAAAAAATTTTGAAATTAAAGATGGTTCCATATTAATTGCAGCGATAACTTCTTGTACAAATACATCAAATCCAAACGTATTAATTGGTGCTGGGTTGTTAGCAAAAAAAGCAGTAGAATTAGGTTTGAAAACCAAACCCTGGGTAAAAACTTCACTAGCACCAGGATCTCAAGTAGTAACAGATTATTTGAAAAAGGCTGGATTAAATAAATATTTGGACGAATTGGGATTTAACTTAGTAGGATATGGTTGTACTACTTGCATTGGAAATTCCGGTCCTTTACCTGAAAATATTGTTGACGCTATAGAAAAAAAAAATTTATATGCAGTTTCAGTACTGTCTGGCAATAGAAATTTTGAAGGTCGTATTTCGCCACATATAAAAGCAAATTATTTAGCTTCTCCACCACTCGTTGTAGCTTATGCATTAGCCGGCCATATGGAAATGGATTTGTATAAAGACCCTTTAGGAAAAGATAAAAATGGAAAAGAAGTTTATTTGAAAGATATTTGGCCCTCAAACAAAGAAATAGATGATACCTTAAAAGAAGCTTTAAACGCCGACATGTTTATAAAAAGATACTCAAATATATCTGAAGGACCTATACAGTGGCAAAAAATTAAAACTGAAAAAAGTAGCATATATAACTGGGACCAAAGTTCAACGTATGTAAAAAAACCTCCTTTCTTTGATAATCTTTCAGATAAACCTGAAGGATTTAAAAAAATAAAAAACGCAAGACCATTGTTAATATTAGGCGACATGGTCACAACGGATCATATCTCGCCAGCAGGCTCTATTCAAAAAGAAAGTCCTACTGGAGAATATTTTATGAAACATCAAGTTTTGCCAAAAGACTATAATTCATATGGCGCAAGAAGAGGTAATCATGAAGTAATGACTAGAGGAACATTTGCCAATATTAGAATTAAAAATG